>DBGDZK010000138.1:0-15746 GCA_048373195.1 Collinsella sp.
CGAGCAGCTTATTAAAGTGCTCGGGGGCCTTTTAGTTTAAAGCGACCTGGTGGACGGCCTTTATACCGGCAAACAATATAGGGGGTACCGACCAACGTCGATACCCCCTTACAAGCCACCATGTCACGCACACAGTGCCGAGCGCACGACCCGCACGCCTACTTGCGAGAATTGCTCAGCTTATTGATCAGCGCCTCGAGACGCTCGCCGTCCTCGGCCGTCTGGGCAATAACCAAAATCGTATCGTTGCCGGCAAGCGAGCCAAGCACATCGGGCAACTCTGCCGCATCAACGGCGGCGGCGATGCCGGAAGCCGTACCAGGCTGAGCCTTGATCATAACCAGATTATCGGTGCGCAGAACGCCCGTTACGAGCTCGGAAACCATACGCTGCAGGTGCAGGTCCTCTGCCAGAACATAGATGCCCTCAGGGAGCTTACGCAGCCCCATGTCGGCAATATCGCGAGAGACAGTCGCCTGCGTGCAATCAAAGCCCATAGCGCGGAGCTCATCGACCAGCACGCGCTGCGTGCGGACGTCCTTATTGCGCACAATATCTCTAATGGCATCCTGGCGCCCATTGCGTTTTTTAGCCATACAAACCCTCTCTCCAAAAGATGGCGGAGACAATCAATCAGTGATTGAATAGTTTAACGCTATTTGAAGGCTTTTGTGTATAAGAACGCATTTCGAAACAATTCTATGCAAGTTTGTTTCGAAATGAGCCGTTTAGGCGGTTTTTGCGCCCGTCCGGTTAAGAAAAGCTGCCAGATGCGTACACATCACGCAGCGCGCGGGCTTGGCGCTGGCGATCGGCCCAAACAACAGACCGAGCCCCCGATGGTTATCCTTGAGCGCGGCGACCATCTGACGGGTTCGAGGCGCATCGAGCATATCACGCATGCGGGCGGAACGCTCGATTGACGACACCCCATGCGGGCTCAGACACAAATTCTCGATGCAGGCGACCAGTCCGGCAAAGTAGAACTTTTGGCTTGCCAGCTTGAGCCGACCACCGCTGTCTGCTTCCGAGAGTGAGTCCGCAAGCTCGTCGAGCGCTCGAGTGTCATCGGATACCTTGGCATACATGGTGGGATCAAAGGCATCTGTAAGTTTAGGTGCCGCCGTGTGGAAACAAGCATCGCCGCAGCCGGACACGCATCGTGTCTGCGAAAGCGCGCATGCCATAAACCCAACTGTGCGAAACACCTTGTCGCACAAAAGGCATGCCTCAAACAGCGAGCGGCTGTACATCACACCAGAGGTCTGAACGACTAGGCCGCCTAAAATCAACTGAGGCAGCCCGGCCACCATCGAAGATTTGCTATCAATGGAAATATGAGCAGCATCCAAGACGCGCGAATGGCGCTCTCGATGTGCATCATAGCGGTCGAGCGACACCGTGGGGAGCACTATGTCTGCCGTAGTATCGCACGCGATATTGACCATCTTGGAAAGGGACTGCGGAGCAAACCACTCATCGGCGTTCATAGCGATGATTTGAGAGCCGCGCGAGGCAGCAAAACCGGCACGAAGACAAGCGCCGCGCTTCGCGTCCTCGACGTCAATCAAATCAATATGGATGTCCCTGTCGGCAGCAACTTGAAGCGAATGGCGCACACCGGGCGCAGCATCGCGGCAGACAACGACAATCTGCAAATCGTAGAGGTCTTGGTTCTGGATACTCTCGAGCGCACGCATCGCATAGCTGGGCGAACCTTCTACCACAAGGATCACCGAAAGTCGCGGATGCGAGCCACGTCGAACCAAGTTATCCGTCCTCTCGACAGCAGTGAATCAAACTGTCGTTCATGGTACACCCCGGCAATAAAAGCAATGAGACACCGGTTGTATTGCACGCCAAGAACAGATGTTGCACACGCGCAGCCCACAGATGACAGGTGCCGACGCACGACGCGCCGAGCCCTCCCCTAGTCGAGCACGACAAGCTCGGCGGGATCGTAATCCACGCCCATAAACGTAAGGCCGCAGGCAGGAGCCGTGGGGCCCGCAGCGGTACGGTCGCAAGCATCGATGACCTCGCGCATCCACTCGGGTTCACGGCGATGCATGCCAATCTCGACAAGCGTGCCCACGATCGTGCGGACCATCGAATGCAGAAACGCATTGCCCTCGATGGTAAACGTCAGGATGTCCTCGCCAAACGCAACCTCATGGCCAAACTCGGCACGCATCACGCAGCGGTGCGTGGGCTTGCCCACGGCAGACGCCACCTTGCAAAAGCTCTTGAAGTCCTGCTCGCCCAGCAGCGCGGGACAGGCCGCAGACATCGCCTCAACATCCAATGGGTAGCGATGCCACCACACCGCACCGCGCGAAAGCACAGGGCGCGCGTCGCGATCGGCAATACGGTACGTATACGTACGGGAACGCGCATCAAAGCGTGCAGAAAAGCCTTTACGGGCCTTGTAGACCTCGTTTATGGCGATATCTTTGGGCAGGAGGGCATCCATGGCCCTCAGCCACCTACGGCGCGTCAAAGCCAACTCAGCGTCCGTTACGGGCACGCTGATAAACTGTGCCACCGCATGCACGCCGGCATCGGTACGTCCCGCACACGTCAGGTCGATCGGACGGCGCAGGAGCGTCTCAATAGCTCGACGTAGCTCACCCGCAACCGTCGTCTGTCCCGGCTGCTCGGCAAATCCGCTATACGACGAGCCATCATAGGCCACGCGAAATACGAGTGTGGCGTCAAGCTCGGAAATCGAATTGAAATCAGACGGCGCAGTCATGGGCGCTCCCAACAAACAAGCAACGGTATCGCGACAAAAAAAGAGGGGTACGCGAACGTACCCCTCGAATATAGCCTATGCAGACGGATTGTCTACTCAGCGGTCTCCTCAGCAGGAGCCTCCTCGACAGCCTCGACCTTCTTGGGAGCAGCGGCCTTCTTGGGGGCCGGAGCAGCCTTCTTAGCCTTAGGCGCGCAAGGCTCGGTGACGAGCTCCATGATAACGATGGGAGCGTTGTCGCCCTTGCGGTTACCGAGCTTCATGATGCGGGTGTAACCGCCGTTGCGGTCCTGCCACATGCCCTGAGCAGCCTTGTCGAAGATCTCGGCAACGAGCTGCTTATCGCCGAGCTTGGCGATAGCCAGACGACGAGAGTGCAGGTCGCCCTTCTTGGCCCAGGTGATGATCGGATCGACGACCGAACGCAGCGCCTTAGCGCGGGTCTCGGTGGTCTTGATGCGGTCGTTCTCGAAGAGGGCCTTAGCAAGGCTCTTCTTCATGGCCTTGGTGTGGCTCGCATCGGTGCCGAGCTTCAGGCCCTTCTTAACGTTATGACGCATGGTCTAGTTTCTCCTCAAATATGCGAAGCATTAAGCCTTCAGGCTCAGGCCCATGGACTCAAGCTTGTCCTTCACTTCCTCGATCGACTTAACACCGAAGTTACGGATGTTGAGCAGATCGTTCTCCGAGAACTCAACGAGCTGACGGACCGAGTGAATGCTGGCGCGCTTAAGGCAGTTGTAAGAACGGACGGAAAGGTCCAGATCCTCGATCTGCTTGTCCAGCTCAGCGTTGTCGTTGGTGACCTCGGGAGCGAAGATCGAAGCCTCCTCCTCGACCTCGGGGGTCTCGGCAAGGTTCATAAAGGCAGCCATATGCTGGTTAATGATATTGGCAGCCTGGACCACGGCGTCGCGCGGGGCGATGGAGCCGTTGGTCTCGATCTCGAGGACAAGGCGGTCGTAGTCGGTGTGCTGACCGACACGGCAAGCCTCAACGAGCTTGGCGCAACGGGAAACCGGCGAGTACAGCGAGTCGACGTGGATCACACCGATGGGATCGTTGTCGCGTTTGTTGGCCTCGCCAGAAACATAGCCGCGGCCATAGCCGATGCGCATGCTCATGGTGAGATGGCCACCCTCGGTGAGCGTAGCGATGTGCTGCTCGGGGTTGACCAGCTCAAACTCGGACGGAATAAAGAAGTCCGCACCGGTGACCTCGCAGGGGCCGTCAACCGAAATGGTGGCGGTCGCCTCGTCGGTCGTGCCGAGAGCCCTGAAGACAAGACCCTTGACATTCAGGACGATGTCGGTGACATCCTCGACCATGTTAGGGATGGTCATGAACTCGTGCTGCGCGCCATCGATCTGAATAGCCTCGACGGCGGCACCCTCGAGCGAGGACAGAAGAACGCGACGAAGGGAGTTACCCAGCGTATCGCCGTAGCCACGCTCGAGCGGCTCGACGGAGACACGAGCAGACGTCTCGTTGATCTCTTCGACCTGAACCTGAGGCCTAATGAATTCTGACATGTATTACCTCCAGCCTCAGCAGCCCGGATGGACTACTTAGAGTAGAGCTCGACGATGAGCTGCTCGTTGATATCACCGCTGATCTGCTCACGCGTCGGCAGAGCGAGCACGTTACCAGACAGCTTCTCGATATCGACCTCGAGCCAGCCAGGGACCTCAAAGCGCTCGGAGGAAATCAGAGCCTCCTTGATGGGGAGGAGGTCACGGAACTTCTCGCCGACAGCGACGACGTCGCCGGCCTTGACGCGGTAGGACGGGATGTCCACGCGCTTGCCGTTCACGGTGAAGTGACCGTGACGGACGGACTGACGAGCCTCTTTGCGGGTGCGGGCGAAGCCAAGACGGAAGACGACGTTGTCGAGGCGAGACTCAAGAATGATCATGAGGTTCTCACCGGTGACGCCGTTCATCTTACGGGCCTTGTTGAAGTAGCCGTGGAACTGCTTCTCCAGAACGCCATAGATGAACTTGACCTTCTGCTTCTCGCGCAGCTGCATGCCGTACTCAGATTCCTTGCGACGGCGCTTGGGCTGACGGATAGATTCCTTCTTGCTGCTGTAACCGAGCTCAGCGGGATCGATCCCGAGCTGACGGCAGCGCTTAAGAACAGGAGTCCTGTCGATTGCCATATTGATACGATCCTTTCAGTTACACGCGGCGACGCTTCTTGGGGCGGCAGCCGTTGTGCGGAATGGGGGTCTTGTCCTGGATGCTCGAGACCTCGAGGCCAGCAGCCTGGAGGGAGCGGATGGCGGTCTCACGACCGGAGCCGGGGCCCTTGACGAAGACGGAAACCTTCTTCATACCGTGCTCCATGGCCTGCTTGGCAGCAGCCTCGGCAGCCATCTGGGCAGCGAACGGCGTGGACTTACGGGAGCCCTTGAAGCCCACCTGGCCAGCCGACTTCCAGGAAATGACGTTGCCCTGGGGATCGGTGATCGAAACGATCGTGTTGTTGAACGTAGAACGAATGTGAGCCTGGCCCACGGAAATGTTCTTACGGTCCGCGCGCTTCAGACGGGCAGCGCGAACGTTCTTCTTAGCAGTAGCCATCTATCTAGCGCTCCTTATTTCTTCTTCTTAGCACCGATCTGACGCTTCGGGCCCTTGCGGGTACGAGCGTTAGTGTGGGTGCGCTGGCCGCGGACCGGGAGGCCCTTGCGGTGACGAAGGCCGCGGTTGCAGCCGATGTCCATAAGGCGCTTGACGTTCTGGTTGCGCTCACGGCGGAGGTCGCCCTCAACCATGATCTGGTTCTTGTCGATATAATCGCGGATGGCGTTAACCTCATCCTCGGTGAGGTCCTTAACGCGCGTATCCACGTTAACGTTGCACTCGACGCAAATCTTCGTCGCAGTGGTGCGGCCGATGCCGTAAATGTAGGTCAGACCGATCTCAACGCGCTTCTCACGCGGGAGGTCGACACCATTAATACGGGCCAACGTAGTCTCCTCTCTTAACCCTGACGCTGCTTATGACGGGGGTTCTCGCAAATGACGAGGACCTTGCCATGGCGCCTAATGATTTTGCACTTATCGCACATCTTCTTGACCGAAGGACGTACCTTCATCGTTCTTCCTTTCGGTAGCGCTCAAACTACTTCCCTACTATCTACTCGCCCAGCCGCAGGCGTTTAAAACTATGGCTGGTCTTCACACACAATCCGACCGTAGGTTGAGCTAAGCCTGCAGTCGGAAATGGAGTGCGTGTATACGTGCCGCTATTTGTAGCGATAGGTGATGCGGCCGCGGGTCAGGTCGTACGGGGAAAGCTCCACGACAACCCTGTCACCGGGGAGAATACGGATGTAATTCATTCGGATCTTGCCAGAAATGTTGCACAGAACCGAATGACCGTTCTCGAGCTCGACCTTAAACATGGCGTTGGGCAACGGTTCCTTTACCGTACCCTCGAGCTCAATTGCGTCTTCCTTCTTCACAAGCAATCATCTTTCTCTAGAAAACGACAGCGATTGAGTATTCTACAACACGTATGCACGCATCGTAATAACTTCGTAATGGCTCCACAACTAAGTGGAACTTGTTACATTTCTCCGCCTTGGAGCGAACACCAAGCACCTTGGGCATCCGTGGTCAGAATCACCGGACCGTCATTGGTAATGGCGACGGTGTTCTCGTAGTGCGCGGCGGGCAGGTGGTCGTTGGTCGTAACAATCCAACCGTCGGAGCCCGTGCTCACATGGTTGGAACCCATCGTAACCATCGGCTCGATGGCAATGACCATGCCGGCCTGGAGGCGAACGCCCCTCCCCTTCTTTCCGTAGTTAGGAACGTTGGGGTCCTCGTGCATCACGCGGCCAATGCCATGGCCAACATAATCACGAAGCACGCCGTAACCGTGAGACTCGGCGAGGGACTGAACGGCATAACCGACGTCCCCGATATGGTTACCGGGAACAGCCTGCTCGATGGCAGCCTTAAGGCAATCGCGCGTGACCTCGCACAAAGCCTTGGCTTCGGGCGTGGGGGTGCCGACGAAAAACGTCCATGCGTTATCGCCGACCCAACCGTCGACAACGGCTCCCGTATCGATGGAGATGATATCGCCATCGCGCAGGATCATGTCAGGGTTGGGAATACCGTGGACCACGGCATCGTTGATCGATGCGCAAATGGTCCCCGGGAACCCGCCGTAACCCTTAAAGGCAGGGGTGCCGCCATGCATGCGGATAATCTGCTCCGCGAGCTGATCGAGCTCAAAAGTCGAAACGCCGGGGCGCACCATGGCTCCAACGTGGCGGAGCGCCATCTTAGATAGCGCTCCTGCCTTCTTCATCTGCTCGATTTGCGTTGCAGACTTAATCTTGATCATAGACCGAGAGCCTCTTTGACATCCCCGTACACGGTCTCGCGAGCCTGGTCACCGTTGACCGACTTGAGCAGACCCTGGCCACGATAGTAGTCGACGAGCGGGCTCGTGGACTTCTCGTAGACGTCGAGACGGTTCTTGATGGTCTCGGGCTTGTCGTCGTCGCGCTGATACATCTCGCCTGCGCACTTGGGGCAGGTGGCATCGGCAGCGGTGCCGGTGTAACCGCAGGCGCGGCAGGTGCGACGCGAAGACAGACGATCGATAATGACCTCGGGGGCCACATCGACCAGAAGGGCACAGTCGATCTCGCGACCCATGGCGGAAAGCTCGGAATCGAGCGTCACAGCCTGAGCGGTGTTGCGCGGGAAGCCGTCGAGGATGAAGCCCTGCTGGGCGTCATCGGCGGCAAGGCGCTCCTTGACAAGGTCGATCACGAGCTGGTCGGGAACGAGCTCGCCAGCGTCCATGTACTTCTTAGCCTGAATACCAAGCTCGGTGCCACCCTTGACGGCAGCACGCAGCAGGTCGCCCGTGGAAATATGGGCGACGCCAAACTCGGCGACGAGCTCCTGTGCGACGGTGCCCTTACCGGCACCCGGAGCTCCGAGCAATACGAGGTTCATGAGCAATCCTCCTCTAGCCTATTTAAAGAATCCATCGTAATCATACATCTTGATTTGGCCTTCGAGCTTATCGACCGTGTCGAGCACGACGCCGACCATGATGAGGATGGACGTGCCGCCAAATGCCTGGATCAGATGGTTACCCGTGAAGGAGAAGATGATCGAAGGCACGATGGCGATGAGCGCCAAAAAGACAGCGCTGGGAAGCGTGATCTTGTTGAGCGCGTTCTTGATGTAGGCCGCGGTAGCCCTACCCGGACGGACGCCCGGAATAAAGCCGCCCTGCTTCTTAAGGTTATCGGCCGTGTCATCGGGGTTGAACACCATGGAGGTGTAGAAGTACGCGAAGAACACAATGAGGACAACGTTAAGCACCCAGTTAAGCCAACCGGTCGAAAGCGCGGAGGCAACTGCCTGAATCCAGCCGATGCCGGGGAAGAACACGGCAATCTGAGCCGGGAAGTACAGCAGCGCCGAAGCGAAGATGATCGGCACGACACCCGCGGTGTTGACCTTGATGGGCAGGTAGGTGGTCTGGCCACCCATCATGCGACGGCCCACGACGCGCTTAGCGTAGGAGACCGGGATGCGGCGCTGGCCGCGCTCAAGGAAAACAATCAGCGGGATAACCAGCAGGATGATGGCGCAGATGATCACCATGGTGATGATGCCACCGGCGTTACCCTCGGTGCTGGAGAAGATAGCCTGCGGCAGACCGGCCATGATGTTCGCGAAGATGATCAGCGACATGCCATTGCCGATACCGCGCTGGGTGATGAGCTCACCAATCCACATGATCAGCATAGCGCCCGCGGTGAGCGTACCGACGATCATGAGGTCGAAGATGATCTCGGGAGCGCCGGCGCCATTAAAGCTGATGCCGAAGCTCTTAAAGAGGAAGAGGTAACCCACGGAGTTGAGGATTGCCAGAGCCAGGGTGAGGTAACGCGAATACTGCGTAATCTTGGTCTGACCGACCTCGCCCTCGCGGGCAAGCTCATGCAGGGAAGGCACGACGGCCTGGAGCATCTGGAGGATGATCGAGCTGGTGATGTAAGGCATGATGCCCAGCGAAAACACCGACACATAGCTCAACGCGCCGCCAGAGAAAAGATTCAGGAGGGCCATAGCACCTGCGGCGACCGAATTGTTATCGGTCGAGAAAAGGCCCAGCATCCCCTGGAAGGGAATGCCGGGCACAGGAACGTGCGCACCAATGCGGTACACGACGAGCATAGCTATGGTAAAAAGAATCTTTTCGCGCAATTCTTTGATGCGGAAAGCATTCTTAAGACCATTTAGCACGGCAGCTCGACCTTTCCGCCGGCGGCCTCGATCTTGGCCTGCGCAGAAGCGCTGACCTTGTCGACCTTGACCGTGAACTTCTTGGTGAGCTCACCATTGCCGAGCACCTTGACGGGCTCGAACTCGCTCTTGGTGATGCGAGCGGCCTTAAGAGCGGCACCGTCGATCACAGCGCCGTCCTCGAACTTGCGCTCGAGACGCTCAACGTTAACAGCGGTGTACTCGATACGACGGGGGTTGCGGAAGCCCGGAAGCTTGGGAAGGCGCATGGCCAGCGGAGTCTGGCCACCCTCGAAGCCGGCACCCTTGGTGCCGCCAGAGCGGGAACCCTGGCCCTTCTGACCGCGGCCAGAAGTGGTGCCGTGACCCGAAGAATTGCCACGGCCGACGCGCTTGCGGTTCTTGGTGGAACCGGGCGCGGGAGTAAGATCGTGAAGCTGCATTTGCTACTCCTCTACAATCTCGACAAGGTGCTTGACCTTGAAGATCATGCCGCGGACGGACTCGTTGTCAGCAATCTCGCGAACCTCGCGGATCCTGTGGAGACCGAGGGCACGGACAGTACGGACCTGGTCCTGCTTGCAACCGTTGGTGCTGCGGACCTGCTTGATCTTGATGGTGTCAGCCATGCTTAGTTCTCCTTACCGACGAACATCTCGGAGACCGTCAGGCCACGGCGAGCCGCGACGTCCTCAGGGCTGGAGAGCTCCTTGAGGCCCTCGACGGCAGCCTTGATGATGTTGAGGCCGTTGTCGGTACCAAGGGACTTGGACAGGACGTTCTTGATGCCAGCAAGCTCAAAGAGGGGACGCACAGCGCCGCCGGCGATAACGCCGGTACCCTCGACAGCGGGCTTGATGATGATGCGGCCGGCACCAAAGTGGCCGAGAACCTCGTGCGGGATGGTGCCCTGCTCGGTCACCGGCACGTGGAACATGTTCTTCTTGGCATCGAGAGATGCCTTGGAGATGGCCATGGGCACCTCAGCGGACTTGCCCATGCCAACGCCGACGTTGCCCTTGCCGTCGCCAACGACGACGAGAGCGACGAGGCTCATGCGACGACCACCCTTGACGGTCTTCGACACGCGGTTGATGTAAACGACGCGCTCCTCGAACTCGGAGGCCTCGCGCTGCTGCTTCTGATTACGAGCCATGTGCTACATACCTCCTAGAACTCGAGACCGGCGGCACGAGCACCGTCGGCGAGGGCCTTGACGCGGCCATGGTAGATACGGCCACCACGATCGAAGGCGACCTTGGTGATGCCGGCCTCGATGGCGCGCTTGCCAACGAGCTGACCGACCTTCTCCGCAGCCTCCTTGTTCGAGGTGTGGGTGCCCTTGAACTCGGCCTCGAGGGTCGAGGCAGAGACGAGCGTCAGGCTGGAGCCCTTGCTGTCGTCGATGATCTGGGCATAGATGTTGGCGTTAGTACGGGTCACGCGAAGACGCGGACGCTCGGCGGTACCCGAGACCTTGCCGCGAACACGACGCTGACGACGCTTGAGGCCTTCCAGCTTCGCCTTATGCTTGTTCATACGTAAACTCCTAAAAAGGTTGATCTTGCCAGCACCTGACGGGGTGCTGGTCTTATGCGAGTGAGTCGGTTACGACTACTTGGCGGCCTTACCCAGCTTGCGGCGGATGTGCTCGCCAACATAGTGGATACCCTTGCCCTTGTAAGGCTCGGGAGGACGATGACCGCGGATCTCAGCGGCGATCTGACCGACCTGCTGCTTGTTGATACCCTTGACGTTCACGTGGGTGTTGTCGGGAACCTCGAAGGTAATGCCCTCGGGAGCCTCGACGATCACGGGGTGCGAGAAGCCCAGGGAGAACTCGAGGTTCTTACCCTTCTGCTGCACGCGGTAACCGACGCCGGCGAGCTCGAGCTTCTTCTCGAAGCCCTCGGAAACGCCGACAACCATGTTGTGGATGAGGGCGCGGGTGAGGCCGTGGCGGGCACGGGTCTCACGCTCGTCGTCGGGACGGGAAACGGTGAGGACGTTGTCCTCGACGTTGATAGCGAGCTTCTCAAAGACATCGAGCTCGAGCTGGCCCTTGGGGCCCTTGACGACAACGTTGTTGCCGTTGACTGCCACTTCGACTCCGGCGGGAATCTGGACAGGCTTATTACCGATACGAGACACGGTGATCTCCTTTCCTTCTACCTACCGAGCGAATTACCAGACGTAAGCGATGATCTCGCCGCCGACGTTGTGCTTGCGAGCATCGCGGTCGGTCATGACGCCATGGCTGGTGGAAATAATGGCGGTACCAAGGCCACCGCGGACGCGGGGCATGTCGGCAACGCCGGTGTACTTACGCAGGCCCGGCTTGGAAATGCGGCGGATGCCGTTGATGACCTTAGCCTTCTTGGGACCATACTTAAGCGTGATGTGCAGAGTCTTCTGGGGAACGGTGTCCTCGACATCGTAGCCCTCGATGTAGCCCTCCTCGTGCAGAACACGAGCGATCTCGACGAGCTTCTTGCTGCTCGGCATGGAGACCGTGGCCTTGTTCACAGAGTTAGCGTTACGGATGCGCGTAAGCATATCTGCGATCGGGTCTGTAAGGTTCATACAGATTCTCCTTCGTTCTTGATGAACACGTGCTCTTGGTTCTTCGCCGCCCTTAACGGCAAAGCCTTTTTAGCGCGTTTTCCCTGTTCCAAACTGATGCTTGAAACGCTGGTAGTGACTTACCAGCTGGCCTTCTTAACGCCGGGAAGCTCGCCCTTGAGTGCAAGCTCGCGGAAGCAGACACGGCACAGGCCGAACTTGCGGTACACAGAGTGCGGACGGCCGCAGCGCTGGCAGCGCGTGTACTCACGAGTAGAGAACTTCTGCTTGCGATTGCACTTGACGATCATCGATGTCTTAGCCACTTATATCCTCCTCACATAGAGTATTGTTCGCCCCAAGCGCCGCCCCCTTGTGGGAACGGCGCTTATAGGGCAGGTGAACCTATTTCTTGAACGGGAAACCGAAGGCGTCCAGAAGGGCCTTGGCCTCCTCATCGGTGTTGGCGGTGGTCACGAAAGTGATGTCCATACCGCGCTGGTGATCGACGGAGTCGAAGTCGATCTCGGGGAAGATGAGCTGCTCGGTGACGCCCATGGAGAAGTTACCACGGCCGTCGAAGCTCTTGGCGGAGATGCCGCGGAAGTCGCGGATACGGGGGATCGCGACGGAGGTCAGACGATCGAAGAACTCCCACATACGGTCGCCACGCAGGGTAACCTTGCAGCCGATCGGCATACCAGCGCGCAGGCGGAAGGTAGCGATGGACTTGCGGGCACGGGTGATCATCGGCTGCTGGCCGGTGATGGCGCGCAGGTCGCGCACGGCACCGTCGATGGCCTTGGAATCGGTAGCGGCCTCGCCGACACCCATGTTCACGACGATCTTCTCAAACTTGGGGATCATCATGACGTTCTCGTACTGGAACTTGTCCTGAAGCTGCTGCTTGACCTCGTTGTTGTACTTGGTCTTCAGACGCGGCACATACTTCTCTTCTGCCATTGTTCACTCCTTCTTGGGGTTTTAAGCACGGGGCGTGGCCACGATGGGTTGTCCTCGTGCCTCCTGGCTGCATCCGCGCCGCTCATGGCATTTTGCGGTTTGGACTCGACGCAGCAGGAGCCGACAAAACAATCGGTACTATACGCGCATCGGGAGCGTATTTCCAGAAAAACCTCGTCTGCCTGCACAACTCCACAACTCCCCCGCACAAATGGATCCCAAAAAGCAGTTGCGGTGAAATAGGGACTGTTTGGCGGCCTAACAGGCTTAAACAGTCCGTATTTCACCGCAACTTATTGGTGGGGATCCGATTAGCGCTTGCGGGGGACGAGTTTGGTGCGGCGCAGGTGGATCATCTCGGCGGCGATGGAGATGGCGATCTCCTTGGGGTCCTCGGCCTCGATGGCAACGCCGATCGGAAGGTGCAGCTCGTCGATCTGGTCCTGCGTAAAACCTTCCTGCTCCAGGCGGGCACGCACAAAGGCCGTCTTGCGGCGCGAACCCAGACAGCCCAGATAGGCAGGCTTGGCACGCATGGCCTGAATCACCACGTCGATATCGGACTTGTGACCCGCCGTGGCGACGACCACCAAGTCGCGCGGACCGATGGGACACAGCTCGCTCAGGTTCTTGTAATCGACCAGGCGACGATCGTAGACACCGGGCACCCATTCGGGCGTCAACGTGCCGGGGCGGTCATCGCAGGCCACGACGGCAAAGCCCGCCGCCGTGAGCACGCGCGCCGTCGCGGCGCCCACGTGTCCGCAGCCAAAGATGTAGGTCAGGCCCTCGGGGCAGAGCGTCTCGATGTGCGCCGCGGGAATCTCAGAGGCAGCGTTGGTGTAGGTGACGTTACTCCCCTCCTCCACCAGTGAAAGCCCGGGGCAGCCCGCAATGGTATGGCGCGATGCCTCGCCATGGTACTCGGCCACATCGCCCTCGAGCGCGCTCGCGATAAACGGCTCAAAGTCGATGACGAAGTCGCCGATGCGCCGATAGACCAAGACGTCGGCAATTTCCTGGAACAACGGTGCCTGGGTCGCATCCAGATGCAGATAGCACAGGCAAATGGCTCCGCCGCAGATCATGCCGGTATCGGAGTTCTCGCCGCCCATGGTGTAGCGGACCAGACGCGACTGTCCCGCGCTCAGGAGTTCGCGCGCCTCATCCAGCGCAAAGAGCTCAATCTTGCCGCCGCCGATAGTGCCCGCCTGGCTGCCGTCGGCAAAGACGGCCATCCAGGCGCCCACGCCGCGCGGCGACGACCCCGCCGTGCCGGCCACGACCACGAGCTCGCACGTCTCGCCAGCACGCAGGGCGGCAAGCGCCGCATTCACAACATCGAGCTTTTCCATTGCCGCCTTCTATCCTCTAAAGATATCGGTGAGCATAGCGAGTGCCTCGAGCACGCCGCCGCCGACCGACGTCGCCTTGTCCGAAATGTAGTTGATATAGCTGGCATCGCCGCGCGGATCGACATCGGCGCATTTAAAGCCCTCGGTCACCTGCACGCCGTTCGCCAAAAGCCCGCGCAGACAGCCATCGATCTGCGTGCGCATGGGCGTATCGCCCGCGTAGCCAATCACGTCTCCGGCGCGCACGATGTCGCCGATTGCGCGGTCGGACCGAAACACGCCGGCGGCGGGGCTGTGGATAACACGCTCTTTGCCATAGCCAGCGATAATGCCCGGCACGCCCGTGTTGGGCTGGGGTGAACCTTGGGTAATGACACGGCCCAGGAAATGCCCGCGCATGGTCTCGACCACGGCGTCGCAATCGACCGGCGCGGTAAAGCCCGGCCCCACGGCGATGACGGTAGGCGCCATGTCGCGCGTGGTGCCCAGGTTGCGCTTGGCCAGAATCGCGTCGACCACAGCCGCGGGTTTAAGCTCATCGAGCATCTTGGCCTGAGGGTCCACCACGACGGCAACATCCCCCGCTTGGGTAATCTCGAGCGCCTCTGCCGGCGTCTGCGCCAAGCGAGCGCGAATGCCCTCGACCTGGACCTCGCCCAGGCGAATAGCCTCGCAAAAACTGATTGTGCGGCGGATGCACGTGGGAACCGCGATATCGGCCATAACGACCGACACGCCGGCGCGCACCAAGCGAGCGGCGACACCCGTGGCGATATCGCCGGCGCCGCGAACATAAACGAGCATTCCCGGGGCACCTCCCTGTGCTACGGTTTGAGCAGAGCAAAAGCGGTTCGACCGCTACTCTGATGATTATTTATTATCACAGTATTATACGGCGGTGAACAGATGGAAACGGTTAGCGGCAATCTTGCCTCGGCGCTCAGGATCGAGCCGGGCATTACCGCGATTATCGGCAGCGGCGGCAAGTCGACGTTGCTCAAAACGCTGGGTCTTGAGCTCATGCGCGCTGGCGGCCGCGTGCTCCTCTGCACCACCACGCATATGCTTCCCGTTGCCGGCGTGCCATGGGACGGGTCGAATCGTCGCCTGGACGCCGCGCCTTGGAAGCCAGGTGCCCCACACGCCCCAGGCTGCACCTGCGAGGCCTGCGCGGGGCTTGCACGCGGAGGCATCTGCCAGGCAGGCATCTTGGACCCGGAGACAGGCAAGCTCTCCGCCCCCGCCGAGCCACTCGGCGAGCTGGCACAGCGCTTTGACTATGTGTTGGCCGAGGCAGACGGTAGCAAGCGACTCCCGCTCAAGGCGCATGCCGCCTGGGAGCCGGTAATTCCCGCCGCCACGGCAAACGTTGTCTGGGTCGTCGGCGCCTCGGGACTGGGCAAACCCGTCGCCGAGGTTGTCCACCGCCCCGAGCTCTTTTGCGAGCGTTGCGGCTGCGAGCTCACCGACACTGCCACCCCAGAGCGCGTCGCCCAGGTGCTCAATGCCGAGCTGCGGATGCTGAACCTCAACAATGCCCGCATCATGCTCAACCAAGTCGACACGCTCAGCGACCCCACGATGGCCGACCGCTTCGAGGCAGCTCTCGACCACCCCGTCGTCGCCAGCAGCCTCAAGTAGCCGGCCCCATCTCCTCAGTTGCGGTGAAATACGGACTGTTGGGGGTGCGGACGATTTCTTGGACCGCGCCTAGGCGTATCCAAGCTTCCTGCGGTACTCCATCGGGCTCAGCCACCCGAGGGACTTCTTGATCCGCTCCTCACGATAGTACACGAGGTAGGCCTCGAGCCTTCCCATG
>DBGDZK010000139.1:0-4003 GCA_048373195.1 Collinsella sp.
GTAGGTCTCAAACGACTTCTTAACCTGAGCGAGCAACTCGGAAAGCTCCCCGGCATCGCACGCCATCTCGCACGCAACGCAAGCAGACTCCGGCAACGATGTGGGCTCCACCGTGCTCCCCGCAACGCGGGCGGCGCGCTCGGCCCGATACGCCTGCGCCGCCAAGCGCGCTCGCTGCGCAGCGCCGCGCACGTTGGTAAGTTCACGCTCCAACGCCACGTCACCAGCAACATCGCCAGCCAAATCGCCCGTAAACCCGTCAGCGCCCAGCGACCCCGTCGCACTCAGCTCGGACTCAAACGTCGCCGTGATCATACCCGCAAGGTCCGTCGCGTCGGCGGCACAACGCAACTGCTCCAGCTGCGTACACAGTAGATCGGCATCCAGGGGCACGGCGTCCACAACGCGCACGCCACTCAGGCGCGCCACGTCATGCAGCACCATAGCCCCCGCAGCATCGTACGCCGTGCGCACCTTGTCCGCCGTATTCGCACGCAGCTTTACCTCGATAAACGCAAGCGTCTGCTCCAAACGGGCCAGCAACTCGGCCTTGTCCTCCATGCGCAAAAAGGCAGCATAGCGGCGCTCCATCCGCAGCGGTCCAACAATGCCCGCCTGCTTGCGAGCGCGTGCAAGCGCGGCGCTCTCAACACGGCGAACATACCCGTCAACAGCCCGCACGGCAGACTCGCGCGCAGCGTGCTCGGAAGCCTCGACGCCCCTAAGCACACCTAACAGCTCGCGGGAGCGCGCCTTGCGCACCAGCTCCCCGCGATCGTACTGCTCAAGCGCCGTCTGACGCTTGGCTACCGATTCAAAGCCAAACAGCTCGTCGAGCAGCTCGCCAACGCAACGCTCGTCCGCCATGGCAAGGCCTCCTTACCCGAACACGCCAATACGCCCGCGGGCCCACGCGCACGCAAGCCCGCACGCCCGCACCCCTACAGATCTAGCGCCTTCTTCGCGGCGTCGACCGGGTCGCCATCCATGTAGAACACCGGGCTCAGTCCCGAGATAATCTCGGACGAAACACTCTGTAGGCCCGCGATGGCACTCAGCGGCAAAATCACGCGCTTGGCGCCGGCGTTTTTGGCCACGCGCATAATGTCCTCGAGCCCGCGGATCTCGTCCATAGAGCCCGACATGCGCAAGATGCCCGGAATCGCCAGCGCGGGCATCACCGGGCGATTGCACGCCGCGGAGCAAAGTCCCACAAACTCGGCGAGCGAAACCTCCTCGGACAGGCCCTTACTCTGTAGGTCGTTGTAGAACAGCAGGTAATCCTTGGAGCCAATGTGCATGCCCGGCGCCACGCGGTTCGCCAGGTTCACAAAATTGTCGAACGCGGCCTCCAGCGTATCGCGCACCGGCTTGTTAAAGGCCACGCCCTCGTGCTTAAACTTGCACTCGCCGGCAACGGCCTTGTTCTCCAACTTGTACACGGCAACCTCGCCGCCCTGCGACCTGCCCACGCCAAACACGTGACCGGACAGCAGCGGCCCGTCGGGAATCAGCGTGTCCTCGCTCTGCTCGGGCACGCGCACCACGTGCACGTCCTGCGGGTTGTCGGCATCCATATAGCCCAGGTTGACGTCGATAAACTCAACGCCCGCCATAATCTTGAGCTGCTCCTTTACGCGGCGACGGCCTTCGATGGCGTAGTCCAACAGCCAGCGCACGTCGTCCTTGTCCATGGCCTCGTCGGGGAACAGTAGCTTGGCCAGACCGCTAAAGGTCTTGCGCACGGCGATCTCGTCGCGCTTGTTAAAGTCGCTGTTAAAGCGGAAATACCGGTCGATATGGTGCGTAAAGTCCTTGCGGCGCATCTCCTTGCAAAACTCCGACAGACAATCGGTAATCAGGCCGTAATGCCCGGTCAGTAGGCTCGAGCGCATCTTGGGAATCTCCCAGCCCGGCAGGTAATAATGGATGCGGTCAAAGAAAGCCGAATCGTTGTTAAACTCCGGCGGGAACGGATCAAACAGGTGCGTGGTCTTAAGGACGTTTTGCACGGTGTCGTTGATGTTGCCCTCAAAGACCATAGAGGCATCGGCGTTGATCTGGTCGCGGCCGCGCGCGTAACTGCCACTCGCCATGTAGTCTTTCATGATCTGCACGGCGTTGGTGTCCTTAAACCGCATGCCGGCGACCGCGTCGAACGTCACGCAATCCCAGTGTCCCACCAGGCCCACGCGGTCGGCTCGCATGGAGTTCATACGGCCGAACAGGTTGGCCGTGGTGGTCTGGCCGCCCGAAAGCAAAATGGCGTAGGGCGAGACCTCTTTGTAGATGTGGCTCTTACCGGTACCGCGGGGACCCAGCTCG
Source organism: Collinsella sp. (assembly GCA_048373195.1). Lineage (GTDB taxonomy): Bacteria > Actinomycetota > Coriobacteriia > Coriobacteriales > Coriobacteriaceae > Collinsella. Next base: position 2,326 of record DBGDZK010000139.1, read on the forward strand.
CACAGGCTGTAGTTGCGCTCGATGAGCGGCACCATACGCTCGATAAAGTGCAGGCGCTCTTTCTCGGAAAGCTCACTGGGCTCATAACCAGCGGAGCGTAGCAGCATGTTGAGCCACTCGTCGCGCGAGAAATACTGGCGCTCTTCGACCATGGCATCCAGGTCCAGGTTGGGCATCTGGATGGGCGTGAGCGACGCCACGCTAAACGGAGAGTCCTCGGGCCCACGCTTCTTACGCTTGGCCTTGGCGCGGCGCGGCGCATCGTCGCCAAAGACCTCCATGCCAAACTCGTCTTCCTCATCCAAGGGGTGACGATACTCGATGCTCATGATGCACCAAATACCACCCTGCAGAATCTTGGAATAGTCGCGCACGTACTCGGCCGGCATCACAAACGGTTCGATGGTCAGATTGGCAAACGACGCCACGTAGATGTCTTTGTACTCGTCGAGCTTGGCCGTCACCTTGTCGATGATAGTAAAGCGGCCCAGTTCGCGAATCTTGGACTTAATGCGCTCGGACTCGTCGGGACGCACGTAGTTATCAGTGAGGATCCTGCGGATGCGATCCAGGCCCTCTGCCACGGCTTCCTCGTCATCGGTCGAGCAGTACATGCCCAGCAGGTACTCCAGCACAAAGGTGGGCACGTTGGCGCCGCGCTTCATAAAGGCCGTCAGGTCCTTGCGCACGATCTTGCCGCCAAAGTGCTCGAGCAGCTTACCGTCCAACCCGTCCATGTCGTAGCCCTCATCCTCGGGAGCCTCGGCCGCAGCCTGGTCATAGCCATCGGTCGAGGATTCATCCCCAGCGGGCGCGGCAGCCTCAACGGGCGCAGCAGCCACCGACTCCGGGGCAGGCGCAACAACCTCAGCCGCCGGCGCCTCCACGGGCACCACGCCTTCCGCAGGCACATCAACATCAATCGGGGGAACTTCCCACAGACCGTCGTCATTGCTATCAAACATAGGGCACACTCCTAAAAACCAAAGTCAGCAACAGGGGCAAACGAAACGGCGATGGTATACGTCTCGCGCCAAACGATCTTGCCCGTCTCGCGCTCGCGGCAGACAAGATAGTACGGACCCTTGGCCGAGAATCCATCCGCTGCATGCAACGCAAACTTGGCATGCACCACGCGCTCCTGCGAGTTAACAGAAGTCTTGTTGGCATGTGCCTTGACCGTATCGCTCACCTCGTTGCCACTTGCATCGGTAAACACCAGCTCGTACTCGCACGGCAAGACCTTACCTTGGGCAGGTTCTTCCTGGATCAAGTTGACCGAGAAGAGCGAGTTGGTCACTCGGCGTCCCTCACTTAGTACGCGCAGCGTCGCCGCGCGCGTGTCGACAAAGTCCTTGGAACCCGAGCGCGCACGCCAAAAACCGATAACGGGCACGCAGAGCTCCTGCAGGCTCATGCCGCCGTGGACGTAGTTGTTAGTGCCGCCGGGACGCTTGAAGTGCACGTTCTCACGCGGGGCAAACCCCTCAAAACCGGCGCCCAAACGTCCCATGTTAACATTAACAAACACCCCACGCACCTCGTCCGAAAGCTCGCCCACGGCCTCGTTGGGCACCACCAGATGACGCTTGCCGTACATGACGGGAGCGTCAAGGACGGGAAGGTCCGGTTTGCCGAGCATCTGGCACTCGCTGAGCTCCCGACGCGTGTAGATAAA
>DBGDZK010000140.1:0-15346 GCA_048373195.1 Collinsella sp.
TCGTCGGTCTTGAACTCCTGCTGGCTGGCCTTGGGGGCGAACTCCTCCAGAATGGCGGGGCCGTTGGAGCCGGACTGGACGGCGACGTTCTTATCGGCCAGGTCGTCGACGCTCTTGATGTCGTCGTTGTCGGCGAGCACTAGGATAGCCTGCTGGGTGTAGTAGTAGGGACCGGCAAAGGAGACGAGCTCCTTGCGCTCGTCAGTGATGGTGTAGGTGGCGAAGACAGCGTCGACCTGGCCGTTCTGCAGGACGGACTCGCGCGTGTCCGAGGTCACCTGGGTGATCTCGACCTTGTTCTCGCCCAGAATGTAGTTGGACAGGAGCTGTGCGATGCCGGCGTCAAAGCCACGGGTCTGACCGTCTTTCTCGTTGAGGAGGGAGAAGAGCGTGGAGGTCTGAACGCCACCGATCTTAAAGACGCCGGCGTCCTTGACGGCCGTGGCCCAGGTGCTGGCGGCGATGGCGTCGTCATCGGCCTTGGGGCCGTTGTCGACGAGCTTGTCGAATGCCTTAGCGTCGAGCGTGGCGGAAACTTCGGTATCCTCGGAGCCCTTGGAAGAGCCGGCGACGGAACCCTTGTCGGCCTCGGCGCTGGTGTCAGAGCAGCCGGCAAGACCAAGGCCGGCGACGGTTGCGAAGGTGGCGGCAACGAAGCCGCGGCGGTCGAGAACGACCTGCTGGGAGAGGTTCTTGCTCATGGGAGAACACCTTTCTCAATAAAATCCCTAGCGGTTGAGTAGAGTTATACCCTATCGCGCTCAAATGGGTCAACACGAAATAACTCAGAAACATACTTACCTTATGGGTAATTCTACCTACCAAAAAGGGACAGGCACCTTTGTGGTGGTTCTTGCAGATGTGGCGGCCCGCCTCGCTGTTTTGTCTCAATCTGTAACAGTTAGACGGGAATTCGGGCCCTGGATGTTACAGATTGAGATAATCGCGTCGCGAAAACAAAAACCTCCGCAGGGATGCTTCCCTTGCGGAGGTTTTCTTACTCGTTGAGTAGTCTTGCGGCTTCGGCGGCCATGTTCTCGACCGTCATGCCGTTTTGAGCGAGCAGTTCGTTGGGGTCGTAGCGGTCGGGGAAGCCCTTGGCGATGCCGAAGGTGCGCGTGCGCAACGGCGTGCATGCCAGATAACATGCCACACGCTCACCCCAGCCGCCGTCCAAGATGCCGTCCTCGAGGGTGACGACAACGCGATGCTCGGCGGCAAGACTGTCGAGGAACTCACGGTCAAGCTCGGTTGCAAAGCGCGGGTTGACGAGCGTGGCCTCGATACCGTACTCGGCAGCCAAGCGGTTTGCCACGCGCTCGCCCAGCTCAAAGAAATCGCCAAGCGCGAGCACGGCAACGTTGCGACCCTGGCGCACCACGTTGTAGCGAACGGAGCTGTAGTCGGCGTCTTCGGCGGGCGCCAGATCGGGACGGCTTACCAGGCCAATACCAGGCACGCGAATCGCCACAGGATGCTCGCGATGGTCGAGCGACCAGCTCAGCATGGACAGATATTCCTCCATGCAGGCCGGCGCTAGGTAGCGCATATTGGGAAGGGCGCCCAGCATGGAAATATCAAAGAACGAGAGATGCGTCTCGGACGTAGTGCCAAAGATTGACGCGCCAAACACCAGGATGGTTGCGGGGGCATCGTTGAGGCACAGATCGTGCCACAGCTCGTCGTAGGCGCGCTGCAAAAACGTGCCGTACACACCAAAGACTGGCTTGGCGCCCGAGCGCGCAAGCGCGGTGGCAAAAGTCACGGCGTGCTCCTCGGCAATGCCCACATCGACGAACTGTTTGCCGGCGGCAGCGCGAAGCTCGGGTGTAAAGCCCATGATGTAGGGTGTGGCGGCCGTGATGCCCACGACCTGTGGATCGCGCTCGATGGCGGCGCTGAGCGCCTCGCCCGTAATGTCGGCATAGGTGCGCGGCGCAGGCTCGCTCGGATGGCCCGAGCAGAGCTTGCGCCCGGTCGCCATGTCAAACGGACCCACGTGGTGCCAGCGCTCGGGGTCGCTCTGGGCTGGCTCAAAGCCCTTGCCCTTGGCGGTGGAGACGTGCAGCACGATGGGGTGATCGATATTGCGCAGTTCCTGCAGCGCGTCGACGAGGGCCAACACATCGTTACCGGCGTCCAGATAGCGGTAGTCGAGCCCCATCGCGCGGAAAACGTTGCGCTCACAGGTGCCGTTGCTGGCGCGCAGCTCGGCCAGATTGCGATACAGGCCACCGTGGTTCTCGGCGATGGACTGGTCGTTATCGTTGACGATGATGATCAGGTTGCTGTCGAGATCGGCGGCATTGTTGAAGCCCTCAAACGCCAGGCCGCCCGAAAGCGAGCCGTCGCCAATGATGGTGATGACGTTGTACGCATCGCCCGCCAGGTCGCGCGCGTGGGCAAGGCCGCAGCCCAAGCTCACCGAGGTCGAGGTGTGACCCATAGCAAACAGGTCATGCTCGGACTCGTCGGGATTGGCAAAGCCAGAAGCCTCACCATAACGCTCCGGATCGATATAAGTGTACGCGCGACCGGTCAGCGCCTTATGGGCGTAGGTCTGGTGCGAAACGTCAAAGACAATCTTGTCGATGGGGGAGTTAAACACGCGATGGAGCGCGACCGTAAGCTCAACGACGCCCAGGTTGGGGGCAACGTGCCCGCCGACGGAGGCGGAGCTTTCGAGGATGGCGTGGCGAATCTCGTCGCAGAGCTGCGGGAGCTCGGCACGATTAAGAGCCTTGACGTCCTCGGGCGTTGTCGTTTGCGTAAGCAGCATCGTTGTGGGTTACTCCATGCGAATCGAGCGTCGGCGCTCCCTCGGCCGACACAATTGCACAAGACAGTCTCGCACATTTTGGCGTTTGATATGTGACGGCGGCGCGGTAATTCGCCAACTGGTGGGGCAAAACGTTTTGTCCGATGCCATACTGATGTGTTCCATGATGTTTTTAGCGATTGTGCACAGGCCGTGGCTTGCCGCCGTGAGCCGCTGGAAGGAGGCAGCATGTCCGATGCCGTTCGTGCCGAGAAAGTCGCGCACGAGGTCGACTATGCCGCCCGCCAGCTCGCCCAGGCGGGCCGCTTGGACCTGACGCACGAGTTTATCCAGCATGGCGATGTGACGGTCTATGCACATGTGACTTCGGTAGCGCGGGCGAGCCTGTCCTTTGCCGAGCGCCTGGGCCGCGTCGGTGTCTCGGTCGATCGCGCCTCGTTGCTGCGCGGGGCCCTGCTGCACGATTACTTTCTCTATGACTGGCACGATCCCGACCCAAGCCATCGGCTGCATGGCTTTCGTCACCCGTTTTTTGCCTTGGCACGTGCCGAGGAAGATTTTGATCTGACGTCTCGTGAGCGGAATATTATCGTGCGCCATATGTTTCCGCTGGTGCCGGTGCCGCCGACGTGTCGCGAGGCGTGGATTGTTTGCCTGGCGGATAAATGGTGTGCTCTGCGCGAGACGGTCGCCGGTCGTCTGCGGCGCAAGGACGAGGCGGACGATGGCGTGAGTGGCGAATCGAGCGAAAAGAGGAGAGGGTAGACGGTGGGGACCGCGATTGATATGGCGTTTGGCGGCGCGACGCTTGCTGCCTGCCCACTCTCGGCACTGGTGCTCTCGTTTGCCTTTTACGGGTTTTGCGGCTGGGCATGGGAGTCGACAGTATGCGCCATGCTCAATCACGGACGATTTGCCAACAGCGGCTTTTTGCTGGGGCCGTGCTGCCCCATCTATGGCGCGGGCGGCATTGCCTGCTGGCTGCTGTTGCGCGGGATTCCGGATGCCTCGAGCCAGTTTGTCGCTGCAGCGCTCGTATGCAGCGTGATTGAGTACAGCGTAGGCGTGCTGTTGGAAAAAACAACGGGCGCTCGCTTTTGGGATTACTCGCACCTGCCGTTTAACTTGCATGGACGCATCTGTCTGTACTGGGCTTGCGCGTTTGGCTTGGGTGCGTTGTGCATTTGCCGCGTAGTGGAACCGGCGGTGTTGGGCTTGCTCGGCCATTTGCCGGTGCTGATTGTGCGGCTGTCCGCCTTTATCGTCGCGGTCGCGATGATGGTCGACGCGGTGTGCTCGTTGGCGAGCTGGCGGCGTCTGTCTGATCAGCTGGAGCGAGTCCGGGCCGACCTTGCCGACCGCATCAACGAGTCGCTTGCCGATGCGTCCGACTCCATGCTCGAACGTATTCCCGATTCGGCGATCGACTCGGTGGCACAGACGCATATCCGCAGCCGTGCCGTTAACGCGTGGCTGGCGGAGCTGGGCGACGCGACGCTCGATGCCCTGCGCGAGAAGGCTTCGATGCCGACATTTATCTCGGATGGTGCTCGCGGCCTGGCACTTGCCGCCCGCCGCGTGGCCGATGCCGCGCCGAGCATGCCGCGTCCGTCGCTCAGTCGTCGCCTTGCCGGCAAGCGCATGAGCCGTCCGGTGCCAAGCGTGTCGCTCAGCCGACGCGACCTGCGCTTCTTCAATGCCTTCCCGCGCTTGCGCATCAACCGCTACGAAGGTGTCATTCGAGCAACTAATCTCCGCGACCGCGCCCACGAGCTGTTTCGGCGCTAGCCGGGACGGGCGCGCTCACGGCTCCCTTGCTTGCGTATTTCCCGTCCGTTTCGCGTCCGTTGCCGTGCCGTTTCCAAGATTGCGGCACCGTTTCCATTCGACAACGCAGCGTTTAACAACGCCGTATCTGGTCTACACCAGTTGCCCCTCGGCCGCATTATGGGCGCCGACAACGTTCATGCGATCAAGGGGGAGCGAATGTACGATACGGGATCGACAACGTTTATGCTCATCTGCACCATGCTCGTGTTTTTAATGACACCGGGTCTGGCGTTTTTCTATGGCGGCCTGTCCAGGCGCAAAAATGTCATCAACACCATGCTCATGTGCTTTGGCGCCATTGGCCTGGTTGGTGTGCTGTGGATTGTTGCCGGCTGGTCGCTGGCCTATGGCGGTGACGGCTCAAGTCCGTTTATTGGAGGCCTTGACCAGCTGCTGTGCCTGCCGGTGCTCAGCCAGGTGCTGCAGGCGGCCGAGGGCAATGCCGCGGACGGTGCCGTCTACCCTCAGATCATCAACATCGCCTTTCAGATGGCGTTTGCCATGATCACTGCCGCTATCGTCACGGGCAGCCTGGCCGGTCGCGTTAAGTTTGGTGCCATGACGGCCTTCCTGGGCATTTGGCTGCTCGTGGTCTATGCGCCGCTTGCCCACATGGTTTGGGGCGGCGAGGGCTCCTTTATCGGCGACATCATCGGCGCACTCGACTTTGCCGGCGGCGACGTAGTGCACATTTCGTCCGGTCTGACGGGCCTGATCCTCTGTTTAATGCTCGGCCGTCGTCGCGGCTTTGGCATGGTGAGCTATCGTCCGCATAACGTGCCGTTTGTGGCGCTGGGCGCCGGGCTGCTTTGGTTTGGCTGGTTTGGCTTTAACGGCGGCAGCGAGTTTAAGGCCGACGCCGTGGCGGCACTCGCCATCCTCAACACCGTGACGGCCAGCGCGGCGGGCATGGTTTCGTGGCTTGCCGTCGAGCGCGTGCACACCGGTCGCCCCACGCTGGTGGGCGCCAGCACTGGTCTGGTTGCGGGCCTTGTGGTGGTCACGCCCGGCGCGGGCTTTGTCGAGCCGTGGGCAGCGCTGGTTATGGGCCTGGTCGTGTCGCCCGTCTGCTACTTGGCCATCAGCCATCTTAAGACCAAATTTGGCTACGACGATGCGCTCGACGCGTTCGGTTGCCACGGCATTGGTGGCATCTTGGGCGGCGTACTCACGGGCCTGTTCTGTGTGCCGGAGCTCTCGTGGACCGGTAAGGGTGGCCTGTTCTACACGGGCGACGTTTCGCTGCTCATCTCGCAGATTTTGGGCATTGTGGTAACGGTCGCTATCGTGCTGGTGCTCGACTTGGTGATCGCCGCGGTGGTCAAGGCGCTGTTCCACGGCAGCCTGCGCGTGGACGAGGCCGACGAGGCGCTGGGCCTGGATGCGAGTCAGCACGGCGAGAGCGCGTATCCTTCGTTCTCCGGACTCGATTAGCAGCTTCCCCAAGCACCGCACCTTGCCGCTCAATCGTCGCTCACGTACTTAAGTACGCTTCGCTCCTCTTTCACGGCAATCTGCGGCACTTGGGAAACCTGCTAAGACCAGTCAGTTGAACTTTTTGATCTCTGAGGTTGGTTTGCGGCATTTGGAAAACCCGTGCCACATGAATGAGAAATTCATTTCTTTATTAAAGAGAGGAATTCACTATGAAGAAGATTACGGCGATTGTTCGTGCTGAGAAGCTTGAGGTTCTTAAAGATGCGCTGTTTGCTGCTGATGTTCGCGGTATGACTATCAACCAGGTGCAGGGCTGCGGCGCGCAGCATGGCTGGAAGGAATATGTGCGCGGCAACGAACTGCTCGTCAACACGATTCCTAAGGTACAGTTCACCCTCATTTGCGCCGACGAGCATGTCGACGGCATTGTCGACATCATCTGCAACGCCGCTCGCACCGGTGCCGTTGGAGACGGCAAGATTTGGGTCGAACCGGTCGAGGAAGTTATCCGCATCCGTACCGGCGAACACGGCCCCGCCGCGGTGTAGAACCGACCGTTTGCCATCCGCAACGTTAAAATATCGCAGTGAGGCATAAGGCTTGCGTTGCGGATGGGCGGATTATGGGTCGCAATAAATATCCCGAAGAGACGGTCGCGAAGATTCTAGACGCGGCGCTGGAGCTATTCTGCGCACAGGGTTATGAGGGAACGAGCATCCAGGATATCGTTGACCGTCTCGATGGCATGACCAAGGGCGCTATCTATCATCACTTTAAGAGCAAAGAGGAGATTTTCAACGCCGCTTTTGATCGAGCAATGGCTCCGATTGTTGAGCAACGTCGCTCAACGCTTGGTATCGGCAATATGACCGGAGCCCAAAAGCTCAAGCGACTGTACGCGCCCGAGTCTATCGTTCCACAAATTGAGCTATGGGCACGCATGCATCCTGCGGCAGATCCGGTAAAAAGCTCGCGGCTGCTGGCGATGCAGTACCAAGGTTCGTTTGACGAGTCGGCCGATGGCAATCTCTTGCCAGTAATCGAGGAGGGCATCGCCGACGGCTCCATTGCGTGCGAATGCCCGCGCGAAGCAGCGGAGGCCGTATCGTTGTTAGCGAATCTTTGGCTGCTGCCATTGTTCCGTCCGCTCGAGCCCAAGGAGCGAATGCTCGCTCGCGCACAATGTTTGGCGCAGATGGCGGCCGCGGTGGGGCTTGATTTGGGTAATGAAGTGCTCCAGACAACGGCCCAGATTTGGGACGTATGGAACCGTGCCGGGTGGTAATATAGATACCAACGGTATGTAATTGATTTGTGAGGGTAGCCACGGCTGCCCTTTTCAAGTCATTAAATACATACTGACAGTATGTATTTGGGGGCAGGCTTATGGCTGGGATGCGAAGAATTAGCGTTTCATTGGCGCCAAAAACAGTGCGATCTATCAGGCTATTTGGTCTTCTTGTTGCACAGCTGTGTGCGTATTCGATGCTGTCGGCACTGTGCTTTGCGTGTCCGCTTTACTTGTTCGATTGCAGCGGCTCCTCAACGTTATATGGCGCCGTCGCGGCGATAGCGTTCATACCGGGCGTGCTCGCGACTCCGGTTGGCGGGATTTTGGCGGATCGGGGAAGACATCGCGGGGTTCTTGTGGTACTCGGCATTGTTCTGATGGCTGCATCACTGCTGTTTATCCCCATGAAGCGTTCGCTGCCTCTTGCGGTTGTCGTGGCAGCAATGCTTTGCGTCCAATATGGCATCCAATCGCTGCTGAAACCGATGCTTCAAATTGAGGCGGTGCGTATGACGGGCCAAGAAAAGGTTGAGCGTGCCACTGCGTTGGTCTCGCAGATAATCATGATGAGCAATATCTTGGGGCCTGTAGTCGGGACGGCAGTCTATGGGTGCTTTGGTATCGATACTCTATGCGAAACCGCGGCGTTGACGTTTACGATTTTAGCCCTGCTGTTCGGGGGCGCACTCAAGCAAAATGCCTCATCTGAAACGATGGGAGACGGCGCGACTCGTACGACACACCGAAACGATTTTCGGGAGTTGATTCGGTACCTGTCTCAAAACTCATCATTGCTCGTTGTGTTTTTGATTGCGGCTATTTTGAACCTTGCATTAGTTGGGTTAACGATTGGTGCTCCCGTTATTGTTGCAAAGCATCTCGGAATGCAGTCATCCTTTGTTGGGATTATTGAGGTGGCTATGGGCTTAGGTGGTCTTGTCGGCAGTGGTTTGGTCGGTATTTGGCCGCATCGTTTTTCCTTCAAGGGCATATGTCGATATGTTGCGATGATCTGTTTAGGAGTCGTACCGATTATTGTCACGCTACTGAGCGGTCCTAACGAATTTGCGTTTGTCGCGCTTGCGGCCGGCTCGGCATGGGTCATGGCGTGGGCAAGCGTTACATCGGTTGAAGTCGTTTCATTCGTTCAGCGGTCAGCGCCAAAGGAACTCTGCGGAAAAGTGCTGGCACTCGTTTACATGGCGCTTTCCTGCGCAATGCCTATTGGCCAATTGGTTTACGGGCTCGCATATGATCGATGGACTCCGGCGATTGTACTCGCAGGAATGTTGGCGGTGCTGACGTTGATGACAGCGCTGTTTTATCGGCTGAAAAGTCGCTTATGGCGAATGTCTTAAGGCGCTGGGGCACCGTGAATTTGTGGAGGCAGTGGCACGTCGCGCCGGGACGCCATTGTTTGGGCGTGCCCGTTCTCGTCTACAATATCGTGCAGACGAAGGAGGGGCATGCCCATGATCAAGATGTTTGCGAGTGACTTAGACGGAACGCTGCTGAACGCCCTGCACGAGGCGGATGGGACCATCCACCGTGCCATCCGCGAGCTGACCAAGGCTGGCCTGTATGTGGTTCCCGCGACCGGACGCTCGACGCTGCCGATTGGCGAGCATGGCTTTACGGGCCTGGCGCTTGACGCCTGCTGCTCCAACGGATCCATCGTGCGTGACAGCCATGGCGAGGTGCTCAAGACCTGGACCATCGACCCACAGATCACCGAGGAGCTGCTCAAGGAGTTTCCGGATATCTGTTTTGACTGCTCCACGCCCGACGGCATGTTTTCGAGCGGATCGTTCGAGATGCACCAGGCGGGCTTTAAAAAGGACAGCCCTATCAAGCGCATCGTGATGCGCGGCATGCGTGCGCGTGGCGGGTATCACGAGGAGCAGTATTTCGATCAGTCGATCGGCGATATCTTGCGTCACGATGTATGCAAGATCAATTGTCGCGTGACCTCGCCCGAGCTGGAGCGCGACCTTAAGGCATATTTGGCCGAGCGATCGGATCGCGTGGTCAACGCGCCGTTCGATCCGGTGATGTTCGAGATCACGGACGTGACGTGCAACAAGGGCGAGAGTGTGGCTTGGCTGGCGGGCTACTACGGTATTGCCGAGGATGAGGTCGCGGTCTACGGCGACGGCGGCAACGACATCGCCATGCTCAAGCGTTTCCGTCACAGCTATGCCACCAAGAATGGCAGTGACGCGGCCAAGGCCGCCGCGAGCGCGACTATCGGCAGCTGCATGGTCCACGCCGTCCCCAAACACATGCTTGCCACCATGCACAAGCAGAATTCCTGCACCGTAATCGAATAATGTGACAAAGGGACAGCCCCTTTGTCACAGGTGACGCTGGTCTCTTGAAATACGAACAAACATTCGCATATCTAACTGCGCTTTGATAGAATTGATGCTGTTGGCGGCAGTTCCATGTGCCGGGCAACGCCCTCCATCTGATGGGAGGTGATGCCCATGACCGATCTGATTGATTTCGTGAGACTTCTGACCGCTTTGGTCTCGTTCTCCACGGCGCTCGTCGGGCTTTCCGAGGCACTCAAGCAACGTTCGAAGCAACGTAAAAGGGGTCGCCGCCGCTAAGGCGTTGACCCCTTAATCCAAGCAACGGCGCTGCCCAGCTTTCCAGAACTTGGACTGCCGTCGACACTATTCTACCCACGAATGACATTTTGAACAATCGGCAATGCCGCTCCAAAAGCCAGGCACAACTGGCACAACCTAGGCGGTCGCTGAATGTGACAAAGGGACTGCCCTTTGTCACATTCCAAATATTGCCTTTACGTGTTGATACACACGGTGTGCAATAATACTCGCACTGTGCAATAGCGTACAGTCTGAGTAACAAGGAGGACGCTTGTCCCAGCTCGAGAAATGTGATCGCCGGTCCCTTCGCTCGCAGCGCGCCCTTCGCCAGGCGCTTGCCAGCGAGCTTGCCGAAAGCGGCGACCTTTCGCGCATTAATGTCGCGTCGCTCACCGAGCGCGCTGGCCTTACGCGCCGCACGTTCTATTCGCACTACCGCGATATCCCCGACTTTATCAATCAAATCGAGGACGGCTTGCTGGCCGAGATCCGTGAGCGTATTGAGCTCATCACCGCAGCTCAGCTGCCCGATCTCTATCACAATATCGATGAGCTCGAGCCGGCGCCCGGTTCGGTTGAGCTGCTGCGTTATCTTGCAGCCAACCGCGACTTAATCGGTGCGCTGCTGGGTCCGGGCGGCGACCAGGCCTTCATTAAAAGGATCATCGACACCGCTCGTGAGGCTGTGGTGCCGCGTGCGCAGACGGGCATTTTGGGCCTGGCGCTGGGCACGTTCTTTGACTACTACGTCACCTACGTCGTGAGTGCCGAGGTCGGCATGATTCAGCGCTGGTTTGAGCGTGGGCTCACCGAATCGCCCGAGGCCATGGCGCGCATTATGACGGTGCTCGCTTTTGTGCGCCCTGGTGACCTGTATGGCCAACCTATCGATATCAACGTGCCGGAATACGGCATGAAGCTATTGAACCTGCAGCTCGAGGACGCGGCCGACACCACCGCAGCCGTCGAGTCCAACAACTAAGAGGAGAGACAATGAGCAAACTCGTCGAGGGCATTAAGGACCGTATGGTCGCTGCCGCGCGTGAGGCTGCGCCCGCCGTGGTGGATGCCGCGCAGAAGGCCGCGACCGCAGCTGCCGAGAAAGTTGCCGAGGCAGTTGCCGATGCCAAGAACACGGCAGGGGAGACGTCCGTCGCTAGCGAGCCCGCCACCGCCGCTGAGCCCGTAGCCGCCGCCCACGCCCCCGAAGGCGCGATCTTCAACCCCGAGGCCGCCCGCGGCAACCTGCACCTGGGCATCGACGTGGGCTCCACCACCGTCAAGCTCGCCGTGCTCAATGACGACAACCAGATCGTCTACGCCAAGTACCAGCGCCACCACACCGACGTCCGTGCCTGCGCCCGCGACTTGTTCGAGGGTGCTGCGACCGTGCTGCCGACGGCCCAAATGACCTGCGCCATCACCGGTTCGGGCGGCCTGCTGCTGTCCCAGTGGCTCGACCTGGAGTTTGTCCAGGAGGTCATCGCCAGCAAACGCGCCGTCGAGACCCTCATCCCGGCCACCGATGTCGCCATCGAGCTGGGCGGCGAGGACGCCAAGATCATCTACTTCGACAACGGCATCGAGCAGCGCATGAACGGCACCTGTGCCGGCGGTACGGGCGCGTTCATCGACCAGATGGCAACCCTGCTGCACACCGACGCCAGCGGCCTTAACGAACTCGCGGCCAACGCCACCACCATCTATCCCATCGCCAGCCGCTGCGGCGTTTTTGCCAAGACCGACGTCCAGCCGCTGCTCAACGAGGGCGCCCGCCCCGAGGACGTGGCGGCCTCCATCTTCCAAGCCGTCGTGACCCAGACCATCTCGGGCCTGGCGTGCGGCCGTCCCATTCGCGGCAACGTCGCCTTCCTGGGCGGCCCGCTGCAGTACCTCTCCGAGCTGCGCCACCGCTTCTACCTCACGCTCAACCTGGACGAAGAGCACCGCATTGTGCCCCAAAACGCTCACCTGTTTGTGGCGAGCGGCGCCGCCATGGCGCACGAGTCCAACAAGCTCAGCACGTTCCCGCAGCTCATCGAGGCTATTGATGCCCTGGGTGACACGCAGGGTGCCGAGGTCGAGCGTCTGGATCCGCTCTTTGCCACCGATGAGGATTTTGCCGAGTTCAAGGGTCGCCACGACACCGAGGTCGTCCCCAAGGGCAAGCTCGACGGCTACACCGGCCGCGTGTTCATTGGCATCGACGCCGGCTCCACCACCATGAAGGCCGCGCTCGTGGGCGAGGACGGCCAGCTGTTGCACACCTGGTACGGCAACAACAACGGTGACATCCTGGGCACGGCCAAGGTCATCATGGCCGATTTCTACAACCACATCCCCGCCGGCTGCACCATCGGCCACGTGACCACCACGGGCTACGGCGAGGCACTGCTCATCGAGGCCCTCAAGGCCGATTCCGGCGAGATCGAGACCGTCGCGCACCTGCGCGGCGCCAAGGCATTCCTGCCCGGCGTCGAGTTTATCCTGGACATTGGCGGCCAGGACATGAAGTGTCTGCGCGTCAAGGACGGCGTCATCGAGCACATCATGCTCAACGAGGCTTGCTCGTCGGGCTGCGGCAGCTTTATCGAGAGTTTCGCCGTGTCTATGAACATGGACGTGCGCGCGTTCGCCAACGCTGCCATCCATGCCAAGGCCCCCGTCGACCTGGGTAGCCGCTGCACGGTCTTTATGAACTCGCGCGTTAAGCAGGCGCAAAAGGAAGGCGCCACGGTGGGCGACATCGCGGCCGGCTTGTCCTATTCCGTCATCAAGAATGCCCTATTCAAGGTCATTAAGCTGCGCGACCCCAAGGAGATCGGCAGTCAGGTGATCGTCCAGGGCGGCACCTTTATGTCCGATGCCACGCTGCGCGCGTTTGAGCAACTCACGGGCGTTCACGCCGTGCGTCCCGACATCGCCGGCTGCATGGGCGCCTATGGTGCGGCCCTGCTCGCCCGCGATCGCGCCGGCGCCGACGGCACCTCGACCATCCTTTCGGCTGAGGATATCGCGCACCTCACCGTGACGCAAAAGCATGTCCGCTGCGGCCGTTGCTCCAACAACTGCCAGCTTACCGTCAACGACTTTGGCGGCGGTAGGCGCTTCATTACCGGTAACCGCTGCGAGAAGGGTGCCGGCCACAAAAAACAAAAGACCGAGGCTCCCAACCTCTTCAAAAAGAAAAACGAGCTGCTCTTTAACCGCGAGGTGCTGAGCCCCGACGAGGCCCCGCGCGGCACCGTCGGCATCCCGCGCGCGCTCAACATGTACGAGAACTACCCCTTCTGGCACGCGTTCTTTACGCGCCTGGGCTTTAGCGTGCAGCTGTCCGACCAGTCGAGCAAGAAGACCTACCAGGCGGGCATCGAGTCCATGCCGTCCGAGAGTGTGTGCTATCCTGCCAAGATGAGCCACGGCCACGTGATGAACCTCATCGACCGCGACGTCGACTTTATCTGGATGCCGTGCGTGCGCTGGGAGCGCAAGGAGGATCCGACCGCCGGCAACTGTTACAACTGCCCCATCGTCATGAGCTACCCCACGGCGTTGGCACTCAATATCGACGAGATTCGCGAGCAGAACATCGAGTTCCTGTACCCGTTTGTGCCCTATCACGACAAGACCGAGCTCAAGCGCCGCCTGTACCAGGTGCTCGCCGTTGATCGCGTGGCCGATGCTGAGGCCGGTCGCGGTCGCGTGCGCGGTCCCAAGATCACGCGCTCCGAGGTCGATGCCGCTGTCAACGCTGCCTTTGAGGCCGATGCGCGTTTCCACGAGGATATCCAGACCATGGGCGAGGAAGCTCTTAAGTGGGTCGAGGACCACGGCGGTCACGGCATCGTACTCGCCGGCCGTCCCTACCATAACGACCCCGAGATCAACCATGCCCTGCCCGAGCTTATCTCGAGCTTTGTCTTTGCGGTCTTTACCGAGGATTCGCTCGCGCATCTGGTGAAGCCCGAGCGTCCGATTCGCGTCGTCGATCAGTGGATGTATCACAGCCGCCTGTACGCCGTCGCCCGTTTTGTGACGATGCGCAACGACCTGGACCTGATCCAGCTCAATTCCTTCGGCTGCGGCCTGGACGCTCTGACCACTGATCAGGTGCAGGAGATCCTGGAGGCCAGCGGCAAGATTTACACCGTGCTCAAGATTGACGAGGTGTCCAACTTGGGCGCCGCGCGTATCCGTATTCGCTCGCTCATGGCGGCGCTCAAGGACCAGGAGGCCGAGCGCTTGGCCGTGGCTACGGCCGCGGGCGAGACTTACGAGCAGGGCGATGCCGCGCCGGTGGCGCCCTCCACGGATGCCCCCGCGTTCGCGAGCCGTAAGTACACGTTCGAGGCGCAGCGCGAGAGTGCTTCGACCGCGTGGCCCAAGGTGCCCTTTACCGAGCAGATGCGCGAGGAGGGCTACACCATCCTGTGCCCGCAGATGGCGCCGATCCACTTTGACCTGGTCAAAGAGGTGTTCCGTGGTGCTGGCTACAACTTGGAGCTGCTGCCCTCGACCGATCACGATGCCGTCGAGGCCGGCCTGCGCTACGTGAACAACGACATCTGCTATCCGTCGATCCTGGTGACGGGCCAGATCATGGAGGCCATCGAGAGCGGTCGATACGACCTGTCCAAGACAGCCGTGGTTATCAGCCAGACCGGCGGCGGCTGCCGTGCCACCAACTACATCTCGCTCATCCGCAAGGCGCTGAAGTCCGTGGGGCTCGGGCACATCCCGGTCATCGCGCTGTCGTTCAAGGATTTGGGCGAGGAAAACCCCGGCTTCAAGGTGACGCCGAAGATGCTCTACCAGGCCATTTACGCGCTGCAGTACGGCGATTTGCTCATGATGTGCTTGTATCGCACGCGCCCCTACGAGGTGGAGCCGGGCAGCGCGAACCGCCTGTTCCAGTACTGGATGGACGCCTGCAAGCACCAGCTCGAGCGCGGCGTGCGCCAGTCGGAGTTCCGCCGCACGGTGCGCCGCATCGTGGAGGACTTCGACGCGCTGCCCCTGGCCGGCGAGGGCACGAAACCCCGCGTGGGCGTGGTGGGCGAGATCCTCGTGAAGTTCCACCCGACGGCCAACAACCAGATCGTGGACGTCATCGAGCGCGAGGGCTGCGAGGCCGTGGTGCCCGGGCTTATCGAGTTCTTCCTGTTCGGCATCGCCGGCGGCATCTTCCAGCAGCCTATCGGCAAGTCGAAGAAGAGCGCGCTCGGGAGCAAGAGCGGCCTGGCCGCCATCAAGAAGCTGCGCAAGCCCGTGAACGACGCGCTGGAGAAGTCGAGTCGCTTCCACCCGCCGGCGGACATCTACGAGCTGGCCGACTACGCGAGCGAGATCCTTTCCCTGTGCAACTCCATGGGCGAGGGGTGGCTGCTCACCGCT
>DBGDZK010000141.1:0-7159 GCA_048373195.1 Collinsella sp.
GGTGCCGTGGCCGGGGGCACCTCCGTTGCGATTTCGAAAGGTTGGGTTCACGAGCCATGCCAAGTGCTCAGGAGCTACAACATCAATTTGGTGAATATCGAGGCGCCATGCCCCGTCCATCAGATTTCGATCTCTTTTGGAAGGATCGCATGGCCGAGGCCGACGCCGTCGGGCTTGACTATGCGATCGACACGGCATCGGTCACCGATGCCGCGACCTGCCAACTTTTCGACCTCTGGTATACCGGCATGTGTGGCGCTCGCCTGCATGCCAAGTACCTTAAACCCGTCTCGGACGAGCCCGTGCCATTGGTGCTTCAGTTCCATGGGTATCCGGGTGCAAGCCGCAGCTGGTTTGAGCAGGCGTCGTTTGCGGGCATGGGCATGGCACTCATCGCCCTCGACTGCCCCGGCCAAGGAGGTCCCTCCGAGGACATTGGTGGATTTGAGGGCACAACGGTTGCCGGGCATATCGTCGCCGGCATCGACGGCGACCCGGCCAACCTCTACTATGTCCGCTTGCACCAAGATATTCGCATCCTGTGCCGTATTGTTCGCGAGCTCGAGGGCATCGATCTTTCCCGTGTGTTTGTGAACGGCGCGTCGCAGGGTGGTGGTTTGGGCATTGCGACCTGTGCGCTTAACAGCGAGCTTATCAATCGTGCCGCCATCCTCTATCCCTTCCTGTCGGATTTCCGCCTGGTCTGGGATTTGGATGCCGACGACATTGCCTACGAAGGCCTGCGCTATTGGTCTCGCTGGTTTGATGAGGACTCGACTCGTATTGACGAAGCCTATGCCAAGCTGGCGTACTTCGATTCCAAGAACTTTGCCCCTATGGTCAAATGCCCCGTGCTGTTTGGCACTGGCACAGCCGATATCGTCTGTCCGCCAGCGACGCAGTTTGCGGTCTATAACAACCTGACCTGCGAAAAGCGTCATGAGTTCTTTGAAGGCTTTGGCCACGAGGAGATTCAGGATTTTGACGATTTGATCATTCCGTTTTTCTGCAAGGGAGGGGAGGCTCATGTCTAAGTGCGAGAGCAATGTTGACGAGCTGATTGTCCCCGGGCTCGTGGGAATTCCTGGAACGGTTTCGTCAAGGCTCGCAGAATATCGGGACTGGCGCGGTGATGTCCAAGCAGATGTTTCTGATTTAGAGACATGCGCTTCGAATCTTGAGATTCAAGGCCTGGCCATTACGGCGATTGACTTTGTTAACCCCTGCGCCCGTTACTCGGAGGTCTCCTTTGAGCTCGGTGACGATGCGATTCACGCTCGTTTGATCGAGCCTGTCGGTCGTGCCCGAGTATCTGAGCGCGTGCCGCTGTGCCTGATGTTCCACGACATCGATCGGCCTGTGCGCGGCTGGCATCACATGACGAGATTTGCCGCCATGGGGTATGCCGTCCTCGCGCTGGATGACGATGTTGCTGGTGCGGACGACCTGCAGCGGGGGATTTCTTCGTCCGCTTTTGTCGAGCGCGTCCGTTGGGGTTGCGCGTTGGCGAAGGTGGCGCGCAATCTTGATGGCATGGACCCCGACCGCATCTTTGCATGGGGCGAGGGCCTTGGCGGCGGAGTCGCGCTGGCGGTTTCTGCTCTGGACGAGCGGGGCCTCGCCTGCACGGCGGTTGCCAATCCAATTCCCGGTGGCCTTGAGGCGCTGTCGTCTCGGGTGCGCGGATCGGTGCTCATGGGCACATCGCTCATGGATGCCGCGAGCGACCCCAAGGGCCAGTTTGCCGTATTCATCGGTCTTGAGTGTGACCGGAGGCATATCGTCTATGCCAAATACGCTCACGAGCGCATCAATGCGTTCGAAAACGAAGTCGTCGACTTCTTTAACCAAACGTTCTACCCGTGTTCTTTGGCCTAGGCGGCCTGGACACTGCCAACAAGAGTGGGCGGCATAGGGCTGCCCGCCAGACAACTAAGGAGATTCTTGTGGCAACTCAGAAATTCACCGGCGTTATCCCTCCCGTCGTTGTTCCCGATACCGAAGATCACCAGCTCGACGTTGCCTCCTTTGAGCGCAGCATCAACCGCATGATCGATGCCGGCGTCGACGGCTTGTTCTTCCTGGGCTCCTCGGGCGAGGTCGTCTTCTCCACCGACGAGCGTCGCCGTCAGATCATCGCCGAGGCCGTCCGTATCGTCGACCACCGCGTTCCCGTTCTGGTCGGCATCATCGACACCGAGACCGAGCGCATGATCGAGCACGGTAAGGTCGCTCAGGAGCTGGGCGCCGATGCTCTCGTCGCCACCTGCCCGTTCTATGCCCTGCAGGGCATGACCGAGGTCGAGGAGCACTTCCGCATCCTGCATGAGGAACTCGACCTGCCCATCTTCGCCTACGACATCCCCGTGTGTGTCCACACCAAGCTCCCCTGGAAGCTCCTTGCCAAGCTCGGTGCCGAGGGCGTTCTGGCCGGCGTCAAGGATTCCTCGGGTGATGACATCTCGTTCCGCTACCTCGTTCAGGAGAACGAGAAGAACGGCCATCCGATGAGCATCCTCACCGGTCACGAGGTTGTTGTCGACGGCGCTTACCTCGGTGGCGCCGACGGTTCCGTCCCGGGTCTCGCCAACGTTGAGCCCGAGGGCTACGTGCGTCAGTGGAAGGCCGCTCAGGCTGGTGACTGGGCTACCGTCAAGGCCGAGCAGGATCGCCTCAATGAGATTTCGCACATCTGGGATGTCACCTCGGGCGTCCAGGGCTATGCCGGTGGCGTCGGCGCCTTCAAGACCGCTATGAACCTCATGGGTATCTTCGACAGCCCGACCATGCCGCGCCCGGTGAAGGCCATGACCGGCGAGAACGTCGAGGCGATTAAGAAGGTCCTCCAGGACAACGGTCTCCTGTAAAGCTTCCCCGGGCACTCGACCTCGCCGTTCAACCGTGCGGCCATGACCCATTAGGTCAATGGCCACACGGTTTCTCGGCGATCTCGGGCACCTGGAAAACCTTTACCGCGCTGTGACGGCTAGCCTGACGGCGCATTTCCTGTAGTTGTTTTTTATCTCCTAAGGAGAGCGACATGGAGAACAAGTACGTCTGCTCTGTCGATATCGGCGGAACTAAGATCGCGACTGCCATCATGGAGTACCCGGCTGACGGTAGTGTGCCCCATCCCGTTTTTGAGGCCGAGGTTCCTACCGAGGCCCAGGAGGGCGGCGAGGCCGTCTTCCAGCGTATCGAGGCGTCCATCAAGGCTGCTCTCGAGGCGAATCCCGATGTCGAGGTCCTTGGCGTCGGTATCGGTGCCGCCGGCGTCGTCGATCCCAAGACGGGCGCCATCGCGTATGCCAACGAGATCATGCCCGGCTGGTCCGGCGTTCAGTTGGGGCCGCGCCTGCGCGAGGACCTCGGTCTTCCCGTTGCCGTTGTAGGCGACGTGCAGGCTCATGCTCTGGGCGAGGCCCACTGGGGCGTCGGCAAGGGCAAGTTCTCCGTCTTGTGTCTTGGCATCGGTACGGGCATCGGCGGCGCATATGTCGAGAACGGCCGCGTGATGCAGGGTTTCCATGGTGCTGCCGGCCATATGGGCCACATCGAGTGCTCGGCTGCCGCCGGCATTCCCTGCGCCTGCGGGCGTTCCGGCCATCTGGAGTCGGTTGCTTCGGGCACTTCCATTGGTCGAATGTACGATGAGCGTTTTGGCCGCGTCGACCCCAGCCGTCCTTCGGTCGGTCGCGATGTGAACGATCTGTGCCGTGCGGGCGACGCAAAGGCGACCGAGGTCATCCATGACGCCGGCTTTGCGCTGGGGGCCAGCTTGGGCTCGCTCGCTAACATCCTGGACCCTGAGGTCATCGTGCTTTCGGGCGGCGTGATTCACCAGGGTCCCGATTGGCGCTCGCAGACGTGGAAGGACTCGGTGCACGAGGGCTATGCCAGCCAGGCGCTCGACCCGCTTCAGGACACGCCGATTCTCATCGGTTCTCTGGAGGGCGACGCGCCGCTTATCGGTGCCGCCGAGCATCTTCTTGCCTCGTTAAAGTAAACGTATCTGCTGTAGGAGCCTCCCGAGACAACACGCCTCGGGAGGCTGTTCTGAGAAAGGTTGCAGCCTTATGACCGTCGATCCTTTGATTCAATCCCTGAAGGGTAAACTCGTCGTGAGCGTTCAGGCGTATATGGGCGAGCCGCTTCGTACGCCCGAGACCATGGCTCAAATGTCTCGCGCTTGCGAGCTCGGCGGCGCCGCCGCCATTCGCTGCCAGGGCCTTGCCGACATTGCCGCCATTAAGGGTCGCTGTGAGGTTCCCGTCATCGGCCTGTGGAAGGATGGGCACGAGGGCGTTTACATCACGCCGACGCTGCGTCACGCTCGCGCCTGCGTTGCTGCCGGTGCCGATATCGTGGCGATCGACGCCACCGATCGTCCGCGCCCCGATGGCAAGACGGTCGAGGATACCTTCCGCCCGCTGCACGAGGAGGGTGTGCTCCTGATGGCGGATTGTGCCACCATCGAGGATATTCGCCGTGCTGTTGATATGGGCTTTGACCTGGTATCCACCACGCTTTCTCACGGCGTCGCCGCCATCGACTGCACCATGGCCGATGGCCCCGACCTGCCGCTCCTGCGTCAGGCGACCGAGGAATTCCCCGGCCTTCCCATCATTTGCGAGGGCCGCGTGCATACGCCCGAGGAGGCTCGCGCCGCGATCGATGCTGGCGCCTGGGCCGTTGTCGTCGGCACCGCCATCACGCACCCCACGAGTATTACGAGTTGGTTCAAGGCTGCGCTTGAGGCGTAAGACAGGCCTCGTATCCGCTCGGGGCGGTATACTCAATATAGGCAATTGACCGCGCGGGATCCGGGTTGCTGGGTCCCGCGCTTGTTTTCGGGAGGCAGCACATGCAAAAGGGAGATGCCATGGATGCGGCGGAGCGCTCGGAGCGCATCCCCGATATCGTCATCATCACCGGAATGTCCGGATCGGGCCGCACACAGGCCATGCACGTGTTCGAGGACATGGGCTATTTTTGCATCGATAACCTGCCTCCGCGTCTCATCGCCCAGCTTGCCGAGCTCGTCGGCATCAATACGGGCGTGGGCAGGCATCTCGCCGTCACCTGTGACCTGCGCAGCCAGGGCTTGTTCGATGAGCTGCTCGATGCCGTTGCCGCACTCGAGGAGCGCGAGATGAGCTGTGACATCGTGTTTCTCGAGGCCTCTGACGAGGTGCTGATCCGTCGCTATAGCGAAAACCGCCGCCGCCATCCCATTGCCAAGCCGGGGGAGACTACGGCCGATGCGATTCAGCGCGAGCGCCTGCAGCTGCAGGGTGTGCGCGATCGAGCCGATATGATCATCGACACGAGCCGCCTGCGTACCTCTGCCCTGCGCAACAAATTGCGCATGGCGTTCTCCGAGTTGTCCGACCAGCAGCTCATGGACGTTCACGTGTTCTCGTTTGGCTTTAAGCACGGTATGCCCGTCGAGGCGGACATTATGATCGACGTTCGCTTCCTGCCCAATCCGTTCTACGATCCCGAGATGCGCACCATGACCGGTCTCGATAAGAAGGTCTCCGACTTTGTTCTGGACCATCCCAAGACCCAGGAGTTCTGGAAAGCTTGGACGCAGCTGCTCGATACGGTCATGCCCGGCTATATCGCGGAGGGCAAGCCACAGCTTTCTATTGCCATCGGCTGCACGGGCGGTCAACACCGCAGCGTTGCCATCGCCGAGGCCACGGCACGTTATTTGGAAGGTGCCCAATATCACGTGAGCATTTCCCACCGCGACCTGTCGCGCGCCAACACGAAAGCATAGGCCTGCATGTCGTTTACCGCCGAGGTGCGTGACGAGCTCGCGCGCTGCGAACCCGAATGTGAATACTGCGATTTGTCGACGCTTGCCGCCCTGACGCGTGTGAGCGGTACACTTTCGCTGGCCGGCTCGGGGCGGTATCGTTTGACGGTCGCGACCGAGACGGGCGCCGTCGCGCGCACGATGATCACACTGACGCATCGCATCCTTAAGCTCAAAACGGAATTCACCGTTCGTAAATCTGTATTGCATAAGGTTCGAAACTACCTCATCACCTTGCCTGATCAGCCAGACCTGGATAAGGCTCTGGTGCTGCTGGGCATCCTCGACCGCAGGGGAGGACTTGTCGCCGGCGTGCCCCGACATATCGTTGCCCGTCCCTGCTGCAGGCTTGCCTATATCCGCGGCGCGCTCATCGCGGGCGGCTTCGTGGCCGATCCACGCGGCGATTTTCATTTGGAGATCGCGGTGCAGGGCGAGCAATATGCCAAGGGGCTTTGCGATCTGTTGGAGCAGATTGGGGTCCATGCTCGTGTTAATGCGCGGCGGGGGTCATATGCCGTGTACATTAAGAGCGCCGAGGAGATCGAGCAGCTCCTAAAGCTGGTCGGCGCCAAGCGCAGCGTTGCCGAGATCGAGGAAGCGCGCGCGGTCAAATTGGTTAAGAACGACGTAAACCGTCGCGTGAACGCCGAGCTCGCCAACCAGACCAGAAGCGCCGGTGCCGCCCAGCATCAGCTTGCGTTGATCGATGAGCTCGAGCAGCGTGGCCTTCGCGATGCGCTTCCGGATGCCTTGGCGGTCTTTTGCGACCTGCGCGAGCGCTACCCCGATCTGTCACTGCGTGATTTGGGGGAGATGGCTGACCCTCCCTTGTCGAAGTCGGCCCTCTACCATCGTGTTTTACGGCTTGAAAAGCTCATTGAAGCAAACAGGTAGATTAAAGTATCGACTTATATACGGATTTAGCTGCTGTTTTAGTATTTAAAACGTTTTAACGTAAATTTGATTTTCAATTTCGAGCATTCTCGTGAAATTCAAGTCAAAAAAAAGGTATATTAGGCGAGTGGTTAGTTTGTGGGCCTCAACGGCGGGCGCTGTAGCTCGCGGGGGCCTTACGAAAGGAGACACAATGGCAGTAAAGGTTGCTATTAACGGCTTCGGTCGCATCGGTCGTCTGGCTTTCCGTCAGATGTTCGGTCATGAGGGCTCCGAGATCGTCGCTATCAACGACCTCACCTCTCCCGATATGCTCGCTTACCTGCTGAAGTACGACTCCACGCAGGGCAACTACGCTCGCGATCACGAGGTCGTTGCTGGCGAGGATTCCATCACCGTTGACGGCAAGGAGATCAAGATCTACAAGGAGGCCGACGC
>DBGDZK010000142.1:0-34105 GCA_048373195.1 Collinsella sp.
AACGCCGTAACCTACAAGATGAGCATCGCGTCGCCGAAGCTGAAGAAGCGGTAACGTTCTTCGATAGCAGCAGCGTAGGCATCCATGATCTGGTCGCGGGTGGCAAGTGCGCTCACGAGCATCATGAGCGTGGAGCGCGGCACGTGGAAGTTCGTGATCAGCGCGTCTACCACGTGATAGGTCGAGCCGGGCATGAGGTAGAGCTGCGTCGTGGCGTTCTCGCGCACCACGATGTCACCGCGGCCAAGCGTGTCGGCTCCGTCCTCGCGGCCTTCAAAATAGCGCGCCGTCACGGCCGGATCGAACACCGGGGCTTCTGCGTCAAACGCGCTCTCGAGCGAGCGCACCGCGGTGGTGCCGACGGCGATCACACGATGACCCTCGGCCTTGGCCTTGTGCACGGCATCGACAACCTCCTGCGACACGTGGTAGCGCTCGGTGTGCATCACGTGCTGCGTGGGGTCGTCCTCCTCCACCAGACGGAAGGTATCGATACCCACCTCGAGCTCGACGGCGGCAAACTTGGCACCCTTGGCCTCGATAGCGGCCATGAGCTCGGGCGTAAAGTGCAGACCCGCCGTGGGAGCGGCAGCCGAGTGCTCCTCCTTCATGGCGTAGACGGTCTGGTACTTCTCGGGATCGCCCTCGTAATCGGTAATGTAGGGCGGCAGCGGCACGTGACCGGCGGCGTGAATGGCCTCGTCGAGCGTGCGCGGCTCGCCGGCGGCATTGCAGCCGGCCGGCTCAAAACGCACCAGGCGGCCGCCGCGGCTATCGGCGACAAAGTCGACAACCTCGGCCGTCAGCACCACGGGAGCCCCCTCGGGCGCATGGGCGCCACCGGCGCGATACTCAATATGAGCACCGGGCTTCAGGCGCTTGCCCGGCTTGACCAGACACTCCCAAACGTGACCCAGCGGGTCAACATCCTCGCGGCGCTTGAGCAGCAGTGTCTCGACCACGCCACCCGAGCCCGCCTTGCGACCGATAAGACGGGCCGGCATCACGCGCGTCTTGTTGATGACGAGCACGTCGCCCGGCTCGATATAGTCGATGATGTCGCGGAAGATGCGGTGCTCAACGGTACCGCCATGCTTTAGCGGCGTTCCCGCCTGAGAGCCCTTGCGATCCACCACCAGCAATCGGCAGGAATCGCGCGGCTCGGCAGGAGCCTGGGCAATCAGTTCCTCGGGAAGGTTGTAGTCAAAATCATCGGTACGCATAGACACGTCGGATACTCCTTATATAGCTAAAGTCCGCTCTACATCCTAGCAGGCTGACGTCCCAAATGAACTACTTTTTGGCGGCTTTGCGCTCGTCGCGGATGCGGGCGCGGTCCATGGCCGCCTCGACAGCCGAGAAGCGGCAACCACAGTAGTTCTGCCGATACATGCCAAGCTCGCGCGAACGGCGTGTCGCCTCGGGGTAATACGGGCGAAAATCGCGAATCACCGGGGTGAGACCGCGGGCGGCAGCCAGACGCTCCAACACATCATTGCAGGTATCGAACAGCTGGTACGGCGAGACGGCGAGCGTCGTGCCCACAAACTCAAACCCGCGCTCCTGGGCAACGCGGCACGCCTCGGCCAAGCGCAGGGCATAGCACGCGCGACAGCGACGAGGCCGATCGGCACCCAGCGGTGCCACGCCGGTCTCCCAGCGATCGCGGTCCTCCCCTGCCTCGATGAGCTCGATGTCGCCATCGGCACACCACCGGCGCAGCTCGTCCAAGCGGCGCTGCCATTCATCGCGCGGTTGAATATTGGGGTTGGTCCAGCAAATCGTGGGCTCAAACCCCTCCTCGCGCAGCAGGCGAACCGGCTCAAGCGAGCATGGTGCACAGCACGCATGCAGCAACAACGGCTTCATCGACATCTCCTCACCCAAAAAAGCGAACGCCAAAGGACGTATCCTCGCAGGCGACAATGCGGCGGTCGCGCAAAATGGTCCGCACGTAATACCAGTCGCCTACACAGCCCGACAAATGCAAGCCGGCCGCCAGGTAGCACAGCAGCGGATAGCCCGAAAACGCAAACCCCAGGGCAAACGCTGTCGTCACAACAACCGTCGGCGCCAGGCAAACCGCCATGTACCGCCGGCGCAAATACACAACACCCTCGGCGCAGGCATAGATCATCGCCGTCTCGCGATTCGCCCCAAAGGTCACCTTCGCGCCCGCAGGCGCCAGCAGCTTAAAAAACACACCGTGCACCAGCTCGTGCACGGCGAACGACGCCGCAGAAATCGCAGCCAAGCCGACTATCCAGCCCACGACAGCCATCCAGCCGCCCGCGTCAGCCGCATCCAAGTCTGCAGGCCCGCCCAGCAGCATAAACACCGGCACCAGGCACACGGCAAACACCACAAGCACGGCCATCCCCCACACGAAGCAAGCGTGCAGAAAATCCTCGTCCTCAAACGCATGTATGTTGGAAATCTCATTCATAGCATCTTAGGATAGCGCCCCTGCCACGTACCCGTCCGCATGTGCGATAATGTCGAACGATATGCACGAATTGACCACCGCGTCGCCGAGCCCCACGCCCGGCTGCGCTCCCACCATATGCGAAGGAGTCCCATGGCATCCAAATACTCCATGAACGACCGTCCCAGCTGGCCTCGCCGCGCCATCGTTACCGCCGGCGAGCCCTACGGCAACAAGGGCCTTCACTTTGGCCACGTCGGTGGCGTCTTTGTCCCGGCCGACTTCTTCGCCCGCTTCCTGCGCGACCGTCTGGGCCGCGAGAACGTCATCTTCACCTCGGGCACCGACTGCTATGGCTCGCCCATCATGGAGAGCCACCGCAAGCTCAAGGAGAACGAGGGCTACGACAAGTCCATCGCCGAGTATGTCGAGTCCAATCACTCCCGCCAGGCCGCGACCCTCAACAACTACAACATCAGCTGCGATATCTACGGCGGCTCGGGCCTTAAGCCGGCTGCGCAGATTCACAACGAGGTGACCGCCGAGATTATCGAGCGTCTGCACGAACAGGGCACCATCTCCAAGCGCTCCACGCTGCAGTTCTACGACGCCAAGGCCGGCACGTTCCTCAACGGCCGCCAGGTGATCGGCCGCTGCCCCATCCAGGGCTGCAAGTCCGAGAAGGCTTATGCCGACGAGTGCGACCTGGGTCACCAGTTTGAGCCCGAGGAGCTCATCGCGCCCAAAAGCCAGCTCACCGGCGAGGTGCCCGAGCTGCGCCCGGTCGACAACCTCTACTTCGACCTGCCGGCCTACCTCGACTTTATGAAAACCTATACCGCCAAGCTCGCCCAGAACCCGCAGGTTCGCTCCGTGGTCTCCAAGACCATGGAAGAGTGGCTGCTGCCGGCCCAGCTCTACATCCAGAACAAGTTCCGCGAGGCCTTCGATGCCGTCGAGGATCAGCTTCCCGAGCACACCGTGCTGGAGCCCGAGGGCAACAAGAGCAGCTTTACCGTCACCTTCCCCAGCTGGAAGGAGCGCGACGATGCCCACGCGGTGCTCGCCAACGGCGGCGTGCGCTTCCGCAGCGGCAAGGCGCTCGTACCCTTCCGCATCACCGGCAACATCGACTGGGGCGTTCCGGTGCCCGAGGTCGATGGCGTCTCCGACGTCACCTGCTGGTGCTGGCCCGAGAGCCTGTGGGCTCCCATCAGCTATACGCGCACCGTGCTCGCACGCGATGCCAAGGCCGCCGGCGTGACCGAGGGCGTCGCCGCCCAGGATGCCGCCCTCATGGGCGAGCCCGCCGCCGATTCCACGCAGGTCCCCGCGCCCACCTACCAGCACAGCTCGCTCGACTGGCGCGACTGGTGGTGCTCGGATGACGCACAGATCTACCAGTTCATTGGCCAGGACAACATCTACTTCTATTGCATCGCGCAGACCGCCATGTGGGAGGCCCTGGGTTGGAACCTCACGCAGAGCACCGTCAGCGCCTGCTACCACCTGCTCTACATGGGCAAAAAGGCAAGCTCGTCCTCGCAGACTCCTCCCCCGCCGGCAGACGACCTGCTCAACCACTACACCTGCGAGCAGATGCGCGCGCATTGGCTGTCGCTCGGCCTGTCCGAGAAGCCGGTGAGCTTTAGCCCCAAGGCATACGACACGCGCGTGACCGGCAAGGACAAGGACGGCAACGAGGTGCGCGCCTGCGACGACAAGCGCGTTATCGACCCCGCCCTTAAGGAGAGCGCGCTGCTGACCGGCGTGTTCAACCGCCTGGCCCGCAGCTGCTTCTACGGCGTCGCCGTCAAGGAGGGCGACGAGAGTCCCTATCGCAACGGTTGCATCCCCGCCGGTGCCGCTTCTGACACCGTGGTCGAAGCCGCCCAGCAGGCAGCCCTCGCCTTTGAGCAGGCCATGTACAAGTTCGAGACGCACCGAGCGCTCGCTGTGTGCGACGACTACCTGCGCGCCGCCAACAAGCGCTGGAGCGATGCCTCCAAGGCCGCCAACAAGCTCGAGGGCGAGCCGGCCAACGCCGCCATGACGCAGGCCCTCGTCGACGCCTTTACCGAGCTGCGCGTAGCGACCGTGCTCATGCACGGCATCGTGCCGGCCGGCTGCGAGCTCATCTGCGAGTACTTCGACGTTGACCCGGTCGCCTTCTTTAGCTGGGATAACATCTTTGCCTCCACGGATGAGTTTGTGGAGAGCCTGGGCGAGAAGCCCGGCGAGCACCGCGTGAAGCCGCTGCCCCCGCGCTTCGACTTCTTTAGCAAGCACGAGAGCCAGTACTAAAGCACGCCAGCAGCGGCGTGCCCGGAAAGTAGTCAATTTGGGACGGGAAGGAAAGACGGATGTCCAAGCCGCGTCGTCGTAAGCAGAAAAAGCAGGTCAAGGCCGAGCTCAAGCTCAGGCAGTTTGCTGCTACCGAGCTTTCCGACCAGCTTGCCGCCCTTCCCTGCGCCGCCGACCTGCCGCGCTTTATGGTCGACACGGTCGCCGGCGCCTATGCGCCCGCCGATGCCAAGCTCATGATCGAGGGCTTCGGCGCCGCGGCCACACGCCCGGTCACGCTGCGCGCCAACACGCTCAAGGCGACCGCCGAGGACATCGCTGCGGCGCTCGATGCCGCCTGCATCGCCCACCAAACCGTTACCTGGTATCCGGACGCCTTTATCCTGCCCGAGGCCCAGGTTTCAGATCTGTGGGATCTCGACATCTACCGCGACGGCAAAATCTACCTGCAGAGCCTGTCATCCATGATGCCGCCGTTGGTCCTGGGCGCCCAGGCAGGCGAGGACATCCTGGACATGTGCGCAGCCCCCGGCGGCAAGACGACGCAGATCGCCGCCCTCACCCAGGGACAGGCGCACCTCACCGCCTGTGAGATGAGCATTCCCCGCGCCGAAAAGCTCGAGTCGAACCTCCATCGCCAGGGTGCCAAAAACGTGCCCGTCATGCGCATCGACGCACGCGAGCTCGACGAGTTCTTCCGCTTTGACCGCATCCTGCTCGACGCTCCCTGCACCGGCACGGGCACCGTCATCAGTGGCAACGAGAAAAGCCTGCGCGGCCTCACCGAGCAGTTGCTGAGCAAGTGCGCCCGCTCGCAGCGAGCACTTCTGGACCGCGCCATGGGGGCCCTCAAACCGGGCGGCACGCTCGTCTATTCGACTTGTTCGATCTTGCCGCAGGAAAACGAGGACGCCCTGCAAGAGGCCCTCGACAAGCATATGGACTGCGAGCTTATCCCCCTCGACGGCACGCCAAGCGAAAGTGAAGCACGACGCACCCAGGACGCCGGCGAGGAGCCGCATATCGAGAGCAACGCTCTCACCGAGGCCATTGCCGCGGGTCAGGTATCGGCCATCGTCAACGGCCTGCCCGGCACGCTCACCATTCCGCCTAGCCGCGACTTTGAGGGCTTCTACATTGCCCTGATCCGAAAACGCAGCTAGCGCACGGATCCAAAACTCAACAAGCTATCTCTGTGCGCGTTTGCCCTGCTGGTCGCGATGCTGTTTAAGCATCGCGCGCTCCTTGCGTTCGGCCCTTTTGCCCTTAATGGCCGTGACCACAAAGTAGATGACCGCGGCGGCAACGATTGCGGCCACACACAGGCCGATCGAGCCAAACATTGCTGTCAATTCCATACCGCGTCACCTCTCTTTTAAACGGGGCTTTCAAGATAGCACCTCGATACCCGCCACCACAGCTCCTTCACGTTCGCCGGCCCTTCGGTCTAACGGATGGCGCGGCGGGGAAAAATCAACTCGTCAAACGATTTAGCATTCGCAATTCCGGCTGCATCGCGCCGGCCATCATCACATAGAATCGAGCCTCCATGGATACCCTCAACGATCTAAATGAGCGCGTCGACGCCTTCGTCGGCACCAGCTCCTTCGACACGCCTGCGGCGGCAAACGACCAAGCTCCCATCGATGTGCCCGCCGAGGTGCACGAGGACATCGTCGCCTCGGTCGATTTTTCCGAGGTCGAGCTTGCAGACGAGTTCACCGAGCCCCAAATAGCCGTCACGCCCAACGGCCTGCTCCCTATGGAGCCCCTGCCCATCGACGGACGCCTGCGCAAGGCTGCCCTTCGCATGCCCGACGAGATCGAGGAGGCCAGCGGCTTCACGCTCTTTGGCCGACGCATCAAGTCGCTCATTTACACCACCGATGTCGCGGGTATCCGCAACTCCAACGCCGACGCCGTCTTTGCGGTCTACCCTTTCACGCCGCAGCCCGCCATTACGCAAGCGCTGCTGACCGTCGCCGAGTGCCCGGTCTTTGTAGGCGTGGGTGGCGGAACTACGACCGGTAAGCGCTCCGTGCAGATGGCAGCCGTCTCCGAGATGCAGGGCGCGGCGGGCTGCGTGGTCAACTCCCCCGCTACTGCCGAGATGGTCGAGCACATCACCAACATCGCCGACATCCCCGTCATCGCCACGGTCGTTCGCTGCGACGACGATGCCCACGCCAAGGTGCGCGCTGGAGCCAAGATTCTCAACATCGCCGCCAGCAAGAACACGCCCCAGGTCCTACGCGAGCTGCGCGAGCACTATCCCAACCTGCCGCTTATCGCGCCGGGCGGCAAGACGCCCGAGAGCATTCGCGAGACCATCGCCGCCGGCGCCAACGCCATCATCTGGACACCGCCTTCGGCCCAGCAGCTACAGACCGACATGATGCAGCGTTATCGCAAGATGAAGGAAGACGCCACACCTGTCATCTCGCGCGACGACGTGCCCATTATCGACCAGGTCGCCGCCGCCGAGGTCAGCCAAGTCGAGAACATGAATCCCGATGTGCCGATTCCCGACGAAGTCATCGAGCGCGTCGCTTCGATCCACGAGCGCGTCGAGGAGCATCGCGCCAACCGCGGCCTCAAGCCGTCACTGCACGGCTTTTTCTTCCGCGGAAAGAAACGCTAGCAAAACATCTTGGCCCGCCCCACAAACGTGAGGCGGGCCGTTTTCGTTTGAGCAATCATGCAGCGACGTGATGGGGCAAATTAATCCACGCGCTTGTCGCCCATAAAGAAGAGCGCCACCGTACCAGGTCCGGTATGCGAGCCAATCAGAGTACCGATGTCATTGATCTCAATCTTGCCTTTAAGCTGCGGAACCTGTTCCTCAATCAGCGCCGCGACCGCCTCGGCATCCTCGCGGCACGCCGACTGCGACATGATGCACTTACCCGAATAATCTGCACCGTCCTGTACGTGTGCCATCATGGTCTTAGCCATCTCGGAAATCGCGCGCTTCTTAGTGCGAATCTTCTCACGTGGCGACAGCTTACCTTCGCAATCGACCGTCATAAGCGGGCAAATCTTAAGCGCCGTGCCGATGATCGCGCTCGCGGCCGAAATGCGACCGCCGCGCAGGTAGCTCGACAGATCGGTCGAGAAGAACCAGTGGTGCAGGTTGAGCTTGTGCTCCTCGATCCAGGCAGCCGTCTCGTCGAGTGAAGCCCCACTATCGCGCACATCGGCGGCATATTCCAACAACAGGCCAAAGCCCGAAGACGCCGCCAGCGAATCGATGACGCGCACCTTGCCGCCCTCGGGATAGCGATCCGCAAGCATCTGCGCCGCGACGCAGGCCGATCCATACGTGCCCGAAATACCCGACGACAACGTCAGGTGCAGCACGTCTTTACCCTCGGCAACAAACGGCTCCCAAAACTCCTCGTACTCACCCACGCTCACCTGAGACGTCTTGGGCATGGCGCCCGCGGCAATCTGGGCAAAAAACTCGTCCGGCGTAATCGACTGATACAGATCGTCCGTATAGACAACATCGTCGATCTCGTAATGAAAACACACGACAGGGATATTGCGCGACGCAAAGAACTCACGGGTTCGATCGGCGGCGGATTCACAGGTCAGGACAAAATCACTCATATGAGGCTCCTTACTCATTACTGCGCAAATTATCGCACAGTGAGCCTACATGCGGTACATATGTCCACTATTTACCAAATCGAACCAAAAATAGTGAACATCTTTACCACCATCGTCTCCACCGACCCGACGCATAAATATCTGAGAAAACACCCTCTGTCGTCTCCACCCGACCAACACATCTACCTTCACTAAATCGATTTACCAAACCGTTCAGCCGACAATTCAGCCGCTGGCGCAAAATCGAAACAAAAGCGGCGCATACTGGTAAACGTTTGACGCTGTTTATCAGTTTTACCAGCCCCATCGGAAGGTGTTTCATGGTCGCATTCGATCGCAACCCGCAAGACTTCAAGTATCTGCGCCTGCTGTCGAGACAGTTCCCCACCGAACAATCCGCATTTACCGAAATTATCAACCTCTCGGCCATCCTCAACCTACCCAAGGGCACCGAGCATTTTATGAGCGACGTGCATGGTGAGTACGAAGCCTTTATGCACATCCTCAACAACTGCTCGGGCGTCGTGCGCGAACATGTCGACGAGATCTTTGGCGACACGCTCTCCTTTGACGAAAAGGGCGAGCTGTGTACGCTCATCTACTACCCGCGCGAGAAGATCGACCTGGTCCGCAGCCGGCGCGAGGACTCGCCAACCTGGTACAAGACGATGCTTGACCAGCTCATCATGGTCGCTCGCTCACTTTCAAGCCGCTACACGCGCTCCAAGGTGCGTAAGGCCATCCCGCGCGACTACGCCTACATCATCGACGAGTTGTTGCACACGCACCCGGACGAGAACAACTATCGCGTGCGCTATCACGAGCGCATCGTGGAGTCCATCCTAGAGACCGCCAGCGCCGACGACTTTATCGAGTCGCTCGCCTCGCTCATCAAGCGCCTGGCCGTCGACCACTTGCACCTGGTGGGCGACATCTTCGACCGCGGCGGCGGCGCGGCCAAAATTATGGACCGCCTGCTCACCTACCATTCACTCGACATCCAGTGGGGCAACCACGACCTGCTGTGGATGGGCGCTGCGGCCGGTGAGCCCGCCTGCATCGCCACGGTGTTGCGCAACAACCTACGCTACGACAACTACGAGATCCTGGAGAACGACTACGGCATCTCGCTGCGTGAGCTTGTCGCCTTTGCCGATGCCACCTACACCGCCGGTGAGTCCATCACCCCGCTGATCAAGGCCATCAACGTGCTGCTCTTTAAGCTCGAGGGCCAGATTATCCAGCTCCACCCCGAGTTCGACATGACCGACCGTCTGTTACTCGACAAGATCGACCACGACACCGGCACGGTCACGCTCGCCGACGGCAGCGTGTGGCCACTCACGACCAACGACTTCCCCACCGTCGACCCGGCGGACCCCTACACGCTCACGTCTCAGGAGCAGCACATCATCGACAAGCTCGTGTCCGAGTTTGTCACCGCCGATCACCTGCATCGCCATATCGATTTCCTCTATTCCCACGGCTCGATGTACAAGGTCGCCAACGGCAACCTGCTCTTCCACGGCTGCGTTCCGCTCAACGAAGACGGCACCTTTAGCAGCATGAACTGTCTGGGCACCTGGCACGCTGGCCGCGATTATCTCGATTTTTGCGACCACATCGCCCGCCGCGCCTGGCGCGTGGGCGACCGCGACGCTCTCGACTGGATGTGGTACCTGTGGATTGGCTTTAACTCGCCCGCCAGCGGACGCCTGGTGCGTACCTTTGAGCGCGCCTATATCGCCGATAAGAGCACCTGGGTCGAGCCGATGGACCCATACTTTACGCTTACCAAGTCGCCCTCGGTCTGCGACGACATCATGCGCGAGTTTGGCGTCGCGCCCATGGCATGTTCGCCGACCGGCCACATCATCAACGGCCACACGCCCGTTAAAACCACCAAGGGCGAGCAGCCCATCCGCGCCGAGGGCAAGCTGCTGGTCATCGATGGCGGCTTCTGCCGCGCTTACCATCCCAAGACGGGCATCGCCGGCTATACGCTCATCTCGAGCTCGCGCGGCTGCCGCCTCAAGTCGCACCGGGCCTTTACGACGGTTGCCGAGGCACTCACGCGCAACGTGGACATCGAAAGCGAGACCAACCGTTTTGACCAAGCGGACCGTCGCCGCATGGTGAGCGACACCGATACTGGCGCCAAGATCCGCAGCCAAATCCAAGACCTGCGTCAGCTGCTCGATGCATATAGAAACGGTGCTATCGAGGAGCGCGCCTAGCACCACCCGCGGGGATTGGCTAAACTTGCTGAGTTTGTCATCCCCGCGGCGCTTCGGCGCCAGCTTAAGGCAGGTACCATGCAAAAGCTCCTTGCGCAGATCATGAAATTTGGCGTCGTCGGTGTCATTGCCACGGTTATCGACTTTGGCATTATGAATCTGCTCCACTACGGTCTGGGCCTCAACATCCTAATCGCCAACACCAGCGGCTTTATCATCTCACTCATCTTTAACTACCTCGCAAGCATGAAGTACGTGTTTGCGCACAAGGAAGGCATGAGCCGCCGCCGCGAGTTCATCATCTTTGTCGTGCTGTCCGTGATCGGTTTGGTGCTCAACGACGGCATCGTGCTGGCGCTCAACGCCGGCCTGGGACTCGAGGCCAATATCGCCAAGATCTGCGCCACCGCGCTTGTCATGGTCTACAACTTTGTGACTCGAAAAATCTTCCTGGAGGGCGACGAGACAAAATAGCTCGAAACCCCTGCAGCATTACGGCGCCCACGGACGACGCGCACTCAGCGCAGTATCGTCCGTGGGTGTCGCTCGTTTACGGGCAAATTTTCAACGTTTGCGGATTAGCTCTTGAAAATTTGGCGAGTTCATATAGTTCTTGGCAAAGACCTTACGTTTCCCTTGTAAAAGCTCTAAAGTATCCTCTGCTCGATTCATCAACGCATTGGATGTGATTACGTGCGCAAGGCGCTGGCACAACCTCATACCAAGCAGTTCCTCAAGTTTGCCGTCGTGGGTCTTATCTCCTTTGGCATCGACTGGGGCATGCTCATTGCGCTCGTCGAGCTGTTCCACCTCGACTTTTTGATGAGCACCACGGTTTCGTTTATCACATCCGTCGTGGTCAACTACTGGCTCAGCATGAAGTACGTGTTCGACCACCGCGAAGGCATGAGCCGCAAGCGCGAGTTCACGATCTTCACCATCCTGTCGGTGATCAGCCTGGGCCTCAACGACCTGTACATGTTTGTGGGCGTCACGTTTTTGAGCATCGGCTACCAGGCCATGAAGGCCATCGCCACATTCCTCGTCACCTGGTACAACTACTTCAGCCGCCGCTTCTTCCTCGAGGGCGCACGGTCGTAGTCGATTCACTATTTGCTTGAATGTATAACCGGTTGGAATTCCCGTTCCAACCGGTTTTTTGTTTGCCGAGAGACCCGGCGATCCAGTCCCATTCGCATGAAAAACGGGCGGCTCGGATGTTGGTCCGAACCGCCCGTCTGGCGCGCTATGTCGAGGCCTCTAGTCTGTAACGTAATACCAGACTACGTTGTCGCCGTTTGAGAGAACGTAGTTACTACAGGCCGTCATGGGCGTTGTGCCGTTGACGGAATACATCCAGCCGCTCGTGCCGCCGTACTGTTTCTCGGCCAAACCACCAATCGCAGAAACATACGTGCCGTACGATGAGCCGTGTGCGTTGACAGAGAGGCCCAGCGCGCACAGGGCATCGTAGACGGTAGCACCTTCGTTAAAGGTAAAGGTGCCACCAGAGGACACAGGATTGTCCACAGCGCTCGATGTGACCGAAACCGTCACCGTAACGTAGTTGGACTCCTGTGAGCCGCTCTGGCCGCCCGAGGAGGCGTTTCCACCATTAGAGGATGAGGCTCCATCAGACGACTGGCCACCGCCCGAAGAAGCACCGCCAGACGCATTGGAAGTATCACTGGCTCCCGTATTTTGGGCAGCGGATTTATCGCCAGACTTCTTGCCGCCCCGGTCCTCGGACTTCTTGCTATCCGAGTTTTTGTCCGATTCCTTGTTTGAAGACTCGGAATCGTCCTTGTCGTCGTTCGAACCCTTGGACTCATCTTTTGCGTCATTCGATGACTTGGAATCCTTGGAACTGGCCTCGCCCGAAGTCGTAGTCGAGCCAGACGCCTTGGTGTCCTTGGTGACGACGCTCTCCCCCGTCACGGTCTGAATGATCCAGTCGATGGACCAGGCACCGCTTGTGGAAGGATGGACGAAACCCAGCGAGACGACGATCAGAATGGTGCATGCAGCAGTCAGAACGCCGAGGAGCGCCTTGCGACGAGAGGTGGACGCCGCCGAAGCGGCGCCCTTTTGCTTTGGATCATCGAGCTGAATGAACGAGGAATCTGGTTGCTTGGGGTCAGCGTCCTTGGATTTATTGGACACAGCCCTCACCTACCGACGTTTGGTGAACACGAACACGCCGACGATGGCGAGACCGATGACGCCGGCGGCAACGCCAACAATGGCGAGCGGGTTGGTGCCCGTCTCCTGCTCGGAAGCACTAGAGGACTTCTTAGCAGTGGTCATGGAAGCAGCACCCGTATCGGACTTGGAATCGGACTTCTTGTCGGACTTGTTGTCCTTGGTCTCGGTCTTGGTCGACACCGTCGTCTTGGTCACCGGCTTCTTGCCCGGGGCAATAGCGCCGCCCTTCGAGCCGGAGCCAGAACCCGTGCCAGCGTCAGTGCCGGAACCAGTACCGGTACTAGAACCGCCGCCGCCATTCGAACCAACGCCGCCATTGCCGCCATTGGAGCCTGAACCGCCATTACCGCCAGGGTTAACGGCATTCTTGGTCCACTTGGCATACAACGTCAGGTCGGCCGTCACCGGCGTGCTGAAATCATACGCCTGCGTGCAAGCCTCATCGGTAAACCAACCGCCGAAAGTGTAGCCATCGCGCGTCGGATCGGCCGGCTTAACCAGCTTGCCATCGGCCGTAGCAACAAACTTAGTGTCGCAAGCAGACCCGCCGTTGGAGTTAAAGGCAACCGTCCAAGACTCGACAGCTCCAAGTTTAAACAGCGTGCCCGAATCATTAATGTAGTAGAGATTGCCAGATGCATCGGCAATGACCGGAGAGTCGCAGTGCTGGTAATGGCCAGCCGCATCATAAATCTGCGTCGCCTCTGCATCGCCGAGCGTATAGCGATACACGCCACCACCAGCAGAGTAGTTGACGTAATCCTTGCTATCCGCGCTGTTAACGGTGAAGTACACATAGGTCTTGCCGCCCTGAACACTCACCAGCGGAGTAGCAGCAATACCGTTAAATCCGGCCGGAAGTTCTTTACCGTCAGCAGCGGTGACCATCGTGGTCTTGCCGGTCTTCAGATTATAGAGAGCCAGAGCAGAGCCAGTAGCCGTCTGTCCGCCGACAATCAAGTTTTCGCCAGCCACCGCCGGTGCGCTCATGTTATTAGTAAGACCCAGATCGACCGTCTTCTGCTCGCTCAGCACGCCCTTCGCCGAAAGCGAAATCACATGGAGCTTTCCGTCGTGCGTCATCTGATAGAAGGTCGAACCATTGGACGGATCGGCAATGCAATCGGCATTTGCGACAGCGCCGAGCTTCATGGTCGAAACGACATCGCCCGTCGTCTTATCAATGCACTTAAGCGTACCCGCGCTCGTAGGAACGATGGCATACTTATCCGTCAAAGCCGCACCAGTCCAGTAATAGCCCTCGGCAGGGTCGATGTTCTGCCAAGAAACTTCGCCCGTGGCAATCTTAATGCGCGCAAAGGAGCCGTTGCCGTAGGTCGCGTTGTAATTCTCGTCATACGAAATATCGACCGAGCCTACATAGACATACTCGCCGTCCGAAACGACGGTGCAGGAGCTCTGCGTCAAGTCCGTCAAACCGGGCGTCAGCCACTTGCAGATCAGCTTGTCTGCAGTAATCGCCTGGACCGCACCGCCGTTGAGCGGAACGATGATAAGGCCATTGGTATAGATCGGACGAGAGGTATAGCTCACCTTGGAGGCAAGCGGCGCAGAGGCAACCTTTTTGCCCGTGGACGAATCGATCTTAATGAGCTCGTTCTCGGTCGCGATGTACACAAAGCCGTTAGCGATGACAGGTTCGCTGCAGTTGGCATACTGCTGACCAGACTCGGCCTTCCAATCGAAGGCCCACTTAAGACCGGCGGCCTGCGCAGGCGTCTTGGCATCCGTTACGGTCGAACCGTTGCCACTGTTGCCGTAGCCAGCCCACTCGGCATCCCAATTTGGGGTCGTCGCGCTCGGGTCCACGACAATCTTGTCGGGATCGGGCATGGGCGAATCGTCGGTGGTATAGGCAAACGTAACCTTGTCGCCGCTCTTGAGCGTGACCTGGTTGGCGCAGAGTAAGGAGGGCTCTCCGTTGATATACAGGTGCCAATATTTATTGGTCGCAGCATCCCAGGCATACGGCTTGTGATCGAACGGCGAATTGATGGAATTGAGGAACCAGTACTCACCACTCTGGGAGCCGTTGTACGTAACGCCCTTGGCCTTCAGGACCGTCTCAATAAGGTTCTGGGCAGTAGAGCCTTCGGGCAAAGAAACATTGCTTGCCGAGCCCCAGCGAGTATTGTTGCCGTTGACATCGGGACCGATAACATCGACAGACCCAAGCACCTGACCGGGGAGGGCATCGGCGTCAGCACCATACATAAAGGTGACGGCATCGCCCTCTTGAAGCTCGTAGGCACCGGCGCCAACGTCGGCAAACTTGCCATTTACGTAGAAGCGCCAATAGCTATTGGTCGCAGCAT
Source organism: Collinsella sp. (assembly GCA_048373195.1). Lineage (GTDB taxonomy): Bacteria > Actinomycetota > Coriobacteriia > Coriobacteriales > Coriobacteriaceae > Collinsella. The sequence continues at coordinate 15,120 of DBGDZK010000142.1, forward strand.
CCCAGCCATAGGACTTACCATCGAACGGCGAAGTAATGCCGTTGAGGAACCAGCCCCAAGACGATTCGCCAGCATCGAGAGTAAGGCCGGTCTGCTCAAGGAGATCCTTAGCAGTGGAGCCTGCCTTGAGGCTCGTCTGGCCCGTCGAAGCCCAAACCTGTTGCTTGCCGTCCTTGTCCTTACCAAGTACCTGAACGGAAGCATGGACAGAATCGGACGGCAACTGGTCGCCCCAGCCACCGTAGAACCACGTAACGGTATCACCAGCATGAATGGTGACATTGTCTGCCGTGTAGTCGCTCGACTTGCCGTTGATGAACAGCTGTCAATAGGTCGAATAATCGAGCGGCGTACCCAGTTCAACGCCGTTGTACTTAAGGCTCAGAATGAAGGAGCCCGCAGCAACGGCGTCAATATCATTCGCCTCGAGCGCGACCTTCGTAAGGTCAAGTGCGCTCGAGCCGGACGTCACCACATACTGCGCGTTGTCGACCCAAGTCTGAGTCTTGCCCCGGGCATCGCGACCAATGACGGTCACATTTGCGGCAACCTGGTCCTTAACGACAGGGGACGAGCTACCAGCCGTATAGGCAAACTCAATCTTCTGCCCCTGGGTGAGCTTGACGCTGCTCGCGCCAACCGAGGAAGACGCGCCGTCGACGAACAGCTGCCAGAAGGCATAAGTCGTCGGATCGTAGGCAAGCGTGCGACCATCGCTCGGGGATGTGATGCTTTCGAGGTAGAAACCGTATGCCGTGTTCGGTTCGTACTTCGCCTTGAAGCCCGTCTTCTCCTGCAGCTTAATGAAGGCATCCGCAGCCGTCGCGCCCTCGTCGAGCTTGAGCTGCGTAGGTGCCACCCAGGTCTGAGCCTTGCCGTCAGCATCGGTGCCGATAATCGAGAACGAGACCTCGACCTGCTTCTTGGCGACATCGCCGGTTTCTGTCGGGTTCTCTGTCTGAACGGCAGCCGCGGCGGCAGATCCCGCTTGGCCAGCGGATGCCGTCGAAGACTGCTCGCTCGTGGCAGGGCTCTCCCCCGTCGCCGAGCCTTCGTCGCCAGTTGCTGCCTCTGTTATGGCTGCACTAGCTGCAGGTGCGCCCTCGGAATCCGAAACCTCGGCGCCGCTCTGCTCAGCGGTACCGCCCGCAAGCGCTGCGTCCTCGCCCGGCGTCGCAGTCTGAGCCACAGCCTCGGCAATGCCCTCAGCGCCCTCGGCCCACAGCTGAGCCGGCGTGGTGCCAAAGGCCATCGCGAAGGCCAGGAATGCCACCAGGCCGCGCTTGGCTACACCGCGTGCAATCGCGCCACGGCGATGCAACGAGGCGCGCTCGCGCTCGTCCTCAAACATATCCATTTGTCTCCTACTGTCTGTACTTGGAGCGTTGCCTTGAGACTGCCCCACGTCATCGCGCATGTTGCGCTCGAGTTCCCCCATCGGGGACCCCCTTCCCTCCAGAGCCCTATGCACACCGGCGGCAAAAGCCGCAGCCGCATGCAAGACGGGAGGCGATCCGACTTAACCTTAACGACTCGGGCACGTCGTCCGATCTGCGACGCGAGCATCCCGAGCCAAGAGGAATTACGGTTACTGGTACAGCCGGGGACTTGCACCCCGATTCTCCCAAATGCGCAGGATAACCGCGCATTCGTGCGTCTCCGCACCACCATCTAGGCCATCGATTATTACCGTCAAAATGGTATCACGCAAAAGGCCTCGCACGCAGGCGAAGCCCAAGGTAAAAGCTATTGTTTGCGATAGGAAAATGCGGTGACGGCCGCAGCCTCTAGTGCTTGCCGCCGTGACTGTTGAGCCAGATATTGCGGCCCAGCATAAGCGCCAGCACCAGCGCGCTCACGTAGCCCATAAAGCCAATGACTGGGATACCAAACACAACCGGCTCGATACGCGCGTAGTACACCACCGACGAACCGATAAACAGACCGGCGATCACAATCGCCATCGACATGCGGTCGATGATTCCGCCCAGCTGTCGCAGCGCCTTATCGCTGCTCATGATCTGCGTGTTCACCTTAAGCTGGCCGCGCGTGAGCATACGCGAAGCCAAGCCCAGATACTCGGCCGCCTCGAGCGAGCCTTTTGCCGCGCGATAGCTGCTCGCGGCAAAGTCGCGGCTCATCTCGCGCATGCGGGCATAGGTGCTCTTCTCGTTTTTGATATGAGCCTGAATGATCTGGATCATGTTGACGTTGGGCATGTACTCGGTCAGCAAACCCTCGAGCGTCACCATGCCGCGGGCGAACATCGTCACCACGCTCGGCAGCTCAACATCATTCTTACGCGCGAGGTTTAGCAGCGAGGTCAAAAACTCGCCGATATCCAAGTCTTTAAGGTCAAGGCCCGCAAAGTCAGCCACGATAAAGTCCAAGTCGGACAAAAAGGCCGAATGGTCGAGCTCGGCAGAGTCGCCGCGCGTCACGGCAAAGCGCATGAGCGAATCCTTGAGCTTGGGCACGTCACCCTCGGCCACGGCGATAATCATGTCCTTGACGATACCGCGATCGTGACTCGACATACGTCCGACCATACCCAAGTCGATAAAGTAGACAATACCGTCCTTGAGGATGATGTTTCCCGCATGCGGGTCGGCATGGAAAAAGCCGTCGTCGAGCACCTGCGTCGAGTAGTCCTCGACAATCGCGGCACCGATCTTTTCCAAGTCATAGCCCTCGACCACCAAGCGTTCAGGATCGGCGATCGAAATGCCGTCGACGTAGTCCATAACCACCACGTGCTCGGTGCACAGGTCCAGATAGGATTTAGGGCACGTCACGCCATGAACGCTCTTATGGAACTCGTAGAAGTCGTTGAGGTTTTTGGCCTCGGCCAAAAAGTTGGTCTCCTCGCGAAACGAGGTCCACAGCTCCTCGACTACGCCGTGCAGGTCAACGAATTGATCGGTGTTGACGAACTTGGAAACGATACGCACCACCGAGCGGATGATATCGATGTCCTGTGCCATAACCTGCTGCGCACCGGGGCGCTGAACCTTGACGGCCACGTCCTCGCCCGTCACCAGACGAGCGCGATGTACCTGTGCGAGCGATGCGCTACCAAGCGGATTGGGGTCGATCGCATCGAACATCTCCCCCAGGCGCAGGCCGTATTCCTCTTCCAAGCAGCGGAGCACTACCTCGTACGGCACCGGCTCCACGTCGGAACGCAGACGGCGCAGCTCATCGCAAAAGCGCTGCGGCAGAATCTCGGACCGGTTGGCCAGAATCTGCCCCATCTTGACGAACATGGGGCCGAGCTCCTCGAGCAGGCGGCGCAAGCGAACCGGCGTGAGGTTATCCCACACACGGTACTTTTTGACCAAGCGAACAATCTGCCCGATGCGTTCGCGACGACCCGCCGGCGTGAGCTGGTATTCCTCGTCCGGCGCCATCGCGTCGGGCTCTTCAGGCACCATATCGACAGTGCGCGGCTTTTTGCGAGCGCCCGAGACGGCGGCATCGACCTCATCGACAACCGCCGCCTCGTCACCCAAAGGATCTAGATTGTTGTAATCGGTGGTGGAATCTGCCATCTGCGCTGCTACTCGGCCTCTTCGGTATCCTTCGCATCGTCGGGCTCAACGGACTCGACGGGCACCGAGGTCACGTTGTCCTCGACCGAATCGACGATGTCGCGCACATGGGCCAGGAAGGCCGTGCGCTCGGGGGCGGTCATGACGCGGACCCGGGCAAGGATGAGCTCGTCAAGCACGCGCTGGGCCGCGGTCTCGCCCTGCATGCCCAAGCGCTCGGTCAGATCGGAGATGGTACCGCCGGCCTGCTCGAACATGTCGGACACACTGCGGGCGATATCGGGGGTGGCGGTGTCCTTGCGGACCTGCTCGCCCTTGGTGTTAAGGTCGTCGAGGACCTTCTTGCCGCCTTCGACAGCAACGGCGGCAGCGCCAAAGCCCACGTTAATGGCGCCGTTAACAAGCTGATCGAGTTTCATAACCATGGTTATCTCCAATCACAAACAACTGCATTGGCGTTCTTGTACCCAAGATTGAGCGAAAGCGACAAAGCGTTTTAGCGCTATTCGATCGACGGGAAATCCCTACCTCACGTTGTCATTCATCGCGAAAGAGTTCTTCATGGCGCAGCTCGTGGTGTAAAGCACCTTGCCCAGCAGGGCATCGGTCTCCACGCGAACACGCTCGGCAAAGGCCTCGTTGGCGCGTGCAAGCTCGGCAGGCACCTCGACCTCGGGCAGAGCGGCTACGGCAGCGTCGACGTCATGGATCTGCTTGTGGCCCATGCCACCGATCTTCTCCTGATAATCCTCGACCGCGCGGCCGCACTCATGGAAGCGGACGTCAGCCAGCGCGCCGATCAGGCGGTTGGCCCAGTAGAAGTTTTCGGACGTCACGCGAGCCTGCGTGTCGGCATAGTACTCGGGCATAGTCTCGACGTTGGCGTACAGCGGAACCAGCGCGTTAAACGAGTTGGAACCAAAGGCCATCCACTGCACGGCGCGGTAGGCCGGCTGCGCATAGGGGCGCAGCTGCAACACGGCAAGCTGGCTGTTGCGGTTGATGCCGATGGGGCGATAGGCACCACGCGTAGCGGGCGTGCCCTTGCTGCCGTAGCAGTCGTACTCCGTGCCCTGGTAGTGGCTCGAGAGCACGTACTTGATGTCCTCGATGGTCACCTTGCGCTCGGGCACGCGGCTCCAGGGGATATCGTCGCTCTCGGGCGTGTAGTCGGCGTCGGGGCCATCCCACACGTCGCTGGGGTTGAGGCAGCGCTGCATGTACCAGGCGCGCGGCGTGTTGTAGACATGGTCGCTGTCGCTGTGCGAGCCAAAGGCCTCGCGCGGGTTAAAGACGGCAGCCGGGCCGTCGCTCTCGACGCCCAGCGTCAGGTCCAGATGCCACTCGGCCATCCAGGCGCGCAGGTCGGCGGAGCACATATGGTCGGCCTGGGCGCCCTCGGCGTCATCCAGGTCAAAGCTGTCGATGCCCAGCTGGTTGGGCATGGTCACATAGGCGTCGTCAGGCACGCGCTTGGCGATCCAGTGGTGACCGCCGATGGTCTCGAGCCACCAGATCTCGTCCACGTCGCTAAAGGCGATGCCGTTGTTCTCGTAAGTGCCGTAGCGCTCGAGCAGGTCGCCCAAGATACGCACGCCGTCGCGGGCGGACTTGGCATACGGCAGCACCAGGGTCACCATGTCCTCCTCGCCCAGGCCACCGGGCTGCGCCGGCACATAGCCGTCCTCACCCTCGTTGCCCTTGGCGGGCACGTAGTCCACGAGCGGATCGGCGCCGCGGACGCGCTCGTTGGTGGTAAGCGTCTCGGTTGCGGACATGCCAACATTGAGCTCGTTGAAACCGGCCTCGGCCCAGATACCGTGGCCCGGGACAACATCGGGGACGCTCGTATAGCGCATGGGGTTATCGGGCAGCTCAACGGTCAGGTGGCTCAGGACGCTCGTGTAGACACGCGGCTGCTCGTCGGGATGCACTACGCGCATGCGCTTGGGCTCAAATACCCCGTTGGACGAGTCCTCGTTACGCGCGACCAGGGTCGACCCGTCGTAGCTTGCGTTTTTACCGACCAGAATCGTTGTGCACGGCATGCGCATCCTCCTTGAGCGAAGAAATCAAACGGCAACAGTGTATCGCTTCGGCGCAGAAAGGGCGAAACCACGGCCTCGGCAGCCCCCGTGGTCAGAAAACGCCAAATATGAGTACTGTCACAAATTTAGTAACAGCAAATTGCACTGTTCCGGGCGCCAGGAATCCTCACCTGTCCAAAAACTGAGTCTAGTAATTCCCCATAGGTCCAATAAAATAGGCTCTCTATCGATAATAAATATCGTTAGAGAGCCAAATTAACCTAAAATATATGTGACTATCTTGGCAACACTACTCATATTTGGCATTTTCTGTCCACGGGGTATAGAACTAACCCCTCAAACAGCTTCAAAACGCCTATTTCGATGCGCGCTCGGCCGCTTCGATCACGTGTTTGGCGAGAATCGCCGTTGTCACGGCGCCCACGCCGCCCGGCACGGGGGTGATGGCACCAACAACCGGCTCCGCGGCAACAAAATCGACGTCACCCACCAGCTTGCCAGCGTCCTCATCCCAGTTAATGCCCACATCAATGATCGTCTGGTCCTCGCGAACGGCATCCACGCCAATCGTGCGCGCGCGTCCAACGGCGGCAACCACAATATCAGCCGCACGGCACTCGGCAGCAAGGTCGCGCGTATGCGTATGGCACGTCGTCACGGTCGCATTGCGCGCCGTAAGCATGGCAGCAACAGGACGCCCGATCACCAGCGAGCGCCCGACCACAGCAGCCTTAGCTCCATCCAGCTCAACGCCATAATGATCCAGCAAAGCAAGCACGGCTTCGGCTGTGCAGGGGGCAAAACCCTCACCGCGCCCCGAAAGCGTGGTGAGCAGCGAAGCCGGCGTCATGGAGTCAACGTCCTTGGCGGGATCGAGCGCTGCGGCGACGGCGTTCTCGTCAAGGCCGGCGGGCAGCGGGCGAAACATCAGACAGCCATGAACAGCCGAGTCGGCATTGATGTCCTCGATGGCCGTCAACAGCTCGTCTTGCGAAACACCGGCAGGAAGCAACACGCGACGCGCCTCGATGCCAACCTTTTCGCAGCGTTTAAGGGCGCCGCGCTCGTAGGATAGGTCGTCCTCGCGTTCACCCACACGCACGATAGCAAGCGTCGGAACAACACCGCGTTCGCGCAGCGCAGCGCAGCGGGCAGCGAGCTCCTCAGTCAAAGCGCGGGCGACGGGAGCACCCTTCAGTAGCTCAGCCATGGCTATCCTCTCTTCCTTGCAGCGTCGGAGGCGCGGCGCGCCAGCGCATCGGCGCGCGGCAACCATATGTCGAGCAACTCATCACACGCCGCCTCGAGCTCCTCAGCACGAGAGCGGTCCTTCATAGACGTGGTGTTCGCAAAGAGCGTCAAGCTGGCGCCCTGCATGGCGGCACGGCAGAACACAGCGCCGCACGCCACATCGGACAGCAGCTGACGCGAACCCTTGTCGGCCATGTCCTCGAGCAGCGCCAGTGCGCGCCCGCAGGCATCCATAATGCGATACGGCGGCATAGCGGCCACATGCAGCGCATCCTGAATCGCGGTCGCTCGAGCCGGATCGTCACGCGGAATACCGTACGCCGCGGACACCTGCCTGTAGGCACGAACGTCCTCGGCAACCAACTCGACAAGCTCCTGGGCCAGCTCATCAGCCTGGGCAAACGCGCGCGTCAGGTCATCCGCACGATCAGCAAGCGCGGGATTGGTCGCACCGTAGCGGGCAACCATTCCGCACAGCGAGGCGCCCAGCGCGCCCACAAAGGCGCTCGCACTACCGCCGCCGGGAACCGGCTCGCGCGCGGCAAGCGCCTCGGCAAACCCGCGGCAGGTCTTGTCCATCATCTCTTGGCTCATACGCATGCACCTTCAAGTCATATACATCGGTCTGGTGGCAACCGCCGACCGACCGCATCGATCACATAATGGTGCTAAGTCTAGCCCATAAGTACTCGAGCGTCAGCGCACCTGGCCATCGCGGATTTCTATGACGAACGATAGGCGTCGGCGCCGCAAACATGGAACACATGGCCCACCTTTCGAGACTTCCGGACGTCACAAACTGGGACATATCTATAAACAAGGAACCTGTTGGGGCAACGCCCGCGTAGGCGCGCCCCATTAAAACAACGGGCGCCCAACCCGGGGAGGGCCGACAGCATCGGCCCTCCCCTCTTTTGCGCCCTCGCATATTGCCACTTGTCGGCGCAAATCCTGCCCCCAGAATGGGACACATGGCCCACCCGAATGAGCTGCTCACGCGTACAGTAAAGACAGGTAATCCATGGGCGGTTACAGATCGAGGAGGACACGACCATGAAAAAGAAGGCCTTTGCGATTCTCACCCTCTGCATCAGTCTCTTTGCCGCAGTTGCCCTGGTGGGCTGCGGTGGCAGCGGCGACGCTACCGGAAGTGGCGGTGGCGGCGGGGCAGAAAAGCCAGCCGTGGATATGAGGACCGACTTCATTTGGTTTAAGGTCGAGGTTCCCGAGGGCGTCGAGATTACCGACGTTGCCGGCGACACCGCCGACAGGGCCCAGTTTAAGTTCACCGAGAGCGAGCACGCCAGTGATCGCTTCATCCCCGTCTTCGACTCTGACAAGAACGCCGACGAGCTGTTCGACTACGAGGCAAAGTGGAATGCCAGCTTTGAGTGGACCGAGAATGACCCCGTCAAGTACAACGGCAAGACCTGGCGCAACGCTTCCTACACACACTCGGGCGGCGTGACGACCGAGTACTTCACCGACGTTGACGGTGGCAGCGTGTATGTGCGCATCGACAACGTCGAGGAGCACAAGGACGCCGTCGAGACCATGATGAAGTCTCTGGAATTTGCCGACGACATCGCCGAGGCCAAGACCGAGGCCATGGACGTCAAGCTCGACGATATCGAGATCAAGCGCTAAGTAACTGGCGAGCGCAGCGGGAAACACGGGCGCAGTGCTAACAAGCGGCGGTACCCCAGCGCTTCGTACCCAGGGAGGGCCGGTAAACCGACCCTCCCTTTCTTATGCCGGTAGCCAACGAACGCGAGGATGCCGGACGCCGGAACCGCTCCAGATGTAGCAACAGTACGAAAACGACAAACACCCCAACACGTCCGCCCGCCGATTTATTGCGCCGCGCAGACAATTAAACCAGCATCTTTAAACATCTGAGCAGTATAGTGACCAAAACTATCGCATAACCGCACTCTACGAATGGAGAAGTTATGACCGAACACCACGCCATCAGCCGCCGAGCATTTACGTTGGGCCTTGGACTCGCGGCGTTGTCGCCACTTGCAAGCCTGCCCGAAACCGCGGCATTGGGCATTGGCCCACGAGCGGCATTTGCAGACGACGCTGCCACAGCGTCGGTCAGCCTCAACAATTTCGTCATTCGCCTTCGCCCCGCGGGCTATTTTCGTACCGCAAGCGTTAACGAAGACGGCAACGTCATCGGCAACGTCTGCCATCTGTTTAACGACGGCACGTCCAGCAAGCTCATCCTTGAGAACGTAACGACCAAGAATGACGATACAAACTGGTATGCTATCCGCACCTTGCTCAATTTCGAAGAGCATAAAAAGACGGGCTACAGCATTTGGTCGGTCGATGGCGACTCGGACAAAGACGGAAAGGTCATCCACGTATGGAGTGGCGAGCATGACGGCAAGCCCAGTCGCTCTTTTGCGTTCGAGCGTCAATCAAACGGAACCTATATCATCCGAGACCGCACGGTCGAGAAAGAAACCGAGAAAAAAGACATTAAGTACCTGGCAATAGAATCGAACGGCGAAGACCAGGACAACAATAAGATCTGCCATAAGAGTAAGAGTAAGAGCATTCCGTGGGAGCTCGAACTTATCGGTTACGACATGAAAAAGAACGATGCCACGGTTAGCAGCCTCGACTGGATTACGTACAGCAGCTACGTCGACGGACCATGTTGGATGAAATACGTCGACGACAACAAGTTCCTCGACGAGCTGAGCATCCCGGGCACGCACGATTCGGGCACCTGCAGCGTGGACAACGACACTGAGCCCCAATCCTCGCAAGTAAAATGCCAGCAGGATTACATTCCCACGCAGCTGCTCGAAGGCATTCGCTATTTTGATATCCGTCTCGGAAAGGGCGATGACCCCGGCATCGACCACGGGATTTTCTACCTACTCAAAAAAGACGGGAACTATCTGCATCTCTCCGATGTCATCGGGTACTTCAAAAACGTTTTTGAACGAAAACCCGTCAGAAGCGCTCATCATGCTTGTATCACGAGGCAACGACGAGGCTACCGACGAAAGTGTTACGACGGCTTTCGCCAAGGTTTTGGACGACAACCCCAAACTGTTCTATACGTCGAGCTGCGTTCCCACACTGGGCGAGGTGCGCGGAAAGATCGTCCTGCTACGTCGATTTGGACTCGACGGCGACAGCGTAAGCGGCCACACGTGGGGACTCGACCTCACCGAATGGGATAACAAAATCGCAGTGCACACCGACAGCAGTTCCATGTGTCTCGTCCAAGACGCGCGGGGCTTTGAAGCCGCGGGGGAAACAGGCGACAAAGAGCCCTATTGCACCAAGGTATACGCCCAGGACAAGTACAAACTCACGGGAACCGACAAGCTCAGCTGGGTCGATAATGCGCTGAAGGAAACGACCGGGCGCACGCGCAACGAGGTAGATGTCGAGGACGATAACGGGGCCAAGGAGAAAGTCCTGGAGCGTTGCTGGTCTATCAACTACACCAGCTGCACGGGCTTGTCGCACGGAGGCAATCCTTTTACCTCGGCACGAGTAGTCAACGAGCATCTGTATAAGAGCCCGTACATCAATCCCAGCGGCATCGAGGATACAAAGTCAGATTACCTCAAGCACATTGGCATCATCGCATCCGACTTTGTTGATGCGGCGCTGGCCCGGAGCATCTACCAGCGCAATTACGATACGGAGCACAAGCAGACGGCTTCGTACTATCTCCCGTACTATCTCCCGACCCGCATGCGCATGACGTACGGCGACTCGCTGAGCGATGCCTCATTCCAGGATGGCAAGACCGTTGGCGAGGGCCGTTTCCGCCTCGTTAACAGCAGCAACGTACTCAACGTGGCCGCTTCTGGCAGCGCGTTTGCCATCGAATACGTGGATGTCGACGCCCTGGGCAACGAGACCGCTACAGGACTGCAGGGCTTCGTGCCCATCGATATCGATCCGCTCGCGCTGACGCCCCATTTTGAGGGACTCGAAGGCCTTAAGGCCGGCGAAGACGTGCGCGCCAAGATTGCGGCATCACTCGAGGGCAAGCTCGAAACCGACGCCTGCACCGCCCAGCTCGAGTTTGTGCACGACGCGGACGGCGCTCCGGGCACGGCAATGGCCGAGGGCGAGGCATTTGCCGCGGGGACGTATTGGGTGCGTGCGAAAGGTCTGTTGGGCGACGCGGCGCAGAACTACACGCTCGCCAGCGACGGAGCCGCAAACTTTACCGTAGCGGCCTCGGACAGTGCAGGCGGCACCGGCAGCGGCACGGGTTCCAGCGCAGGCAGCGCTGATAAGAATGGTAAGGGCAACAAGGGCAAGGGCTCGGGCGGAAAACTCGCCGACACGGGCGACGGCTCCGGCATTGCCGCCGGGCTCGCCGCTGCCGCCATGGCGACAACGGTCGCCGGCGCGGCGATGCTTGCCAATGACCGCGAAAACGTTGGGGACGACAGCGAATAGGCAAGCCCGCCTTTTAGACACATCGACTCAATTGGGGGGGGCGCAGAATACCGTTCTGCGCCCCGATTTTTACCTTAGCCCGAACACCGTTATCGGCCACATCACCATGTTCAGCGCATTCACGAACTCCTGAGCTTGGGAGCGGCTGCTCAGACTAAAGACACAGGCAGTCAACAGCCTGTTACGTAGGAAAACGTCGCGGCCCTTGATCCTGCTGACCCCCGTAATATCCTTAAGATAAACAATCTCGGTGTGCTTGCCACCAAAAGTGCCCTTCTTGAGCACCTCGATGCGGTTAGGGTAGATCTTGACGTCTTTAAACCTACCCGAACCTTTGTCCTGGAACAGCAGCGTGTTGTTGTCCATACGCGTCACTCCCGTGGGGTTCGCTAAAACTGTCTCTATGGCCACATTTTAGTCACCGCAAGGCTCCCATGCGAAGGTGCCAGACAGCAAAGCAATTCGTGTCCGCGCGAGGCTTTAAACTAAATGCGATAAAGATGCATTCCACAAGAGGAAAGTGGGGCGACAGTGATGGGCGAACTGGTAAACCGTGGAGAATCGGCAATCGTGCCCGAAGGTTTTTACAAGCAGGTCTCCTCGATTCTCAACGCCGCTCGCGACAAGGCCTATACCGCCGTTAACTTTGCGATGGTTGAGGCATATTGGGAGATCGGCAAGAGTATTGTAGATGAACAGGGCGGAGAGGAGCGCGCAGCATATGGAGAGGCATTGATTGCAGGCCTCTCCAGAAGGCTTACCGCGGATTTCGGAAGAGGCTTTGGCATCGCAAACCTTCGCAATATGCGTCAGTTCTTTCTTGCGTTTCCAATTCGCGACGCACTGCGTAGCGAATTGAGCTGGACTCATTACCGCAGGTTGATGCGCATTTCCGACCCTGATGCTCGCACCTGGTACATGAACGAATGCGCCGATTCTCGTTGGAGCACGCGTCAGCTCGAACGCCAGATCAACACCATGTTCCGCGAGCGCCTACTTGCCAGCAAGGACAAGGAGGCCGTCACCCAGGAAATCCAAAAGAGCGCCCCGGCTCGTCGCCCCGAGGATATCATCCGCGACCCATATGTACTGGAGTTTTTAGGTTTCTCGGACGATACTGCGTTTCGCGAGAGCGATCTAGAGCAGGCGCTCATCACGCATCTTCAGAAGTTCCTGCTGGAGCTTGGCCGTGGTTTCGCTTTCGAGGCGCGCCAAAAGCGCATCACCTTTGATGGACGTCATTTCTATATTGACCTTGTGTTTTACAACTATCTGATGCGCTGCTTCGTGCTCATCGACCTTAAGACGGACGACCTTACGCATCAGGACCTGGGCCAGATGCAAATGTATGTGAACTACTACACGCGCGAGCTCATGAACGAAGGCGACAATCCGCCCATAGGCATCGTGCTCTGCGCGGACAAAAGCGATTCGATTGTCGAGTACACGCTGCCCGAAGACAACGACCAAGTGTTTGCCGCCAAATACCTGCCGTATCTTCCAAGCAAGGAAGAGCTGGCGCGCGAGCTGAGTGCCGAGTACCGCGCCATCAACGAAGCGACCAATGGCGAAACGCAAGGGTAGCAGCACGTTGCGACCGAAGCCACCGCAGCCGTCGCAGGCGCACTCGCGGTTGCGACGCACGCTACGAAACAATACCGGTCATGGACGCCGGCAACGACATTCTAGCCGTGGCTGGCGAGCGTGACCTGACAGGCAAAGACGCGGCCTTCGTCTGATGTGGGTCCATTGGCTGCCACAGAAAAGGGCCGGTTGCAGCCGGCCCTTTAGACGATAATACCTGCGTTGCCCGCGCTTCCGAAGTGTGACTAGCTGAGGAGCGGGTTCCGCGGCACAACCTGATTTTACCCAGTGAGGAGGCTCTTTTGCAGCCGCTCCACTGTTTATTTACATCTGGCACCCTCAAACAATCAGACGGCAGCCCGCACTCCTGAGAGCTGCCCCGCACCCCCGGCCATCACCTTACGGCAACAACCGGTGCTACTCCCCTACTTCCCAAATAGCGCACCCAGCAGACCGCGGCGTTTGGGCTTCTCCTCTCGGTAGGAACCCTCGACGGCGGCTGCAACCTGGCGCGGTTGCTCGCCGCCTCCACGGCGCACGATCTGGTACAGGAAGGGCGATTTAACGTATTTGACCTCGACGGGCGTGGCGTGCACGGTGCTCTCACCGGACAGATGCAGGCTCGGGCTGAGCGGCGCCACGATATGCGTTTCGCGCTTGTCGCTAAACACCACCGCGGCCGCGCGGCCCGTCTGGCCGTTTACGGCAATGCGCACCTGCTCGCCATCGCGGCCGTCTGTCGCCGGACGATCGACAAAGTAGACCGGCACCATCACCAGGCCGTCCTTATGTTTGCGGGCCTTGCGCGCCCACATGCGAATGCTCTTTTTATTGAGCCCCAGTACAGCCTCGGCGTCGTTGCCCGCAACGTCGAGCGCCAACTTATCAATGACCACCTGGTCCTTGGTAGACGCATCGACTGAGACAACGCGAAAGTCACCTTCCTGCATGGCGGGATCGAACGGACCGACCTTGGCAAAGTCCCACGGCTCCAAAATGCCCATGAGGCGAACGTCCAGGTAGTTTGCCCTGGGGTATGCCCAGTCGAGCACCTCGTAGTACACCAAGGCCTCCTTGCTCAGGCCCTTGCCCGGGAAGCTCGCCATCATGCGCAAGTCCGCCAGCGCCATGGGGAAATAGAAGAGCATCATGTCGTTTTGGATCGCGTCTTCCACGTCGTGCCCGGCAAAGGCATCCGGATACTGGCGCACCAGCTGCAGCGCGTTGGCACGTGCCTGCTGCGGCGAGATTTCGCAGGGAATACCCTGCTCGGGCACATACTCCGCACCAACGCCCATGGTCAGGCGCTTGCTAAACGTCCCCGGCTTGAGCAGGTCCGCAATGCCAATCTTATTGCCGCAGGACGGGCACTCAAACACACGCTGCGTTGACTCGCCCTCAAAGGACGCTCCGCAGAAGGGGCAAGGAATGCTCACATGCGTGGCCTCTTGGAACTCCTGCGCCGTGCCGCGATCCTCCCACAGCAGATGTTCCAGGACCGACTGATTGCGCCAGTGCGCATTGAAGAAATACCAGTCCGGGTCCTGCGGGCGCTCGAGTTGCGACACATGCGTGAGTTTGAGCAGTCCATCCACCACCGTCAACGGCGTATGGCGAATACCCAAAGCGCTCTTGGGCTCTCCGGCGTCCGCCTGCCACGGAACCACCGTGCCGCAATAGGCGCACTCAAAGCTGCGCTTAGCCTGGTGCGAGTACATAGGGCCGCCGCAGTTTTGACATTTAATGGCAAACATCTCGTCCATGGAAACGTCCTCCTTTGCACAGGGGCTGTCGACATTAAGTATGTCGAGCAAGCAGGCACATGCCCATACCCATGTGGCCCAAAATGGACCACCCAGGCAGACGAGAAGGCTCGCTCGTTAGCACCGGCAGACTATTGCTGCATTTTCTGAGCATCGGCGCACGGCGCCCCCGTGCGAGCTACACTATCCCCTTAAACATGATTGTGAGGACGACCGCTATGCTATTTGTAAATCGGCTGGTACATACGCTTGTTCCCGGCAGCGAAAGCGAGCCGGTCGATACCTCCCGCCGCACCAACGCGGGTTTTGCCGCAAGCCTCATCTGCATCGGCCTCAACATCACCCTGTGCCTGGCCAAGGGCATCGCGGGCCTGCTCGCTGGCTCTGTCTCGCTTATCGCCGATGCCTTCAACAACCTTTCCGACGCCTCGAGCAACATCGTGAGCCTGCTCGGGTTCCGCCTTGCCAGCCGCCCGGCAGACGAGGGCCACCCTTACGGCCACGGCCGCTACGAGTACCTGGCCGGTCTGTTTGTCGCCGTCCTGGTTTGCGCCGTCGGCATCAACCTGATCCTCGAGTCGGTCACCAAGATCATCAAGCCCTCGCCCACCGTGTATTCGGCGCTCTCCATGGTTGCCCTTGTTCTGTCCATGCTCGTCAAATTCTGGATGGCCGCATTCAACCGCGCGCTGGGTAACCGTATCGATTCCGAAACACTCATCGCCACGGCGCAGGACTCCAAAAACGACGTCACCACCTCGGGCTCGGTCTTAGTGGCGGCGCTTATTTCGCAGACGACCGGCTTTGACCTCGATGGCTGGGCTGGCCTGGGTGTGGGCATCTTCATCTGCATCAGCGGCATGGGCCTAGTGCGCGACGCCATCAGCCCGTTGCTGGGGCAAGCGCCCGACCCCAAGCTCGTCCAGGCAATCCGCGACAAGATCATGTCGTATCCGCAGGTCCTAGGCACGCACGACCTGATGGTGCACGACTACGGCCCCGGTCGTCAGTTTGCCAGCGCCCACGTGGAGATGCCCGGCGAGGGCGACGCATTTGAGCACCACGAGATCCTGGACACCATCGAGCACGACATCAAGCGCCAGATGGGCATTGGCATCACGCTGCACTGCGACCCCATCGCCACCACCGGCGACGACCTGCGCGGCTGGGTCAAGCGCGGCGTCATGCAGATCGATCCCGCGCTCTCCATCCACGACCTGCACGAGCACGACGGCTTTGTGTCATTTGACCTGGTGCGTCCCGACGGCTTTGACATATCCGACGAGGAGCTGCTGGAGCTCGTCACGCGCATCGTGCATGAGCGCCGGCCCGACGTCTCGTGCGTCGTCACGTTCGATTCGGGCTTTAGCTCGCCCGAGCGTCCGGCCGAGCAGCTGTAGCCCCGCTCCGCTCGTCCGCTAGTTTCCCTGCGCGCCCGAGATGCCGTTTTGCAGGGCGTTCCAGGCATCCGTCGCCATGCCGCCCAAGTTCTGCACGGTATCGCCCAGGTTTTGTGCCGTGTCGCCCAGCTCTTGCGCCTTGTCTCCCAACTCCTGTGCCTTGTTGCTCAAGTCCTCCAGCGTGTTGGAGCTCGAGCTGTCGGTACCGCTTTGGCCGTCGGACGAGTTGCCTGAGCTGTTCTTGTGCGTGAGCTGAATTTCGAGGTTGCCGCTGTCGTTATAGTAGGCAGAAGTAACGACCCAGTTGGCATCGACGACGGGCGTTGAGCCATCATCAGTCAGGACCACGGCATTCGAAAGATCGGCGCCGCGCGACTTGAGGATCTTCTTGGCGTTGGACCAGTACTGCCCCGGGATATCACTCAGATCGACGGTGCTAGACGAGGCGGACTCGGTTTGCTCGGCAGTGGTATCGGCCGTTGAACTCCCTCGCTTGTTGAGCATGCCCGACACGATGGCAAACACAACCGACAGCGCAAAGAAGATTGCCAGCACGATGAGGATCTTCTTGATCACGCTCGACGAACGCGACGGCTTCTTCTCCTCGTCCTCGCCATATTGCGGAATCGACTTGGGGTACTCGCGATACGGCTCGCGCGACTCGTAGCGAGGCTGCGCCGTGCGAGGCATATACGTCGTCTGCTGAGGCTGCGGAATGGGATTCTGCGGCAGGTCATCATAGGGATTCGGCGTCGAGGCAGCATAAGAATCCTGCGGCGCGTAATCAAACGGATCCGGGGCTGCGTTGCCATAGGGGCCTTGCGAAGATGCAGCGTAAGAATCCTGCGCCGTGTCGCCATAGCCCATAACCCGGGTGGGCTCGGCAGAAGGCTGCGTCGCGGCGGGGTCGGTATAACCGGGGTTGGGAACAACGCGGGTCGCATCGGCGCTATCGCCAACCTGCGCGGAACCGTAGCCGCCCATCACGGTTGTCTTGTCCTGATCCATGCAACGATTCCTTTCCGTCGCGCGTGAGCCTCAAGCTATCCATGCATTCTACCCGCGCAAAAGCCTATGACGGGCAGAGTCCGTCGGTATCTACAAGACATGCGCGGGCCTAAGGATCAAAAAGCCCCGCCGTGCCTTGTGAGCGCGGCGGGGCGGGCTAGCAGCTATGGACAGCAGGCTTAGAACAGGCCGGTGATGTTGCCGTCGTTGTCGACGTCGATGTTTTCGGCCGCGGGCACCTTGGGCAGACCCGGCATGGTCAGAACACTGCCGGTCAGCGCGACCACAAAGTGGGCGCCGGCAGAAACCTTGAGCTCACGCACGGTGATGCGGAAGTTCTCGGGAGCGCCCAGGGCCTTGGCGTTGTCGCTAAAGCTGTACTGCGTCTTGGCGACGCACACCGGCAGGTTGCCAAAGCCGTTCTCGCGCAGCTCGGCGAGCTGGCGCTTGGCGGCCGGCGTAAAGTCAACGCCGTCGGCGCGGTAGACCTTGGTGGCAATGGCCTCGAGAGCGTCGGCCACATCGGCGCCGTCCTCATAGGCAAACTTGAGCTCACTCGGCTGCTCAATCAGACGCATAACCTCATCGGCCAGCTCGAGCGCGCCCTCGCCGCCCTTGGCCCAGACCTCGGATAGCTTAACGTTGACGCCGAGCTTCTGGCACTCGGACTCGATGAGCGCAAGCTCGGCCTCGGTGTCCGTCGGGAATCGGTTGATGGCGACCACGCAGGGCAGACCATAAACGTTCTGGATGTTGTCGACGTGACGCAGCAGGTTGGGCATGCCAGCCTTGAGTGCCTCGAGATTCTCCTCGTTGAGGTCGGCCTTGGCGACGCCACCGTTGTACTTCAGCGCACGAGCGGTCGCGACGATCACGACAGCGCTGGGGCGAACGCCCGTCATGCGGCACTTGATGTCGAGGAACTTCTCGGCACCTAGATCGGCACCGAAGCCGGCCTCGGTAATAGCGACATCGCCAAAGCGCATCGCCATACGCGTGGCCATGATAGAGTTGCAGCCGTGGGCAATGTTGGCGAAGGGACCGCCGTGGACAAACGCGGGCGTGCCCTCGAGCGTTTGCACCAGGTTGGGCTTGAGCGCGTCCTTAAGCAACGCGGCCATGGCACCCTGGGCCTTGAGGTCGCGGGCACGGACGGGCTCGCCGGCAAAGCTATAGCCGACGACAATCTCACCCAAGCGTTCCTTGAGGTCGTTGATGCTCGTAGACAGGCACAGGATTGCCATGACCTCGGAGGCGACGGTGATGTCGAAGCCGTCCTCGCGCGGCACGCCTTGGGCCTTACCACCAATGCCATCGATAACATGGCGCAGCTGACGGTCGTTCATGTCGACGACGCGCTTCCAGGTGATGCGCTTAACGTCAATACCGAGCTGATTGCCCTGCTGGATGTGGTTATCAAGCATGGCGGCCAGCAGGTTGTTGGCAGCACCGATAGCGTGGAAGTCGCCGGTAAAGTGCAGGTTGATATCCTCCATGGGGATCACCTGAGCCCAGCCGCCACCGGCAGCACCGCCCTTAACGCCAAAGACAGGGCCGAGCGAAGGCTCGCGCAGGGCCACGGCACTCTTGACGCCGCGGCGACGCAGGCCATCGGCCAGACCGATGGTCGTGGTGGTCTTGCCCTCGCCCGCAGGCGTTGGGTTGATAGCGGTCACGAGAACGAGCTTGGCCTGGTGATCAGTCGGCTCGTTGAGCAGTGAATAGTCGACCTTAGCCTTGTCGAAGCCGTACGGAATAAGGTGCTTAACGTCGACGCCGGCGTTCTTGGCCACCTCGGTAATAGGCAGCGGCGTGACAGAACGTGCGATTTCGATGTCAGTAGGCATGGGCGGTCCTTTCGTTACCGAATGAGAAAAAGACCAATTCAGCATAGCACGGGCGCGCAATAGTAAAACGCCCATAACCGATGAA
>DBGDZK010000143.1:0-3141 GCA_048373195.1 Collinsella sp.
AGATCTGCTGCCCGAGACCATCGATGCTATGGCCGAGACGCCTGCCGTTATGCCGCAGCTCCACCTGGCCGTTCAGTCGGGCTCCACGCGCATTCTTAAAGAGATGAATCGTCGTTATACGCGCGAGGATTATCTGGGTCTGGTCGATCGTATTCGCAACCGTATGCCCGATATTGCGCTTTCGACCGACATCATCGTGGGCTTCCCGGGCGAGACCGAGGAAGACTTTGAGCAGACGCTCTCGCTTGCCGAGACGGTGCGCTATGCCCAGGCCTACACGTTTATTTACTCCAAGCGTGCCGGTACCCCGGCAGCTGAAATTTATGACCCCACCCCGCATGAGGTTATCCTTGAGCGCTTTAACCGTCTGGTCAAGGTTATCGAGACGACGGCTCACGAGTATAACCAGGGCGAGCTTCATACCGTGGTGCCTGCGCTCATTGAGGGCACGAGCAAGAAGAATGACGCTGTCCTTTTGGGCAAGAGTCCCAAGAACCAGACGGTGCATGCGCCGATTCCTGCTGGCTATAGCATCGATCAGCTCATCGGTAAAATCGTCGACGTCGATGTGGATGTCGCCAAGACGTGGTATCTGTCTGGCTCCGTTGTGGGCGAGCCTCGCTAATGATCTCTCCCGGTGCAAGCCTTTCTGCCGTAGCGATCGTCGGTCCGACGGCGGTCGGCAAGAGCGATGTTGCCGACCGTCTGGCTGCTCGTCTGTCGTCTGAAGTGTTGTCTTGTGACGCGATGCAAATCTATCGTGGTATGGACATCGGTACGGCCAAGATGATGCCCGAGGAGTGCTCGGCACCGTTGCGCCTTGTCGATATCGTGAATCCGGGCGTCGCGTATTCTGCCGCGCTCTACCAGTCGGACGCCCGAGCACATGTCGAGCGTTTGCTTGGTGAGCAACGTCTTCCGGTCTTTTGCGGCGGTACGGGCCTGTATCTCAAGGCCGCACTCGATGAAATGGATTTTCCTTCGGGAGAACTCGAGGACGAGCGTCGCGCGGGCTATCAGGAACTTGCCGAGCATATTGGCGAGGAGGCATTGCATGCTCTGCTTGCCGAACGCGACCCGGAATCGGCGTCCGTAATTCATCCCCATAACGTGCGCCGCGTGATTCGTGCGCTCGAGATGCACGATGACGGTGTGTCGTATGCCCAGCAGAAGTCGAAATTCAGCGTTCCGCGCGAGCGTTATCATGCCTTGTGGTTTGGTCTGACGCGTAGCCGTGAAGTGCTGTATGAGCGCATTAACCAGCGCGTCGACCTTATGTTTGAGCGGGGACTGGTTGATGAGGTCCGTGGCCTTATGGACCAGGGCCTGGGCGATGCGCTCACGTCGATGCAGGCAATTGGTTACAAAGAGATTATTGATGCCTTGCGTGGCGCTATTACCATGGATGAGGCCCGTGAGCTTATCAAGATGCGTTCACGTCGCTATGCCAAGCGCCAGCTTTCCTGGTTTAAGCGTGACGATCGCATCGTGTGGTTCGATATGGATGAGTTTACGATCGATGAGGTCGTTGATGATATTTACCGTCGCATCGAGGCTGCCTAATGGCTCGTTTCCCTTTGGTCCCCACGGCGCCTGAACCTGAGCGCGCCATCTTGGTTGGTGTCGAGTGGCGTGATAACGCCTGGCCGCTCGACCGTTCGCTCGACGAGCTCGAGCGTCTAGCCCACACTGCTGGGGCCCAATGCGTGGCACGCTTGTCTCAGCGCCTGGTCAAACCCTATCCCAAATCGTTTATCGGTTCTGGCAAGGTCGAGGGGCTGTGCGGCTTGGTGCATCGCATGGATGCGGATGTTGTTATCTTCGATGACGACCTGACGCCCTCACAGCAGTCCTATCTTGAGAAAGCCGTGGGCGAACCGGTCAAGATTATTGACCGTACAGCGTTGATTTTGGATATCTTTGGTCTGCATGCCCAGACGCGTGAGGGCCGCTTACAGGTGCAGCTGGCTCAGCTACAGTACCTGCTACCTCGTCTGCGAGGTATGTGGAGCCACCTTGCCAAGGAACAGACGCGTGGCGGTATTGGCTCACGCTTTGGCCAGGGTGAAAGCCAGCTCGAGGTCGACCGTCGCCTGATTCGCAACAAGATCGCCGCGCTTCGACGCGAACTGAAACAGGTTGAACAACGTCGCGATGTGCAATCGAAAAGCCGTATTGAATCGCCGGCGTTTCGCGTGGCGTTGGCGGGCTACACCAATGCCGGTAAGTCGACGTTGCTTAATCGTTTGACGGGATCCACGGTACTTTCGCAGGATAAGCTGTTTGCCACGCTCGATCCTACAACGCGCTCGTACCGTTTGCCCGGTGGTCGTGGCATGACGATCACCGATACCGTCGGCTTTATTCAAAAGCTGCCCCATGGTCTTGTCGACGCGTTTAAATCTACGCTTTCCGAGGTGCTCGGCGCCGATTTGATTCTTAAAGTTGTAGATGCTTCCGATGAGGATTACGAGCGTCAGCTTGAGGCGGTTGATCGTGTCCTTGACGAGATTGGTGCCGGTGAGCGCCTGACGCTTACCATGTTCAATAAAATTGATCTGCTCGATAGTGTCGACCGCTTGAGCTTCCGCCGGCGCTATCCCGAGGCAGTGCTGTTCTCGGCTCAGACGGGTGAGGGTCTTGATGACTTAGTCGAC
The DNA here is from genome assembly GCA_048373195.1 of Collinsella sp. Taxonomy (GTDB): domain Bacteria; phylum Actinomycetota; class Coriobacteriia; order Coriobacteriales; family Coriobacteriaceae; genus Collinsella. Next base: position 2,658 of record DBGDZK010000143.1, read on the forward strand.
CGCATTGCTCGTGAAGCGGCCGCTACAGACGTGTTGCTCTCGGCCGATATCCCGTATCGAGAGGGCGCGTTAATCACGCTCGTGCACGAACAGGGAGCTCTTCTGCACGAGGAATATCTTGAGGACGGCGTTCGTATTGTGGTAAAGATTCCGGCCCGTATCGCACCGCGTCTCGAGCGTTACCGAACGGAATAAATCAGCTCCAGTACACCCAAGATAACCGGTTGATGAAGCAGATAGAACGGCATCGCATGGCGTCCGAGGCTTGCGAGCGCCGGGATGGGATTCACATAGGCCCATGCTGGCGCTTTACGGTTTGCTTTTTGTGCCGTGCGGGCGGCTAAGAAGCCTGTGAGGTACATAAATAAGAATGGTATGAGCGGATAGTAATCACCGGAGACGAAGTCTGGACTTGGGAAACCCAGCCAAGCTAGATAGGGGATAGGGTAGACCGCTTTAGGAATGCTCCAGGTACAGACAAAGA
>DBGDZK010000144.1:0-3108 GCA_048373195.1 Collinsella sp.
ATAGGTATATTGAGCTTTGGGCTCCGTTTACGGATTGCTCTGTATTTATGCTCGCAATTAAGCTCGAGGTTGGCTACACTATCCCATGACCATTAAAGGGGTACGAGATACCCACATGGAATTACATAGCTGCCCAAAGAGCAGCCCTTCCTGTGGGTGTCTGGTCCGCTTTAAGCGGTCGGGCATCTATTTTTTTGACTGTGTCAGCAGTCAAGACATGTGAGGAAGGAGATCGATGGGCACGACTTCCCCCAAGGCGGTCATCATGGACGAGACCGCCGTCAATCGAGCGATGACCCGCATCGCGCACGAGATTCTCGAGCGCAACGAGGGCTGTGAAGACCTCGCTCTGGTCGGCATCGTCACGCGCGGCGACCTTCTGGCAAAGAAGCTCGCCGAGGAGATCAAGGAGATCGAGGGCGTCGACGTTCCGCTCGGCAGCCTCGACATCAGCTTCTACCGCGATGACTATGCGACCAATTTCGCTCCCGCGATCCACGCCACCAACATTCCCTTTAGCGTCGACGGCAAGCGCGTCGTGCTGGTGGACGACATCCTGTATACGGGCCGTACCATTCGCGCCGCTCTCGACGCCGTCATGGACCTGGGCCGTCCGAACCGCATTGAGCTGGCTGTCCTCGTTGACCGCGGCCACCGCGAGCTCCCCATCTCGCCGGACTTTGTCGGCAAGAACGTTCCCTCGTCGCATGAGGAGAACGTGCACCTATATATGAAGGAAGTCGACGGCCACACCGCCGTCGAGATTAACGACGTCGCGCCGGGTTCCCACGTGGGCTCCGCGCCGCTGGGAGGTGAGTAGTACCGTGGCGTTCAACCATAAGCACCTGATCGACATTACCGAGTACTCCGAAGAGGACATCAAGCTCATCCTCGAGACCGCCAAGGCGTTCTCCGAGGTTAACGAGCGTGCGATCAAGAAGGTCCCCACGCTCAAGGGCAAGACCATCGTCAACATGTTCAACGAGCCCTCGACGCGCACCCGTAGCTCCTTCGAGCTCGCCGAGAAGCGTCTTTCGGCCGACAGCCTCAACTTTGGCGGCTCCTCGACCTCCACGGTCAAGGGCGAGAGCCTCGTCGATACCGTCGAGACCCTCAACGCCTATAAGATCGACTGCATCGTTGTGCGCGACAAGCACGCCGGCGCTCCCTACATCGTCACGCAGAACTCGCCCGCGAGCGTCATCTGCGCCGGTGACGGCAAGCACAACCACCCCACGCAGGCCCTGCTCGACCTGTACACCATCTGGGAGCACAAGGGTGACTTCCACGGTCTGAAGGTCGCCGTCGTCGGCGATATCGCGCACTCCCGCGTCTGCGGCTCGCTGATCCCCGCCCTTAAGATCATGGGCTGCGAGACCTACGCCGTCGCCCCCGGCACGCTGCTGCCGCCGGCGCCCGAGGTCCTGGGCTGCGACCACGTGACGAGCGACCTCGATTCCGTCCTGCCCGAGCTGGACGTCGTCTACATGCTGCGCGTGCAGCAGGAGCGCCTCGAGGGTGCCCCGTTCCCCACGATTCGCGAGTACCACAAGCTCTTCGGCCTGACCAAGGACCGCGAGAAGCTCATGAAGCCCGACGCGATCATCTGCCACCCGGGCCCCATCAACCGCGGTGTCGAGTTCGACTCCTATATGGCCGACCACCCGCAACGCTCCGTCATCCTGGAGCAGGTCTACGCCGGTATCTGCGTGCGTATGGCTATCCTGTATCTGCTGCTTGGAGGTGCCGATAATGGCCTTGCTTCTTAAGAATGCCCACGTCGTCGACCCGTCCGTCGAGCTTGACGGTGTCGTTGACGTCCTGATTGACGGCGACAAGATCGCCGAGGTCGGCGAGAATCTCGCCGTCGAGGGAGCCGAGGTCCGCGATCTTTCCGGCAAGTACCTCGTCCCTGGCCTGGTGGATATGCACGTTCACCTTCGCGAGCCCGGCTACGAGGTCAAAGAGGACATCGAGAGCGGCACCCGCGCAGCTGCCAAGGGCGGCTTTACCGGCGTGTGCGCCATGCCCAACACCGATCCCGTCACCGATAACGGCACCGTCGTGGAGTTCGTCAAGTCCCGTGCTGCCGAGGTCGGTCACTGCCGCGTCTATCCGTCGGGCGCCATGACCCGCGGTCTTAAGGGCGAGGCCATGTCCGAGATGGGCGATATGGTCGCCCACGGCGCCGTCGCCTTCACCGACGACGGTCGCGGCGTGCAGGGCGCGGGCATGCTCCGTCGTTGCATGGACTACGGCAAGATGTTCGGCAAGGTCTTTATGAGCCACTGCCAGGACGAGGATCTGGTCGGCCACGGCCAGATCAACGAGGGCAAGGTCTCGACCCGTCTGGCTCTCGAGGGTTGGCCGGCTGCCGGCGAGGAGCTCCAGATCGCCCGCGACATCGAGATCGCCAAGCTGACTGGTGCCAAGCTGCACATCCAGCACATCTCCACCGCCCATGGTCTGGAGATTGTGCGTGCCGGTAAGGCCGCTGGCGTTCAGGTTACCTGCGAGGCCACCCCGCACCACATGTTCCTGACCGAGAACGACCTGGACGAGACCTACAACACTTCGCTCAAGGTCAACCCGCCGCTGCGTACCGAGGAGGATGCCGAGGCCATTCGTCAGGGCGTCATCGACGGCACCGTCGACGTTATCGTCACCGATCACGCTCCCCACACCCCGTGGGAGAAGGCCCGCGAGTTCGAGCTTGCGCCCTTTGGCATGATCGGCCTCGAGACCTCGCTGTCGCTCGTACTCACCGAGCTGGTCAACACGGGCAAGATGAGCATGGGCCGTATGGTCGAGCTCATGGCCATCAAGCCGCGTGAGATCCTGGGCCTCGACCAGGTTCAGGTCAAGGCGGGCTCCGTTGCCGACCTGACCGTGTTCGACGCGTCCGCCACCTGGACGGTTGGCGAGGACGGTTACGAGTCGCGCGCCGAGAACTCCGGTTTTGCCGGCCGCACGCTCACCGGTCGTGCCACCGATGTGTTTGTCGGCGGTAAGCAGACGCTTGCCGACGGCTGCATCTGCTAGCATAGCCTTATCGCTTTTGTGCGCGGCGCCCTTGCGGTGCCGCGCTTTCTGTTCGTTTTGACCATG
>DBGDZK010000145.1:0-6241 GCA_048373195.1 Collinsella sp.
CCTGCGCGTACGCACGCTCCTGTGGCGTAAGGCGCGCCGTCTCGATCAGGTCGGGACGCCAGCGGCAGGTGCGCTCGATGGCATTCTTACGGCGCCAGGCGTCAACCTTGGCATGGTCACCGCTCACGAGCACCGGCGGCACGCCCTCGCCGTTGAACTCGGCAGGACGGGTGTACTGCGCGTACTCGAGCAGTCCTCCGTCCTCGGCGGTCGAGAATGACTCGTCGACGTTGCTCATTTCGTCACCAAGGGCGCCGGGAATCAGGCGTACGACGGCATCGGCAACGACCATAGCGGGAAGCTCGCCGCCCGTGAGCACATAGTCGCCGATCGACAGACGCTCATCGGCATACGCATACGCACGCTCGTCGACACCCTCGTAGCGACTGCACACAAACAACAGGCGCTCACTTTTGAGCAGGCGCTCGGCCACATGCTGCGTAAAGGGCTCGCCACAGGGGGTAAAGAACACCACAGTGGGCTTGGGACCCCCTGCGCTAATGGCCTCGATGGCCTCGGCGATAGGCTCGACCTTCATGAGCATGCCCTGCCCGCCGCCGTACGGCTCGTCATCGACGGTACGATGGCGGTCGTGCGTCCAGTCGCGCAGGTTATACGCCTTAAAATCAAAAAGGCCGGCCTTGCGAGCGCGGCCCAAGATCGATGTGGACATGACGGGCTCAAACATCTCGGGAAAGACCGAAAGGGTCTCGATCAGCATGTTGTCCTCCCTACTTGTCCATATCGATCAGGCCGTCCATAACGTGGACGGAAATTGTTCCTGTGTCGGGAAGATCGAGCACGACCTGCTCGATCACGGGAATCAGTACCTCGCCGTACCGATCGCCCTCAACAACCCAGACATCGTTAGCGGGCGTCGACATGATCTCGACGATCGTGCCGAGTAAACCGAAGCGCTCGTCGACCACCTCGCGACCCATCAGGTCGGTATAGGCAGCGTCGAGCGAATCGAACTCAAAATCGTCACGATTTGCCAGCACGTAGCATCCCGTGATGCCCTCGGCGGCCGTCAAGTCGTCAATGCCCTCAAACGAGACCAGATCGCCATCGCCCGTATCGGTGACGGACACGACCGTGCAAAAGCGGTCGCGCTTGAGCGCCGGCGGCGTCAGGGCGACGCGCATACCCGGCTCTAATACAGAAGGAAGCCCCCGCAGCGGCTGCGCGAGGACCTCCCCCTTCCTTCCGTGCGGCTTGACAACACGGGCGATGTTTTTGTACTGGGACCTCAAGGTCCTAGCCCAGAACCTCTACCTCGACAGCAGTGTCGAGGCGAGCGGCCAGTGCACGGGCGAGCGTGCGAATGGCCTTGATGGTACGGCCACGACGGCCGATAACCTTAGCGACGTCATCCTCGGCGACCGAAACCTCAATTGTAGAGGCGTCGTCACCATCGATGACCTCAAGGCTCACGGAATCCGGGTCGTCGACGATCTGAACAACGAGATATTCGACGAGATCGGCGATGCGATCTGAGAGCATTGCCTCACCCTCGAGCTGTGCAGCGTCAACCTCAGGCACGATTTACTCCTCGGCGCCCTCAGCGGCCTCAGCGGCAGCCTTAGCGGCCTCGGCCTCTTTGGCGAGCTGCTTCTTGGACTTCTTGACGACGGTCTCGGTCTTCTCGCCCTCATTGGCGGCCTTGACCAGAGCGGCGACGGCGTCGGTGAGCTGAGCGCCCTTGGACTGCCAGTCGGCGATCTTCTCGAGGTCGAGGTTGATGGTCTTGGGGGCGGTCATCGGGTTGTAGCGGCCAACCTCCTCGATGATACGACCGTCACGCGGGGCGCGGGAATCGGCGACGACGACACGGTAGTACGGACGCTTCTTAGCGCCGTGACGAGCAAGGCGAATCTTGACTGCCAAAGGAAACTCCTCCAACCAAGCAGCTTTAGGCTGCAACTACAAACAAACAGTTGAACATAATACGCCATCGACACGGGCAGGTGAAGTCCGTGAGACCAACTTCTTCGGTGTAGTCGAGGGCAAATCCATATCTTAGACAAGAATTCGGGATTTGCAAGCACATCCACGCACCCCACATGAGCTGCGCGGTATACTCATAACATGGAAAGACGCGAACATACATACGGTTATGAGGATGCCATGGGCGTCACGCCGCCTCCCTGGACGGGTCCGGCGGTGGGTCTGATGGACCTCGATGCGTTTTTTGCGAGCGTGGAAATGCTCGATCATCCCGAATGGCGCGGAAAGCCGCTCATCGTGGGCGGAGACGCCGATTCGCGTGGCGTCGTGTCCACATGTTCGTATGAGGCACGTCGCTTTGGCGTGCACTCTGCCATGGCCTCGGCCGAGGCGCGGCGCTTGTGCCCGCAAGCCATTTGGACACACGGGCACTTTGATCGCTACCGCGAGGTGAGCGCGCAGGTCATGGCGATTCTCGCCGATGAGACCCCGCGTGTTGAGCGCGTATCCATCGACGAAGCCTTTATCGATATCACACCGGGTCGCTTTGCGCCCGAAGACCCGTTGCTGGTTGCGCGGCGTATAAGCGACCGCGTGGCAGCGCTGGGAGTGACGTGCTCCATTGGCGTGGGCTGTAACAAGACGGTCGCAAAGATCGCAAGCGAGCGGGATAAGCCGTTTGGGCTGACCATCGTGCGCCCCGGAACCGAACAGCGCTTTTTGGCCGCGCTGCCGGTATCTGCCATGAGCGGCATCGGGCGCTCGGCCGAGGAGCGACTGCGCCGCATGCGCATCTACACCCTCGGCGAGCTATCACGTGCACCGGAATCCACCTTGGCCTCTATTTTTGGCGTCAACGGCGAACGCATGCGCCAGCGTGCGCTGGGACTCGAAATCTCCGAAGTCACGAGCCTCGATGAAGAGCGCGAGGTCAAATCGGTCAGCAATGAACGCACCTTTGCTAAAGATTTAACTGAGCGTGGGGATATTGAGGCGGCGATTGCGCTGTTGGGAGAGTCAGTGGGACGCCGCCTGCGCCGTCAGGGGCTGACGGGTGCCACGGTAACGCTCAAGCTTAAGTATTCGTATGGCAGCGGGCGTACGGCACAGCGCCGGCTGCCTCATCCGACCGACGATGAGAACATCTTCGTGGCGGTTGCACTCGAACTGCTCGACAACATCTGGCAGGATGGCATGCATGTTCGCTTAGCGGGCATCGGCATGAGCGACTTCGACCACCAAGGCGGCATCCAGACTGACCTGTTCTGCGAGATCGATGACCGCGGAGCCCAATCCAGCGACCGCCGCGACCTCTCCGTCGCCATCGACGCCGTCCGAGACAAATTCGGCGACACCGCCCTATCCTTCGGCCGCCAATCCCGCTTCAATGATTAACCGCCCTTGGGCAAAAAGAAAGCCGAGCAGGTGCGGAAAACCGCAACTGCCCGGCGATATGCGTGAGGGTAGCTAACCCCGTCTCAAATGAGCTACTAGAGGAGGTTGAGGGGGAGCTGGGGGGCGTCTCCCCAGAGTTTCTCGAGGCGGTAGAACTCGCGAGCCTCGGGGGTAAAAACATGGACGACAACCGAACCGTAGTCCATGAGCATCCAGGTCTTCTGCTCGCGACCCTCGATGGAGAACGGGTGCTCGCCGCAAGCCTCGGCGACCTTCTCCTCGATCTCGTCGACGATAGAATCGACCTGGCGGTTGTTGGTACCGGTGGCAAGCACAAAGTAGTCGCATACGTCGGAAAGCTCGGTCAGGTCGAGCACCTGAACGTCCTCGCCCTTCTTGTCGTAGGCGGCCTGCGCGGCGGCGCGGGCGACATCCTCGGCGGCGACACCGCTCGCGGACAGCGAGGCGGCAGTGCGGTCGGACGTGGCGACGAAGCTCTTGTGCTCCACACCTTCAAGAATCTGCTCGTCTGTCATGGTCTCGTCGGCCATGGAATACCTCTTTCTATACAGCCCGAGCTAGCGCAGCTGGGCGTAATGGTTGTAAATCGTAATAGCTGTGGGATAAAGATAGCGCCCGGACTGGATCACATAGACCAAACCCTGCGCAAAACAGGAGAAGAACAACTCATCGAGCGTCGACTCCCCCACCATCTTGCGCAGCGCATGCGCATAGTCGCCGTGGCGGTTGGGCTCGATGGCATCGGCCACAAAGACCACCATATCGAGCGGCGTCATGTCGCAGGCACCCACGGTGTGACGGTCGACAGCCTGGAAAACGGCCGGCGACAACTCGGGGAAAAGCTGCGGAAGCTCATAGGCGGCAACAGGGCCATGCAAAAGCGGCGTCGCGGCAGAAGGAGAGCCGGCAATCTTAATGCCGTAATGCAGAGCGCGCGTGACCAGCTCGTCATCGGAAAGCACCTTGTCCCAGTCGTGGATCAAGCCGGCGGCAGCGGCATCAAAGCGGTCGACGCCGTAGACCTCGGCCAGATGAAGTGCGGTCTCGGCAACACCCAGCGAATGCACATAGCGCTTGCGCTTATCCTTCATGCGAACATCGAGCAGCTCTTGAATGCGCTTGAGCAGCGCGCGCTCATCGCCCTCAAACTGATCCTCTACCGACAACGTAGACCCCCATCACTCAAAATCTTCTTGACCCAGATCGACATACAAACCGCGCTTGCGAATGTAGCCGAGCACAGACTCGCTCGTAAGATAGCGCACGCTCATGCCGCGGGCAACTCGCTTACGAATGTTCGTCGAGCTGATCGCCAGCGCCGGAATCTGAATATAGCGCACGTCGAACGGCAGCCCCGACTCTTTGATTCGGGCACGCGCCGTATCGATATCAAAGCCCGGTCGCGTCGCCGCAATAAAGGTAGCAAGCTCAGCGATTCGTTCGGCATCATGCCAAGTCACAATATCGATAATCGCGTCGGCGCCCGTAATAAAGTAGAGCTTTACCTGCGGCGGGTAAAAGTCGCGAAGGGCATGAAGCGTATCGGCCGTATAGGTTACGCCCGGGCGGTCGATCTCGAACCGGCTCGCCAAAAAGGCCGGGTTCGCAGCGGTGGCGAGGACCGTCATGGCATAACGGTCCTCGGCAGGCGTCACCGGCTTGTCAAGCTTAAAGGCAGGAGAGCCCGCCGGCATAAAGAGCACAGCGTCCAAGTCGAGCGACTCGCGCGCCTGCTCGGCGGTCACCAGGTGCCCGTAATGGATGGGATCAAAGGTGCCACCCATAATGCCGAGCCTAAACTCCTGCCCGTCCTCTAGAGGAAGCTCGGGCAGACCGATTCCACCGCGCAGCGACATGGCTTACTCGCCCTCCGAGGTCTCGGCATCGTCCTCGGCATCCGCCGCATCGACAACCTCGACACCCTCATCCGCAGCATCGGTCACGTCAATGGCCTCAACGGCAACGTCCTCGCCAGCATCCTCGAGCTCCTCGTACTCCGAGAAGTCCTCAGCGCCCTCAAAGTCAAAGGCGCGCTGGCAAATGCGGACCTCGTCGCCCGCACGGCAACCGGCCTTCTCGAGCGCGTCGTCAACACCCATACGCGCAAACTTATGCTGCAGGTAAATGACGGCTTCCTCATTTTCCCAGTCGGTCTGAATGACCATGCGCTCGATGGCACGACCGACCACGCGGAAGGCACCGGGCTCTTCCTGGACAATGCGGAAACGCTTCTCACGCTGCAGGCGACGGCGCTCCCACTCATCGTCACGCAGAACAACCGGTTCATCGGAGACAGCCAACTCGGCGCGCAGCTTAGCCACCTGCTCGCCCACGGCAAGCATCAGCGTGTTGAGACCGGCGCCCGTAACAGCAGACACGGCAAAGAACATATGGCCATCGTCGAGCGCCGCACGCTTAAGGTCGGCAATCTTGTCAGCCGTGCCCGGCGCATCGCACTTGTTAGCGACGACGATCTGCGGACGCTCCGAAAGCTCGGCGCCATACTGCTCGAGCTCGCGGTTGATGATGCGATAGTCCTCAACCGGATCGCGATCCTCAAAACCGCCCGTCATGTCGACGACATGCATGATCAGGGCCGTACGCTCAATGTGGCGCAAGAACTGGTGACCCAGACCCTTGCCCTCGCTCGCGCCCTCGATAAGACCGGGAACGTCGGCAACGACGTAAGAATATTCGCCGGCACGCACCATGCCCAGATTGGGCACGAGCGTGGTAAACGGGTAGTCAGCAATCTTGGGGCGGGCGGCACTCATGCGCGCAATGAGCGATGACTTACCCACCGAGGGAAAGCCCACGAGTGCGGCATCGGCCATAAGCTTCATCTCGAGCTCGATCCAGTGCTCCTCGGCCGGCTCGC
>DBGDZK010000146.1:0-10478 GCA_048373195.1 Collinsella sp.
GCTATGACCGCAATGATCAAAAGCAGGATTGTCAGTCGATGCTGCTTGCGTCGTTTACTTGTCGAAACGAAGATTGATTTTCCCTGTTTTGGCGTTTCGAGATAGCGAGCCGAATGCGTCAAGGTTTGCTTTGGTCGAGGACCTCTTTGTCGATGAGTGGCGGATGCTTTCATCGGCTCATCACTAGCTGCGCTGTTTTTAGATAATGGTGCGTCTTTCAGATATACAGGGTCTCCCGAGGCGACGCCCATATGTTTACGTCCCGTTTGGGCATCCTCGAGCGTTTGATATCGATTTCTCGTCACATACTCGGGCTCCGGATCATTAATGGGCTCTTGCGAGATGTGGGGGCGATGGAACCGCGGCGGCTGCGTGGAAGTATCTTCCCCCTGCGTCGGCATAAACATTTTGTTCTGGTTTTGGTCGTCCATGATGCCCTTTAGCTCGTTACCAACAACGTGTACGCGCTCATTGTAAGCCCCTTGCTATTTGTAGCTGTGAACATACTTGTTATTTAAGCTCTGGTTCAAAGAACCTTAACCTTATTAAAACCTGAGTCAAACACACTTAGATATGCTTATAGTACTAGACTCAAAAAACTTTATAGTCGATGTATATATGAGCACTGGGTGGGCATATATAAGAGCGTCAAAAGAAGTCCCAGTCACCTAGAAGATGACTCGGCAGTCCTTAAAAGGAGTGGTAAACATGGCAAGCATGGTTCCTTATCGTTCGGTTTTTGGCGTTCGTCCTTCTGCTAGCTCGCTGTTCGATCTGTTTGATGATATGACTGACCTTGCAAACAACTCGATTGCTTCCAAGGCGTTTCCCGTTGACGTTGAGGATAAGGGCGACGGCTATGAGGTCAAGGCTTATCTGACCGGCGTCGCCAAGGACGATATCGATGTCGAGCTTAACGAGGGTCGTCTGTCCATTAGCGTGAATGTCGAGGAAGACGAGGAGAACGAGGGCAAGAACTTCCTGCAGAAGGAGTTCAGCTCGTACAGCGCGACGCGTGGCGTGTATCTAAAGGACGCTTCGAGCGAGGGCCTCTCGGCTAAGTACGCTGACGGCATCCTGACCGTTACGGTCCCCAAGATCGTCGAGAAGAAGAACGTTACGAAGATCTCCATCGACTAATTTCGTTGGTGTTCTGCGCTATTAAAAGACAGCAAAAGGGGCTGGGAAGCGATTCTCGGCCCCTTTTGCTGTCTAGGACAGTCTATTGAATGGTTACTGGCCGATGCTGGCTTGCGGGGCGTATCGAGAGTTTTCGCGATCCTTGGAGAAGGGTTGCGGAGCTGCCGACCTCGTCATCCAGGGTTGCGGTCAGAGCTTTGGCATAGCTTTTGACGGTAAGGCTCGGACGATTGTTATCTTGGCTGATATGCATGGCAATGAGCTGTTCGGTGCGTTCGGTAACAAGTTCGCGCGCGGCTTCGGCGGCTTGGCCATTGGAGAGGTGTCCCCTTGCAGACAGGATGCGCTCCTGAAGAAAGCGGGGATATTCTCCCTCGCGCAGCATGGTCACATCGTGGTTGCTTTCGAGTGCGAGGACTCGACAATCTTCGAGGGTGTTCATGGCTTGGCTCGATAGCTCTCCGGTGTCGGTGGCAAAACCGATGGAATCATCGAGGGTGTCGAATCGATAGCCGACTGGATTGATGACATCGTGTGACGTTGAGTAGGTTTGCACGTGGATGCCGGCAATGGATAGGGTGTCACCGGGATCGAATTCCTCGACAGGCAGATGCGAAAGATTTTCTTTGCTCGAAAGAGTGCCCCTGCTGGCAAAGAGGGGGCCGTGCCAGTGCTTGCACCAGACATCGAGGCCCTTGATGTGATCGCTATGCTCATGAGTAATGAGAAGAGCCGAGACGTTGTCTGCCGAGAGCCCCAGTTCTGCCATGCGCTTTAATGTCTCGCGGCGAGACAGTCCGTCATCGACCATAATGAGCCCCTGCGGGCCCTCGATGAGTGCGCAGTTGCCTTTAGAGCCACTGCCGAGGATATGAAGGTGCAGGCAAGACATAAGATTCCAAAGGATACAATGGGTGCGGACGAATAAAGGAGGAAGCGAATGCCAACGGTATCACAGCATTACGGACACCATGCCGTGCCTGGGGCAGTCGATGAGACCCGGACGAGGCAGCAGGCAGCTCCTGTCGTGCTCATGGTATCAGGCGGCGCGGACTCGACGGCACTGCTTCTTATGGCGTGCACATCAAAGCTGGATATCCAAGACGGACGCGGTGTTGCCCCCATTGCTCGCGAGCGCCTGCATGTGCTGCATGTAAACCATCATCTGCGCGGCAAGGCGTCCGATGGCGACGAGGCCTTTGTGCGTGAGCTCTGCGCGCAATATGGTTTACCGCTGTGTGTGGAGCACGCTTATTTTGATGGGGAGTCGGGCAATATTGAGGCCGCGGCCCGCGAGGTGCGCTATGCCGCGGCGCGGAGGTATGTTCGCGAACTCTGCGCCCAGACGGGGGCACCGCGAACGGCGGCTCGTATCTGCACCGCGCACACGTCTTCGGATCGCGCGGAAACGTTTTTGATGAACGCGATTAAGGGTTCGGGGCCCGCTGGTCTATCGAGCATTCCTCGCCGGAGGAATATCGTGGTGCGTCCCTTGCTCGACCTAACTCATGGCGAGCTCGTGGGCTATCTACAGGTACATGGTCAGCCGTGGCGTGAAGACGAGAGCAATGAGGATATCTCGTATCTGCGAAACTACGTGCGCCATCGGGTAATGCCAGTGGTGGCACAGCGTAATGCGAGCGTGTGCAAGACGATTGGCGCCGCCTGTGAGATCTTGGGTGACGAAGATGCGTTTCTATCCCAGCTGTCGGCACAGGCGTTTCGAAGCTGCCTGCGCAAGGAGGCGGCGGGCGCGCTAGTGCTCGATGCCAGACGCCTTGCTGCGGCCGAGGTGGTAATCGCGCGGCGCATCGTGCGACTGGCGATCAAACGCATCGATCCGGGCGCTCGTCCAGAGATGCGACATGTGGAGCGAGTCCTTTCCTGCGTTGCCGAAGGCACAGGCTCGGTCACGCTTCCGGCGGGAATTGACGCGCGCGTCGAGTTTGGCATGCTAGCGTTTAAGGTGCCGGCGGCTCGTGAGGGGCTGGTTGCGGACTGGATTACCATACCCGGTCGTTTGCCGTTGGGCGGGGGGCGCATGCTGGTCGCAGAGCCGATGGCCGTTGAGCCGGGATGCGATATCGTGCGCCGCGCCCGTGAGCTTGCGGCTGCCGGGGAAGTGACAGCTTTGGTAGACGCGGCTGCCCTGGGTTTTGCCGACAGCGATAGTGAGCGGATCCTGGCGGGCTCACGTGGCGAGATCCCTGCAGAGGCGCGATTGGCGCGCCTGTGGGTGGACGGTCCTGTACCGGGAGACGTGATGTGCCCGTTAGGGATGAGTGGTCGAAGCAAGAAAGTATCCGACTTGCTAGGCGAGGCTCGCATTCCCGTTTCCGAGCGCGCCGGCGTGCCCATGGTGAGGACGGCGCCGGGGGGCGCCGTGGTGTGGGTCGCCGGAGTTCGCGCGGACGAGCGTTTTAAGTGCACGGCCGCAACGCGCGTGGCATATCTGCTCCGCGTGGTCGATGCGGAATAGCGTCCCACGCCAGCTATTCTGTGCGACGTTGACGGTATTCCCGCGCTGATGGCGTACGGGCTGGAAAATATACCCCGTGCGCTGCTAAAATGTGAAGTTCGCGTCCATACGGCGGTGTGTGGGCGATAAGCACAAGAAAGGGTTGTCATGGCTTCTCAACATCCGGATATCGAGAAGGTTCTGTTCACGCAGGAGGATATCGACGGTATCGTCTCTCGCCTGGGCGAGGAGATTACTCGCGATTACGCGGGTAAGGATCTGGTGCTGATTGCGGTCCTGCGCGGCGCCGTGGTCTTTATGGGCGACCTGATGCGTAAGATCGAGCTGCCGACCAACATCGATTTCATGGCTGTTTCGAGCTATGGCGACGGTGTGAAGTCCTCGGGTATCGTGCGTATCATTAAGGACCTGGATATCGACATCCGCGGTCGCGACGTGCTGATCGTCGAGGACATTCTGGACTCGGGCCTGACGCTCAAGTATCTGATGAAGAACCTCGAGAGCCGCAAGCCCGCTTCTCTGGAGGTCGCCGCCTTCCTGTGGAAGGGCGTTGAGGACCGCGTCTCGGCCATCACGCCCAAGTATGTTGGAACCCATTGCCCCGATGCCTTTGTGGTGGGCTACGGCCTCGACTATGCCGAGCGCTATCGTAACCTTCCGTATCTGGGCATTTTGAAACCGGAGGTTTATTCGTAAGATGCCCGACGACCATAACGATAACAATTCCCAGACTCCCCGGGAGCCTAAGATCCCGGGGATGCCCGGAGGCAAGAAGCCCACGCGTACGGGCTGGCTGTATTTTATTTTGGCTTGCGCGCTTCTGGGCTACGCCTTCTTTAACATGGGCTCCGGCTTTGCCAATTCCAGCAATACCGTTAAGCTCGCGACGAGCGAGATGGTGAGCGCCATCAAGCAGGATCGCGTCGAAGATCTGACCTATACGGTTCAAGACGGAAGCGTGACGGGTCATTACTGGAAGACGAAGAAGGACAAGGGCGATACGAGCGAGCTCAAGAGCTTCTCCTCGACCTATGTCGGCTCCGATTCGCTTGCCGAGCTCATGGCGGAGCATCCCGATACCAAGTACATCGTCAACACCAACGATCCCGATTTTTGGGGCGACTTGGCGATGAGTGTGCTTCCGACGATCGCCCTTATCGCCATCATGTTCTACTTTATGCGCCAGATGATGGGCGCCAACAACAGGAACATGCAGTTTGGCAAGACCAACGCCAAGACCAACGAGGCCACACGCCCCAAGGTCAAGTTTGAAGACGTTGCCGGCGTGGACGAGGCAGTCGAGGAGATCCGTGACTTTTTGAGCGATCCGGATCGCTATCGCAAGCTGGGCGCCAAGATCCCGCGTGGCGTGTTGCTGGTTGGCCCTCCGGGCACCGGTAAAACGCTGCTGGCCAAGGCCGTTGCCGGCGAGGCGGGCGTGCCGTTCTTTAGCATCTCGGGTTCCGACTTTGTCGAGATGTTCGTAGGTGTCGGCGCCAGCCGTGTGCGTGACCTCTTTAAGGAGGCCAAGTCCCAGGCCCCGTCGATCATCTTCATCGATGAGATCGATGCCGTGGGACGTCAGCGCGGAGCTGGCTTGGGCGGCGGTCACGACGAGCGCGAGCAGACGCTCAACCAGCTGCTGGTCGAGATGGACGGTTTTGAGGAGAGCGAGTCGGTCATCCTGATCGCTGCAACCAACCGTCCTGACATCCTGGATCCGGCGTTGCTGCGCCCCGGTCGTTTTGACCGTCAGGTTACGGTTGACCGTCCGGATGTGAAGGGCCGCGAGCAGATCTTGCGCGTGCATGCCGAGAACAAGCCGATGGACGAGGACGTGAAGTTTGAGAAGCTCGCCCAGATGACCGTTGGCTTCACCGGCGCCGATCTGGCAAATCTGCTCAACGAGTCTGCGCTGCTGGCTGCCCGCCGCCATCGTTCCGTGATCTCGATGGACGAGGTCGAGGAATCGATGGAGCGCGTGATTGCCGGTCCGCAGCGCAAGGGTCGCGTGATGACCGAGGCCGAGCGCACCACGATCGCCTACCACGAGAGCGGCCATGCCCTGGTGGGTCACATCCTGGAGCACTCCGATCCGGTTCACAAGATCTCGATCGTCAGCCGCGGCCAGGCGCTGGGCTACACGCTGCAGCTTCCGCAGGAGGACCACTTCCTCAAGACCAAGAACGAGATGCTCGACGAGCTTGCCGTGTTCTTGGGCGGTCGCGTTGCCGAGGAACTCATGTGCGACGACATCACGTCGGGCGCGAGCAACGATCTGGAGCGCGCGACCAAGATGGCGCGCGAGATGGTCACGCGCCTGGGCATGAGCGAGGAGCTTGGAACGCAGGTGTTTGGTGAGGCGCAGCATCAGGTATTCCTGGGCCGCGACTACGCCGATCACCAGGATTACTCCGAGGAGACGGCGCGCCGCATCGACATCGAGGTCCAGCGCATTATGCGTGAGGCCCATCGTCGTGCGGTCGAGATTTTGGATGCCCGTCGCGACCAGCTCGATTTGATGGCCAAGGTGCTGCTTGAGCGCGAGACCGTCGAAGGCGACGCCGTGAATGCCCTGCTCGACAACGAGTGGGACGCCTACCTTGAGCGCGAGGGCGATATCCTGGCGGCCAAGGAGGAGCGCAATGCCAAGGCGGCCGGCATGCCGACCAAGAAGCGTGCGCCTCGTATGAGCGAGGAGGAGCTGGCGGCCGATGCCGCGGCATTTGCGCAGGCGGCCATGCAGGAGGATGCCGAAGCCGCATCCGATGATGCCGGCGATGACTGTGCCGTCAATGCCGGTGCCGACACCGACGCCGACAAATAGCCTTTGTGGCGAAAGCCTCTGCGGGGAAACCTGCGGAGGCTTTTTCTTTTGAGCGATATGGGGCCGTCTGTTGATTGGGGACAGACTTAAATGAGCGTTTTCACGCATTTAAGTCTGTCCCCAATCAACATTGCTGCGGCACTTTGCTCGGCTAAAGCGTACAATAGCGCCTATGCGAAAGGGGAACAGATGATCAACGAAACTATGTATGCTCGCGGTGCGGAAAGCTCCATCATCCGTGAGATTTTTAGCTATGGCCTTGAGCGCAAGGTGCAGATCGGTGCGGAAAACGTATTCGATTTTTCGCTGGGCAATCCGAGCGTTCCGGCGCCCGCTGCTGTGGCTGAGTCGATTAAGAAGGCCCTGGAGCTGCCGAGTGACCAGTTGCACGGCTACACCCCCGCTCCGGGCCTGCCGCAATGTCGAGCAGCCGTCGCCGAATCGCTCAACCGCCGCTTTGGCACGAGCTATGAGGGCAAAGACGTCTTTATGACGGTGGGTGCCGCGGCTTCGCTCACCTGCGCGCTCAACGCCGTTACGAATCCGGGCGACGAGGTTATTGTTATCGCCCCGTACTTTCCGGAGTATCGCGTTTGGATTGAGAAGGCCGGCTGTACGTGTGTTGAGGCGCTCGCCGATGAAGATACGTTCCAGCTGAGCGTGGACAACGTGCTCAAGGCGATCAGCGATAAGACGGCGGCCGTCATCATCGACTCTCCCAACAATCCGACCGGTGCCGTATATACATGCGACACGTTGACGCGACTGGCCAATGTTCTGCGCGAGGCCAACGCTCAGCGCGATTCCGAGAATCCGATTATGCTCATCTCGGATGAGCCGTACCGCGAGATCGTGTACGGTGCCGAGGTGCCTTGGGTGCCCTCGATCTACGAGCACACCATCGTGTGCTACTCGTATTCCAAGTCGCTGTCGCTGCCTGGTGAGCGCGTGGGTTGGATCTTGGTTCCCAACACCAATCCGCAGGCTGCCCGTCTGATGCCGGCTGTTGCGGGTGCTGCCCGTACGCTGGGCTTCGTGTGCGCGCCGGCGCTCTTTCAGCGCGTAATTATCGACTGCATCGATGAGCCGAGTGACGTTGAGGCCTATGCACGTAACCGCACCGCGCTTACCGACGCACTAGCGGAGTATGGCTACACCTATGTTGAGCCGGATGGCGCGTTCTACCTATGGGTGAAGGCGCTGGAACCCGATGCGAATGCGTTTTGCGAGCGTGCAAAGAAGTATGAGTTGCTTGCGGTTCCCTCGGACAGCTTTGGTATGCCGGGTTGGTTCCGCCTGGGCTATTGCGTGAGTTACGAAACGATTATCAATTCGCTACCCGCTTGGAAACAGTTGGCGGACGAGTATCGTTAAAAGTAAAGCGCTCTGCCTACAATGTTTTACGTGAAACGGGGTTTGGTGTTAAGCCAGACCCCGTTGTCATGGACGTTGTGTCTTTGGGATGGAGTGGTTTTACGACTATCGAAGGCTATGCGTACAATGAATATAAGCGACGGCCGTGCCAGATAAGGAGACCTGATGCCCTACCTGCTTTCTTGTGACATTCATACCCATACGATGTTCTCTGCGCATGCATATTCGACCATTGAGGAGAATGTGTACTGGGCGGCAGAGCGTGGTCTGCAGGTGCTCGGATCTGCCGACCATTTGAGCTCTATGGTTACGGCTTGCCCCAATGACCTGCGCAGTTACCAGTTCTTTATCAACCAGGATATCTGGCCGCGCATTTGGAGCGGCGTGCTGGTGCTGCGTGGTGCCGAGGCCGATATCGTTTCGCTGGACGGAAGCCTGTTTGGCGAGGACACTCCTGTCACGCTCGATATCGCCGGCGATTCGTACAGCCGTCAGCATTCACTGTTCGATTTGGTTACGCGTAATTTGGATTATTTGGTTGCAAGCGTGCATAATCCGCAGATTGCTGAGGGCGCGACGCTGGCCCAGACGACCGAGATGTATATCAATGCCCTGGAGCACCCCAAGGTGTTCATGCTGGGCCACACGGGGCGTTCGGGTGTGCCGTTCGATATCGACGAGGTGCTGTTGGCAGCTAAGGCCAAGCACAAGATTATTGAGATCAACAACCATAGTCTTGAACACGGTGTCGACACTGAGCATTGGGCCGTATGCCGCAAGATCGCCGAGCGCTGCGCCGAGCTGGGCGTGGGCATTGGCGTTTCGACCGATGCGCACATTGGCATGGCAATTGGCAAGCTCGACCAGGCGCGTAAGATGCTCGACGAGATTCACTTCCCGCTGGACCTGATCGTGACGCGCGACCGCGAGACGCTGCTGCGCGAGATGGCTGCAGCCGGCGTGTGCGACCTGCGCAAGGGGATGTAGCTGAGTTTATAAACCAAGCGAAGGGGGCGGTCCAGGCGGGCCGCCCCCTTTCTTGTGCCGGACAATTAGCGGCGTTCGAGGACCGCTACGGTTTCGGTGTGGTCGGTGTGGGGGAACATGTCGACGGGCGTGATCTTGAGCAGGCGATAGCCTCCGTCGAGGAGCTGGTGCAGGTCGCGCTCTTGGGTCACGGGGTTGCAGCTGATATAGGTGATGCGGCGCGGCTTAAGTGCGCAGGCAGCTTCGAGGAACTCGGGGGTGGAGCCGGCGCGCGGCGGGTCGATGGAAAGGACGTCGACGCGCTCGTTGTTGTCGGCGGCATCTAGGATGTAATCGGTGGCATCGTCGGCCATAAACCAGGCGCTGCGGGTAAGACCGTTGAGCTCGGCATTGCGGCGTGCGTCGGCAATGCCCGCCGGGTTGCGCTCCACGCCGAGCAGTATGATGCCGATCCCCTTGTTCTGGGCATCTTTAGCTGCGCAAAGACCGATGGTACCGCTACCGCAGTAAGCATCCATGAGCACATCGCCCTGGTGCAAATCCATGCCGTCGATAGCGAGCTGATAGAGCAGCTCGGTCTGCTGCGGGTTGGTCTGGTAGAACGCGGTGGGGGAGATATCGAACTCGCAGCCGAGCAGCTGGTCGCGCATGCACTCGGCGCCATATACAATGCGGGTTTCCTCGCCGAGGATGGCGTTGCCGGGACGTCCGTTGATGTTTTGGGCGACGGTGACGATGTGCGGATTGAGTGCGGCGACAGCCTCAAAGAACTCCTGCGCATGCGGCAAGTCGCGCTGAGCGGTCACGAGCGTGACCATGACCTGGTCGGTACGCCAACCGCAGCGGACGACGGCATAGCGAAGCAAACCAAGATGCTTGTCCTCATTAAAGGCGGGAATATGCAGCCGCTCAGCTTCGCGCGCGATGCCGTTGAGAATCTGACGGGCGCCCGGTGCCTCGACGGGGCATTCGGGTACGGCAACGATCTTGTGCGTGCCGCGCTCAAAGAAACCGCACCGGACAGTGCCTTCTTTGCCGGGGGCAAAGGGAGTGGCGGCCTTATGGCGAAAACCGCGCGGCGCAGGATATTTGCCCGGGTCGCCCAGGGTGACGCCCATACCGCGAATGGGGTCGACGCTAATGCCCTCGCGCTCACAAAGGGTAGCAAAAAGCTCCTCCATGGCGGCCTGCTTGGCTGCCAACTGCTTCTTATAAGGACGATTGAGCGCCGTACACCCACCGCAAGCTTTCATGATGGAACAAGGAGACTTGGGATCAACGGCCTTGCGCGCAGACGGAACCGGATTCTTATACGGGCGCTTGGAGCGAGTCTGAGATGCCTTATCGTCGTTCCGACGAGAGCCGGGACGCTTGGCCTTAGCCTTGCCCTTGGCCGACTTACCCTTCGCGTCCTGAGACGACTTGGATTTCTTAGAAGATTTTTTCTCCTCTGACCCCTCAGCCGCCTCGATCAAAGCACGACGAGCCTTACGCTCCGCACGAGATTCTGCCATCAATAACTCCACTAATTCATGAATTAAAGCTGCAAGTATTGTACCGTGCCAAGCCAGCAGACGATATGCAAGCGGTTTATTCGTGTCAGTGATAAGCCCAACGACGGTTGCCCGCCGCGTGAGGGGTGTGGGGGTTAAGTTTATCGCGAGTTCCGCA
>DBGDZK010000147.1:0-6004 GCA_048373195.1 Collinsella sp.
TATATTGTTCAACCTCTTGAAGATATGACTTCAAAACAGGCAAGGCAAGATACGGCCCCACTGGACTCCATCCTGGGGGAAATACTAAAAGCGTTTTAGGCATATCAACGTCACATCTTTCGCAAATAATTCAATTGAAACGCAGCTACCATCATAATTGAAAATACACCAAGTCCTGTAACGAGAATTGAGAACATCGCGATGCTCGTGAACAGCGAAACAAGGAGTGTTGAAATAACAACAGCAACCGATTGCAAAGACTCCCTAATTGAAAACAGGCTTATCGATTCAGATTCGTCTCTCGCCAAATCCTGCAGCGATGTTATGAGAAGCACATCTTGAATGGCGTTTCCGGCACCGACGATAAAAAGGAAAATAAACGATATCCCAGACGCATAGCGATAGCCAAACGCCAGATACGCACCGAGCGCAAGATACGTCACAAAACAATATGATTTAACGCAATCGGAACCACTAATTAAACGACCATATATTGTATTTCCGAACAACAGTCCGATTGTAAGACTACTCTGAAGGAATCCGTATTGTATCGATGACGAGTCAAATTGCAATTGCGCTATAGCTGGCAAAAGAGAATTCAGAGAGCCGAATGCCACGCCACTAGAAATATCGATTAATAGGAAACCAATTGCCAAGTGCTTCGCGCTAAGATCACTAAATGCAGTCCTGTTTTTTTCATTTTTGCTTATCCCCTCTTTATCATTAACCTCGATAACCGACGGAACATCTCGCAGCAACCAGAACGACGCGGCAAAAGAAAGCGCGTCTAATGCAAGAACAGCCTCCGCCCCAAATTGAGCGACAACAAAACCGCCGGCAACTGGCCCCAGAACCATCATCAAATTCTGCAGAAACCCAAACGAATTATTAATTACGTCGCGATTGATACTATTCGTATTGGCTCTTAACAACGAGTAAAAGCAGGGCATTTCAACCGTTCGGCAAAGCGATACCGCGCACGTAATAGCAAACATACTCCATTTACTATCAACAAAAATATAGCAAACGAATAATCCCGCGCGAATTAAGTCTGCCAATCTCATGGCCTGCAGTGTCCCGATACCCATCTTCTGAGGCAGCTGCGCGAGCGAAACTGAAAACAGAGAGGGGGCAAATCTGCAGCAGACCATCAAAGCAGTTGCAGAAACATCGTGAGTTACCTCGTAAATCAGCATTGGCAAAGCAATATTCGCACACCAATTGCCTATTTCGCTTATCCCTCTAGCAATATATAGGACCCGAACCGGATGGCTAGCTCTCAATACCGTGAACATCACGATTAACCTCGTATTTCAGGCCTCGTTCATCCCTTAATAGGAATCCATAATCAACCAAGTACCGCCTCAACACGGCATAATCAGGATAGAGCTGTGACAGCACACGATTAACCTGAAGCTCCGTATAACTTGTATTTAATTCAAAGAAAGAGACGGCCCATAGCAGCATGATTCTTTTATAGCTTTCCTTTTTTGGAATTGAAACCAGCTCGCCATTCTTGAGAAATCGTTTTTTAAAGTCCATTAGCTCATCCATTCACATCCTCCATTTCATACGCATCTAATACTAAAAATGCATACGCTTTAGGTCATCGCATTCGGCTTCTTTATTCGAACTAAACTCGAACTAATCTAAATGATTTGCTCAAACACTCTTCGAAAGCTCGTTTTTCACTCTGAGTAAAATGCCCTTCCCAGTCAGTCCACGAACAGGAAGGCAACTCACAGCGAGCGGAGTCGAAGCCCTCTGCCGTCGGTCGTTCAAAATGCACGACAACCTTTTCGATATCCTCATCTGCAATCAGGTCAGAATGAACGACCTCGGTACCGTCTTCGAATGTCATATACGGGTACATCACGTAAACCACCTCGCAATCGTAAATCCAGTTTAGCATCAAGCTATTGCACCAAAGACAGCAAGCCCCCCCCCTTGATGAGTTGATGGTATCTGTTAAATGTCACGTACGATTCACATCTGGTGGGTACCCTGATGGCTACACGAAACGAAGCAGATTTACGCCGGGAGGACCCCGTATGACAACCAAGTACACCGACGCGCCGCGCACGCGCGTCATGACGCCGGCATCGCTCAACAACGGCGTGCACGAGAACCATTCCATCGGACAGACCATGGCCATCGCGCCCAAAAAGGGCCTGTTCGATGACATTTCCATTCCCCAGATCATCGCCGGCGCCGCAGCTGCTGCCACGAGCGTCGCGCTTGCCTCCAAGATCGGTATCGCCGGATCGGTGATCGGCGCCGCCGTGAGCTCGGTCATCACCGTTGTGTCCTCGCAGGTCTACCGCCACTTTATCTCTGCCAGCGCCGAAGCAATCAAGGGCACGCATGCCGCTGTCGACTACCCTGCCGGCGCCTACGAGCCCGTTGAGCCCGATGTCGAGGAGCACCTAGGTGGCGCCGCGACCACGCAGGAAATGCGCCAGGTTGCGGGACGCGCGACCACGGCGCGCGTCGCCCCTAACAGCCTACGCGCCAAGGCCGCGGCAGAGCGCAGCCAGACGCAAAAGAAGGTCATCGTCTTCTCGATCGCCATCGCCATCGTCGCAGTCATTGCCTGCGCTGGCGCCATCCTTATCACTACGGCCGGTGAGGGTCTGGGCGAGCGTCCCGAGTCAATCCTTTCGTCGCGCACGATCGAGAGCGATGCAAATGGCAACACCCAGTCGCAAGATCAGCAGGCACAGACGGACGGCACGCAAGACAGTTCTACCTCTGCCGATTCGTCCTCGAACACCCAAAACCAATCGCAGGACACCGATTCCTCTACGGCCAACAGTGGCACGCCGTCCGACACGACCGACTCAAGCCAAACGACTGACGGTTCACAGCCGAACACGGGAGGCCAGACGAGCGACACCACGTCGGGAACGGGTGCAGCAGACAGTAGCAACACCAACAGCTCGAGCGGAACCGCGTCCGGCACGGCATCTGACAACTCGAGCCAAGGCACGGCATCGGGCAACTAAGCACATTTGCCTCTCATAGATAACCGACCTATACAACGGGCGCGAATCGAAAGCGGTTCGCGCCCGTTTGCCTTGGGCGCCGCCATGGCGAACGCCATACGATGGTAAGATGCTTTACATGTGTAAAGAGGAGATTTGCCATGAGCAAGACAATAGTTAGGCCCACGCTTTCGCTGGGCAACCACATCTATCTGTATCGCCTGCTGCGCGATGCGATTGGATGCAGCAAGCAAACATTTATGACGCAGGTCGAGGAGGCGCTCGCCGCTGGCGACATGACCGCTTATGACCTGGGCTTCGAGTCCACGCGCGAGCTGCTCGAGGAGCTCAACGACTGCGTTAAGCTCACCGTCTTTAAGGGCGGCCGCCTGTATGCCACCGTCATCGCCAACGAGGCCTGGGATGCCGCCCTTGCCAAGGGCGAGGACAAGCCCAAGGCAGCCAAGGGAGCCAAGCAGTCCTACAAAAAGAAAAAGCGCGGTGAGAAGGACCTCAAGGCTGTGCGTCCCAAGCACGTTAAGCGTCCCGAGCCCGAGCCCGTGGCCGAAGTCGCTCCGGAGCCCGAGCCCGAGCCCGAGATCGAAGTCGCTATTGAGGTAACGGCAGAAGCCGAAACCGAAATCACCGCCACGACCGATCCCGAAGTCATATCCAAGCAGGAAGCCACTACGGAGCTCAACGAGGCTCCCAAGCCGACACCCGAAGAAGCCGCTAGCCAACCTGAGGCGCCTGCGCTCCAAAACAGCGATGCCTTTGGCGACGAGGCTGAGGACGATCAGCCCGAAGGGCCCGCAGAACAGGACGCTACCGAGGTGGAATCGGAGCCCGAGGCACCGCAGCCTGCTATCTCACTCACGGTCGTCTATGACCCCGAGAACGCCAACGCCGGCATCACCACCATGGCGTCCACTCCGGTCGAGGCAAAGTCGAGCGTCGAGGACGAGAACGCGACGCAGGTTGAGGTTGAAACTGCAGCTGCAGACGCGCCCGCCACCGTGGAGCCCGCAGATTCCACGATCAAGCCGGAAGCGACGCCGGAGCCCGCACCCGTCATCAAATCCGTGCCCACCTCTGCTTGCAAACAAATTCCCGCACCGGCACCGGCTTCGGCACCCGCAGCGGCCCCAGCCCCCGCACCCGCAGCACCGACCATCCCCGAGGACTTCCCCGTCGATTTCGCAACCGAGGTCTTCTGCCCCGGCCCGCTTCTGCACCAGTTGTCGACCTATCTCCCCTACGGCGCCGACACGCTCGGCATTGTCGGCGAGTACTACTGGATCGCCCGCGAGCGCGGTACCATCGAGGCCGCGCGAAACCGCGCAAGCTTCCCCCTGTGCTACACGCAGGCCGGCGAGCGCCGCGTGGTTACCGTGCGCATCCGCCGCAACACCACCGGCGGTCTCGGAGCCGCCTGGGCCATCGACAAGGTCGAAGCCCCGGTCGAGTAAAAAAGGCCTCGGATAGCCAATTGACCATCCGAGGCCTTTTGAATTCAGGCCTTTTAGTTGTCATCGGTGCATATAGACACCAGAGAAGCAAGCTCATCCTCAAGTTGCGGAGCAAAGTATCTAAAAGAAACCTGCGCTCCAGTCGGTATCGACTCAATCATATTCGCAGCATTATCTGAGACTCGGTACGGTGCAGTTTCACCTGTCTTCAAATCCTCTATTGAGCAGACAGCGTCTTCAGCATCAATCGACCTAAGCACGCCTTTTCCTTGTAACATCACATCGGCATGCCCGCCAGCTATTTCTAATGAACCTGAGTCTGTCGCAGTCACTTCTCCGGAACCTCCGCGCGATATCTCTTCCTTTGTTGAACAGCCCACCAATGAAGCCATCAGCACCAAAGACAGGGCTAGACGAATCGCCCTACTTCGAAAAAGTCGTTCCATAAGTCCACGCATAATAGCTCTGATCATACTTCAGGAAGGATAAAGATGAATTCCAGCCGTCCGCTATGCCAATCATCTGCCTTGTCTCTCCAGTTTTCTTACCAGTAAGTGTGGCGTAAGCCTCCGCTGTTACAGAATGGGCTGATCCGTTGTACAAACTCGCATGTAAAACATTCGGTCTATTAGAGTTAATCTCATTTTGAATGCTCGCGATAGCCGGAGAGGAGACAGTGCGGGCGATAAGAGTACTTCCTCTGCTTGCGCAGTAATTTGTAAACCCCGTTGCACAGGTTGATATCGGCGTTCCACCCAAAACAACGCCGGGAACAGTCTGTTCTTCATCGGAAAGAGCATGGGTATTGGTGTAATTCCATATCTGCATATATTGCGAAGGGTCGCTATATAAATTGGCAATGCCATACAGTTCCGCAACGTTCGAAAAAGCTGTCACCATACAAGCATAGTGGGCGGTAAGCCTCTTAATCTCGCTTTCATCATATGACATAAACTGAGAAATGGAACGAAATCCAGATACTGTGTAATCCTGCATTTGAGTTGCGTAAATTACAACATCGTTCCAGCTTGAAGGTTTATTCGATAAAACGACAGGCCGTCCTTCTATGGAAACAGCCGGGATTGTTCTTCCGCAATTTGTTGTTATTGAACCGTCCAAAGATTGCACGCCGAATTCGAATGGATTGATCATTACGACTGGGTTATTGAAAGAATAAGACTCGACACCAAGATCTCCTCCCCGATCCATAGGGCTGACTAAGCCGTCTCCAAAACGACATCCCGTAAGTATTTCATCATCTGAAGCATCTAAAACCAAATAGCCCGCGGCTCTATTGGATGTCACAACCGGAACAATGTAACCAAGCGGGGACCCATCAACATCTACAAAAGGAATAGGGTCAGAAGGCGTATACGAATAGCCGAGGAGTCCCTTTATATATTTATCGGCAAGCTCTTGCGCAATTTCAGAAGTAAATTGTATCTGCTCACCATCAATATTGCCCGTCGAAGCAAAAACCTCTTTCGGACGTGCGGCTAAGGCGACAATTGAAGACGCGACAAGTTGCAGAAAACGACGACGCGAAAGCAT
>DBGDZK010000148.1:0-3630 GCA_048373195.1 Collinsella sp.
CTGCATCACGTTTGGAGCACGTTCAATGGGTAATCTGTACACCTCCACCACATTTATGGAGCACAACTCGCACTCCGACTATAAGTACGAGATGGACGCTCCCACGCACGAGCACGACGGCATCAACCCCAGCTGCGGTGACGAACTCACCTTGCAGCTGCGCGTCGAGAACGGCGTGATCGAGGAGGCCTCCTTTACCGGTCATGGCTGCGCCATCAGCCAGGCCAGCGCCGACATCATGGCCGACCTCATCACCGGCGAGACGGTCGAGGAGGCGCGCCGCCTGGCGGGGCTCTTCCTCGCCAGGATCCGCGGCGAACAGCTCTCCGAGGAAGACCTGGAAGACCTAGACGAGGCTGCCCAGCTCCAGGACATCTCGCACATGCCCGCCCGCGTCAAATGCGCCGAGCTCGCCTGGCGCACCCTCGACGGCATGCTCGAGGGGCAAGCTAACCAGTAGCGTATGCTCCGAATCCAAGGTTTTTGATTGCCGAGCCGCCCAATACGGGCGGCTCTGTTTTCCTAATGAGCACGAACACACAAAATCAGCGCGCCCGGCGCCCCGTCTGTCATTTACCACACGGCCAGACGCGAACACGGGCGTTTTACACAGCACCAAAGGCCTGCGGCAGGGCCCCGGGCCCGCCAAGCAATGCGCCAAGCCCCGTTCTGCTGAGCTCCGACTCGCTTCGCGCCTGCCGCAGACGGGTCCCATAGGGTGCGACGTGCATTTTTGCGAGTATTCAGCACGCCAAGCTGTATGTATACGCATCGAAAGCGTTAATCAACGTCTCCAGGCGCATATATATTGTGTTTTAGAACAAGCATCGCGGTCTCAGGGATCACATACATGCGCTTCGGAGGCGGATCGGAAGGCATAAATAGCTTCGGGACCCGTATGTTGCAAGATTGCGGCAGTGCCGACAGCACCACGATGCTGAAAACTCCGTTTTTTGCACGGCGCAGACGGGGGTAGGCACGGGCAAACCCGGACTGAGCTGTTATTTTATGCAAGATGACGATTGTTCTATGCATATTAAGAAGTGCAGTTACCGTACCAAGCTTTTGAACGCTGGTTGCGGCGTATGGACGACCCCAACTGCGGTGAACAGGCGACCTTACATCACGTTTCCGCCAGCCCGCATCGCCGTTCGCGCGCGGGCGCGCACGATACGAGAGACGGTACTTTTGCCAATCCCGGTATACCGCTCAATCTGGCGCACCGTAAGGCCGGCATTGCTCAATCCAACAATAACGGTATCGCGCTGCGCCGGCGGTGCAGTTTTAACCACATTGAGCGGAACCCCGAGGCTCTTCGCCATCTTGTCGGCAAAGGCGTGGCGTTCCCACTCTGTCTCTTTCATATCGCGCAGCGCCGGTTCGCCGCCGTCGGGCGTCGAAAGCGAATAGGCAATAAAGCCCTCGGCAGAACCAAAAAGCTCAAGCACGCAAGAAGGATCAGAAAATCCCCTCGCGACATCGGCCGCGTCACCGTCGTAAGCGCACAAATGCTCCGGAAAGCTGCTCCAGGGATAACGCTCAATGAGACTGATGCCCGCCTCCTGCGGATCGGCGTGAACGGAGCGAATAGCCTCCATCACCTGCCAGTCGGTATCGAGCGAGCGCCGGTCAAAACGGTTCTGGAACAGATGCCCTGTGCGCCCCGTGCGTTTATTGAACCGCCGCGCGTACGTCAAAAGCAGCCGGTGCATCGCCGCGCTCATCGCGTCCTCGTAATCTGCAAGCACCAGACGCACGTGATTGCCCATAAGGCACCAGGCGATAACCGTCACGCCCGCCTTGCGGCAGCACTCACGCATCAGCTCCAAGAACTCCCACCGGTCTTCATCGCCCTCAAAGATGAGCTGCTTGCCCGTACCGCGGGCACAGACATGGTAAAAGCCGGTAACCGTTCTCCAAACGCGCTGCATGGCGCTCCCTTCGCCGGGATCTGCTTGCCATCCAATACAGCACGATTGAAGCGTGCCATCAAAACATTCACGCAAAACAATTCGCTCGCGCGGCCAAAGGCAGTAAACAGGCGGCGAACGGCACCGTTGCAACAGGTCAACCCCTGCAACGCTTACAAAAGCTGACCAAAAGCTTGCCCAAGACGGACCCCCTCTACGGAAGTGCACGACCACAGAATATAGAGTTAAACCGTTTCAATTGAAAGTTCCGCGCATCTCGCTACGAAAACTGAGCCGTTCGCCGAATATTCCGTGCATTTCGCGGTATTATAGGGGCTGCATGTCATGTCCCTTTCGAAGGGTCGCCCGGCAATCGCCAGCCACGGCCCCCAGACGGGACGCCAACACGATAGAGAGGAGAGGCATGCAGTACTCACAGGAAGTGGAGAACATGTGCCCCGTTGCCAAGGGTGCATACCACGGCCCCGCACCCATCCCCGAGGAGGGCAAGTGGGTCCAGGCTAAGGAGATTTCCGACATCTCCGGTCTTACGCACGGTGTGGGTTGGTGCGCACCTCAGCAGGGCGCCTGCAAGCTCACGCTGAACGTCAAGGACGGCATCATCGAGGAGGCCCTCGTTGAGACCATCGGCTGCTCGGGTATGACCCACTCTGCCGCCATGGCTTCCGAGATCCTTCCCGGTAAGACCATCCTCGAGGCCCTCAACACCGACCTCGTCTGCGACGCCATCAACGTTGCTATGCGCGAGATCTTCCTGCAGATCGTTTACGGCCGCAGCCAGACCGCGTTCTCCGAGGGCGGCCTGCCCGTGGGCGCCTCCCTCGACGACCTCGGCAAGGGCCTTCGCTCTCAGGTTGGCACCATGTTCGGCACCAAGGCCAAGGGCGCTCGTTACCTCGAGCTCGCTCAGGGCTACGTCACCCGCATGGCTCTCAACGACAAGAACGAGATCATCGCATTCGAGTTCCTGAACCTCGGCAAGTTCACCGACGCCGTCAAGGCCGGCAAGACCCCCGAGGAGGCCATCGCTGGCGCTATGGGCCACTATGGTCAGTGGGAGAACGCTGCCAAGTACATCGACCCGCGCACCGACGAGGAGACTCACTCCGTCGCCAGCGTGTTCCCGGTTCACGAGTAGAAAGGGAGGGAAATAACTATGACTGTTACGTTCGAAGGTTACGAGCGCCGCGCTGACAAGATCAACAAGTGCCTCGCCGACAACGGCATCGCCTCCCTCGAGGAAGCTCTGCAGATCTGCACCGACAAGGGCTTCAACCCGCGTGAGATCGTCAACAACACCCAGTCCATCGCCTTCCAGAACGCCGAGTGGGCCTACACCCTCGGTTGCGCTCTCGCTGTCAAGCGTGGCGCCAAGTCCGCTTCTGAGGCTGCCGCCATCATCGGCGAGGGCATCCAGGCCTTCACCGTTCCCGGCTCCGTCGCCGAGGACCGCAAGGTCGGTCTGGGCCACGGCAACCTGGGCGCTATGCTGCTCTCCGACGACACCGAGTGCTTCGCCTTCCTGGCCGGTCACGAGTCCTTCGCTGCCGCTGAGGGTGCTATCGGCCTGGCTCTGAACGCCAACAAGGCTCGCAAGAAGCCGCTGCGCGTCATCCTCAACGGTCTGGGCAAGGACGCTGCTCAGATCATCGCCCGCATCAACGGCTTCACCTACGTGAAGACCCAGTTCGACTACTTC
>DBGDZK010000149.1:0-8454 GCA_048373195.1 Collinsella sp.
CCCCTTCGACTCGAATTCTTGACGGCCTGAACAATCGTCAATATCGGTCGGAGGGGTGGCTTTGTAAAGCCGTTTGTCTCCACCCGCGTAGCGGGTGGTTTAAAGCTGGCCGCTGCGCGGCCAGCGGACTAAAGTCTTGAAACAAAAACCGGGGCTCGCATGATGCGGACCCCGGCTCAATACCGTGACGATATGTCAGTTACGCCCTACACGTAGAACAGGATGTCGTCGTAGGTCGGGACCGGCCAGTAGTCGGCTGCCACGATCTCCTCCATGGCGTCCACGGCGGCACGCAGCGCATCCATAGCGGGAACGACCTCGTGCGCGTACACGTTGGCCTGCTCCTGGCCATCGAGGGCCTCAGCCTTCTGATGCACGGCGTCGAGCGCCTTGATGGAGTCGTTGATGGTGGTGATACCGTTGCAGAGCTTGTTGAGCGTGTTCTGCTCGCACTGCATGGCGGCCTCGGCACCGGCAGCACGAATAGTCTCAAGGCCCTTAGCGACCTTGGTGGCATAGGCGGTAATGACCGGGCGATAGGTACGACGCGCCTCGCGAACCATCGTGGTGGCCTCGATGTTCATGAGCTTGTTGTACTTCTCGAGCTTGCAATCGTAGCGGCACTGAGCCTCGGCCTTGGTCAGGACGCCCGTCTCCTCAAAGAGCGCGATGGCCTTATCGGAAACAAAGGCGGGCAGGGCGTCGGCCGTGGTCTTGTTGTTGGCAAGACCACGCTTCTCGGCCTCAACGGGCCACTCGTCGGAGTAGCCGTCACCGGAGAACAGGATGCGCTGGTGGTCGGTCAGGACCTTCTTGCAGTACTCGAGCGCAGCGTCCTGGAACTCATCCTCGGGCGTACCCTCAAGCGCGTCGGCGAAGGACTTGAGCGACTTGGCCACGGCGGCATCGAGCACCAGGTTGGAGTCGGAGACGTTCTGCTCGGAGCCGCAGGCACGGAACTCGAACTTATTGCCGGTGAAGGCAAACGGGGAGGTGCGGTTGCGGTCGGTGTTGTCCTGCATCAGCTTGGGCAGAGTATCGGCGCCCAAGTCGAGCACGCCGCGCGTGGCATGGACGGAAGCCTTGCCATCGATGATCTTCTCGACGACCTCGGTAAGCTGGTCGCCCAGGAAGATGGACATAATCGCCGGAGGAGCCTCGTTGGCGCCCAGACGATGGTCGTTACCGGCCGAGGCAACGGAGGCACGCAGGAGCTCCTGATAGTTATCGACGGCCTCGATCACCGCGGTGAGGAAGACGATGAACTGCAGGTTGTCGAGCGGAGTGTCGCCCGGATCGAGCAGATTCTCGGACTCGGTGCCAAGCGACCAGTTGTTGTGCTTGCCCGAACCATTGATGCCCTCAAAGGGCTTCTCGTGCAGCAGGCAGACCAAGTCATGGCGGGAGGCGATGAGCTTCATCTTCTCCATCATGACCAGATTCTGGTCGATGGCCTCGTTGACTTCGCCATAGACGGGGGCAAGCTCATGCTGGCAGGGAGCAACCTCGTTGTGCTTGGTCTTGGCGGGAATGCCAAGCGCCCACAGCTCATCGTCCAGATCCTTCATATAGGCCGAGACGGTGGGGCGGATAGCGCCAAAGTAGTGCTCCTCGAGCTCCTGGCCCTTGCAGGGAGCGGCGCCAAAGAGGGTGCGGCCGGTAATGACCAGGTCCTTGCGCTTGCGGTAGGCGTCCTTCTTGATCAGGAAGTACTCCTGCTCGTCGCCCACGGAAGGAACGACCTTCTTGGGGGTCTTACCGAACAGCGCCAAAACACGCTTAGACTCACGCGAGAGCGCGGTCATGGAACGCAGCAGCGGGGTCTTCTTGTCCAGGGCCTCGCCCGTGTAGGAGCAGAAAGCCGTGGGGATGCACAGGACATCGTCCTTGATAAAGGCGGGGCTAGTGGGGTCCCAAGCGGTGTAGCCACGGGCCTCGAAGGTAGCACGCAGGCCGCCGTTGGGGAAGCTCGAGGCATCGGGCTCGCCCTGGATGAGGTTCTTGCCCGTAAACTTGGTAATGGCGGTGCCGTCGTGGTTGGGCTCCAGGAAGCTGTCGTGCTTCTCGGAAGTAATGCCCGAAAGCGGCTGGAACCAGTGCGCATAGTGCGTCGCGCCCTTGGAGATGGCCCAGACCTTCATGGCATGGGCAACGGCGTTGGCCACATCCAGGTCGAGCGGCTCACCGCCCTCGAGGGTTGCAGCAAGGCGCTTCCAAATGTCCTTGGGGAGGTAGTCCTTCATGACTTCCTCAGAGAACACCATGGTCCCGAAGCGGTCAGTAAGTTCGGCCATACGGAACTCCCTTCGTATCGGCACCGCGTGAGAAGCGGTGTTGATTACTAACGAACGAGTCATAGCTTAGACTCGCCGTGTTTCCGCGACATTACCGTTATGTTGCTGTCGCGAAACCAATCAATGAGGTTACCGCATCGCAGCGGTATTACCACCCTTAACAGCCAATCAACTGCATAAATTGCAGACCTCTCCCCATGGTTTAAGGGTAGTCAATTTGGGATGGAGCTCTATTAACTGGTATTTTGCATCAGATACCAGTCTTTATAGTCCGTGCCTAGATTAGCCGCTCTGTTATAGAGAAAGCCGATAGCAAGGCATCTTTGATTGGTATCCCCGAATAACGAGTGAAACTCCACCGTGACACAGTGGTGCTGTAGAATCCTTACAACACATCACACTATTACGTATCTAGAGGAGCACGATATGCGCGTCGACGAGGTTTTTAAGCAGGCAGCATCCCAGGGCACCGCGCCCGTTTCGTTTGAGATGTTCCCGCCCAAGGGCGAGCTCACCCTCGACACGGCTCGCGAAGTGGCAGGCAATCTGTGCAAGCTTTCGCCGAGCTTTGTCTCGGTCACCTGCTCGGCCGGCGGCTCGGGCAACGGTGCCACCACCGCCCCCATCGCGCATATGATTTCGAGCGAATTCGACACGCCCTCGGTGGCACACCTCACCTGCGTGGGCCGCACCCACGCCGACATCGCCGCCAAGATCGACGAGTATCGCACCGCCGGCGTTGAAAACATTCTGGCCCTGCGTGGCGATCTCCCTGCCGGCGCGACCGAGGACGACAAGCCCGCCTCCGACTACGCCTACGCCCGCGACCTCATCCCCGAGCTCGTCGACGCCGGCTTTTGCGTGGGCGCCGCAGCCTACCCCGAGGGCCATATTGCCTGCGAGGATCTCAACCTCTCGGTCGAGCACCTCAAGCAAAAACAGGACGCCGGCGCGAGCTTCTTTGTGACGCAGCTCTTTTTTGATAACGAGTGCTTTTACCGTTTTTGCGAACTTGCCGACAAGGCCGGCATCACCGTGCCTATTACCGCGGGCATCATGCCGTTTATGGGCAAGTCGCAGATCAGCCGCATGGTCTTTATGTGCGGTGCGTCGCTGCCCTCCCCCGTCATCAAGATTCTCGCCAAGTACGAGAACGACCCCGAGAGCCTGCAGGCAGCCGGTGTAGATTATGCCGCCCGTCAGCTTTGCGACCTTAAGGAGCACGGTGCTGACGGTCTGCACCTGTACACTATGAATCGTCCTGCGATCGCCGCAACCATTATGGAGCGCCTGGGGTAATGGAAAAACCGCACATCGATACAGCTTTTGGTGAAGTGCCGGCCGACCTTGCGTCGCCGGCGCTCTACCGTATCGATGCTGCCTACCATCCCCGCGTCGATCGCGCCGAGATGCTGCGCTACCTGGGCTACGGCGGTCAGCAGATTGAGCCCGAGCTGTCGCAGCGTATTGAGCTTGTCGTTGAGCGTCTGGAGCTGGACATTGAGCCCCGTGGCGTGCGCCGCATATTTGTCATCGATGCCACGGGCGTCGATGAACAGGGCGAGCCTTGCATTCGCTTGGTCGGTACCAACGTTGAGCTGCGCGGTCGCGATATCTATCGCCACCTCAAAGACGCCCGCTTTGCCGCACTCATGGCATGCACCCTCGGCATGGACGCCGAGCGTCGTCTGCGCACCACGGGAGCCCAGCAACCCCTAGAGGGAGCCGTGCTCGACGCCGCGTGCTCCGCCTATGTGGAAGCTGCCGTCGAGCAGATGGACCAGCAGGTCAAGGCTGCGGCCGCCGTCCATGGGCTTGCCGGCAACTGGCGCTTCAGTCCCGGCTACGGCGACTGCCCGCTTACGGCGCAGCGCTCAATCGTGGCTGCACTCAACGCCACGCGGCTCATCGGGCTTACTGTCACGCCTACCAGCCTGCTCATGCCCACCAAGAGCGTGACCGCAGTGATCGGTCTATTTGACGGCGAGGTCCACGACGCCCAGAGCCGCCCAACCTGCAATATCTGCCGCATGCGCGAGCACTGCCGCTTCCGCGCCGCCCACACCACCTGCTATTCCAGCCATTAGGAGCCCTCGATGTTTACTCCGCTTATTACTCATGATCTGGACGGCGCCGCGCTGGCGGCGCCCGTTGATGCCGCACGCCGTAATGGCGCTGCATACAAGACACGCACGATCGACGACCTTCGCATTAAGGACGATCGCCTGCGCGCCGCCATCGAGGGCACGGGGCACCTGCTGTTCGACGGCGGCATGGGCACCATGCTGCAGGCGGCCGGCATGAAGGCCGGCGCCCTGCCCGAGCTGCTCAACTTTGAGGAGCCCCAGGTCATTACCGACATTCAGCGTCAATATGTCGAGGCTGGCTGCGACGTGATCACCGCCAACACCTTTGGCGCCAACGCCCACAAGCTCGACGGTGCTGCCACCGTGGCAGATGTCTTTGCCGCCGCTGTCGCCTGCGCCCGCGCGGCCGGTGCCCACTACGTCGCCGGCGATATCGGTCCCATCGGCGCGCTGCTTCGCCCCTTGGGCACTCTGAGCTTCGACGAGGCCTATGACCTCTTTACCGAGGAAGTGCGCGCCGGCGTCGCCGCGGGTGTGGACCTCTTTATTATCGAGACCATGACCGACCTTGCCGAGATCAAGGCCGCCGTCCTCGCCTGCCGCGAGAACTCCGACCTGCCCGTCTTTGCCACCATGACCTTTGAGGAAGACGGCCGCACCTTCCTGGGTACGAGTCCCGAGGTCGCCGCCATCACGCTCGACGCCATCGGCGCCGATGTTTTGGGCATTAACTGCAGCCAGGGACCGGCCGAGCTCCGAGGGCTCGCCGCACGTATGCTCACCGTTACCGACAAGCCCGTTATGGTGCAGGCCAATGCGGGTCTGCCCCACGTGGACGACGACGGTAACACCGTCTTTGACATCCAGGCCCCCGAATACGCCAAGGCCGTCGCCGGCATGATCGCCGACGGCGTAAGCGTCGTGGGCGGTTGCTGCGGAACCACGCCGGCGCACATGGCGGCCTTGCGCACGCTTATCGACAACCACACGCCCAGCCCGCGCCACCGCAAGCCCAGCATGTCGGTCACGAGCGCCCAGACGGTCGTGGACCTTCCCTGTGACGGCCACAAGATCGCCGTCATCGGCGAGCGCATCAATCCCACCGGCAAAAAGCGCCTGCAGCAGGCCCTGCGCGACGGCGACCTGGACTACGTCGTGAGCCAGGGCATCAGCCAGCAGGAACAGGGCGCCGACATCCTGGACGTCAACGTGGGCCTGCCCGAGATCGACGAGGTCAAGATCATCCAACAGGCGACCGAGCAGCTCCAGGGCTCCACGCTGCTGCCGCTGCAGATCGACTCCACCGACCCCGCCGCCGTCGAGGCCGCCGTACGTCGCTACGCCGGCAAGCCCATCATCAACTCGGTCAATGGCAAACAGCAGATCATGGACGAGATCTTCCCGCTGGTCGCCCACTACGGCACCAACGTCGTCGGCCTCACGCTCGACGAAGGCGGCATTCCCGATACCGCCGAGGCTCGCTTCGCCATCGCCGAGCGCATCGTGGCCGAGGCTGCCCGCTACGGTATCGGCCCGGACCGCATCCTCATCGACTGTCTGGTCATGACCGCCTCGACCAATCAACGCCAGGCCGAACAAATCCTGCGCGCCATGTCCCTGTGCAAGGAGCGTCTGGGCGTCAAATGCGCGCTCGGCGTGTCGAACATCAGCTTTGGCCTGCCTGCCCGCCCGCTGCTGGGTTCGGTCTTTTTGGCCGCCGCCTTTGGCGCGGGCCTGGACGCCCCCATCATGAACCCGGGTTCCAAGCGCTTTATGGACACCGTCTACAGCTATCGCGTCCTGAGCGTTGAGGACGAGGGCTCGACCGGATACATCGAGCGCTACGCCGGCTGGACCGATCCGTATAAGATCGCCGCAAACCCGATAGCAGCTCAGGCCGCATCGAGTGATGCCGCGCCTGCCGCAAGCGCCCCCGGCACCGACGGCAACGATGACCCGATTCGTCGCATGGTCGTCTCGGGCCGCAAGGGCGAAATCGCTGCCGAGACCGAGCGTCTGCTGGCAGACCACGACGCCATGGACCTCATCAACAATCACTTTATCCCCGCCCTCGATGAGGTTGGCGTCCTCTTTGACCAGGGCAAGTTCTTCTTGCCGCAGCTTATGGCCTCGGCCGAGGCCGCACGCGTGGGCTTCGACACCATCAAGCGCCTGATGCCCGCCGGCGAGATCGCCGACAAGGGCAAGATCTGCGTGGCCACCGTCAAGGGCGACATCCACGATATTGGCAAGAACATCGTCAAAATGCTGCTCGACAACTACGGCTACACCGTCTTTGACCTGGGCCGCGACGTCGATCCGCAGGAGGTACTCAAGACCGTCAAGGAGCGCGACATCAAACTCGTCGGCCTCTCAGCGCTTATGACTACCACGGTCGTCGCCATGGAAGAGACCATCAAGCTGCTTCATGCCGAGGTGCCGGGCGTCAAGATCATCGTAGGCGGCGCCGTACTCACCCCCGAATACGCCAAGCAGATCGGCGCGGACTACTACGCCAAGGACGCCGCCGAAAGCGCTCGTATCGCCGAAGAGGTCTTTGGGCAGTAACACAACGGAAACAACCGAGCACCAAAACGTGCCGCATGCGCCACTTGGCACGTGCGGCACGTTAGAATAGATAAGACTATGCTCGTTTTGGCAGATAGGAGCGCAAGGATGGCGATCACGCCCGCAGAAATCGCGGAAACCCGCGGCATGGTTGAGGAGCAGAACCTCGACATCAGGACCATCACCATGGGTGTTTCGCTCATGGGTTGCGGCGACGAGAACCTCGACCGCATGTGCACGAAGATCTACGACCACGTGACGCACACGGCTGAGCATCTGGTCGAGACCGCCGAGAACCTCGAGCGCGAGTACGGCATCCCTATCGTCAACAAGCGCGTCTCCGTCACCCCGGTGGCGCAGATCGCCGCGTGCTGCAAGGATGAGGACCTCACCCCCATCGCGCATGCCCTCGACCGCGCGGCCGAGACCCTCGGCATCGACTACCTGGGTGGCTTCTCCGCACTCGTCCAGAAGGGCATCGGCGACGCCGACCGCCGCGTCATCCAGTCCATCCCGCAGGCGCTCGCCACCACCAGCCGCGTCTGCTCCAGCGTCAACGTCGCCAGCCTGCGTGCCGGCATCAACATGGACGCTGTGCTCATGGCCGCCCAGACCATCATCGATGCCGCCAAGCTCACGGCCGACCAGGATTCCGTCGGCGCTTCCAAATTTGTCTGCTTTGCCAACATGGTCGAGGACTCCCCGTTTATGGCGGGCGCCGTCCACGGCGGTGGCGAGGCCGACGCCGTCATCAACGTAGGCGTCTCAGGCCCCGGCGTTATGGCCGCAGCCCTGGAGACGCTGCCCGATTCCGCATCGATGATGGAAGTCGCCGAAAAGATTAAGCAGACCGCCTTTAAGACCACCCGCGCCGGCGAGCTCATGAGCCGCGAGGCCGCCCATCGCCTGGGTGTCGAGAAGGGCATTGTCGACCTGTCGCTGGCTCCCACGCCTGCCATCGGCGACTCCGTCGCGCGCATCCTCGAGATCATCGGCGTGGGCACCTGCGGTGGCCCCGGCACGACCTGCGCGCTCGCCATGCTCAACGATGCCGTCAAGAAGGGCGGCGTCATGGCCAGTTCCAGCGTGGGCGGTCTCTCTGGCGCCTTTATCCCCGTGTCCGAGGATGCCGGCATGATCGCCGCCGTCGAGGCCGGTGCGCTTTCGCTCGAGAAGCTCGAGGCCATGACCTGCGTGTGCTCCGTTGGCCTGGACATGATTGCCATCCCTGGCGACACTCCGGTCGAGACCATCGCCGGCATCATCGCCGACGAGATGGCCATCGGCGTCATCAACAACAAGACCACGGCCGTCCGCGTGATTCCCGCCATCGGCAAGGGCGTGGGCGACTGCGTCGAGTACGGTGGCTTGTTCGGCCGTGCGCCCATCATGCCGGTGAACCCCAACGCCGGCACCGTGCTTGCCCACCGCGGTGGTCGATTCCCGGCGCCGCTGAACTCGCTGAAGAACTAGGCTAGGGATTCGGGCGAGGAGCCCCGCTGCCC
>DBGDZK010000150.1:0-7910 GCA_048373195.1 Collinsella sp.
GGCCTTCTGGGCCATGGCGACCACCCCTTCGACTCGAATTCTTGACGGCCTGAACAATCGTCAATATCGGTCGGAGGGGTGGCTTTGTAAAGCCGTTTGTCTCCACCCGCGTAGCGGGTGGTTTAAAGCTGGCCGCTGCGCTGCCAGCAGACTAAAGTCTTGAATGCAAAAAGGGACCCGTCCATTGCGGACGGATCCCTTAAAACAAGTGATCGTCAAACCGATTTACTCGGCGTCGGTCTCCTCGTCCTTCTTCTCGGAAGGCAGCGGGGTAACCTCGATCTCGACGCCCAGAGTCTCAGCAGCAGACTTCATGGACAGGGAGATACGACGACGGTCGAGGTCGATCTCCATGACCTTGACCTGAACCTTGTCGCCCACGTGGGTGACCTGAGAAGGCTGGTCGACGTGCTTGTTGGCCATCTCGGAGATGTGCACCAGGCCCTCGATGCCCTCGCCCAGGTCGACGAAAGCGCCGAACGGGACAAGCTTGGTCACAGTGCCCTCGACGATAGCGCCGACGGGGTACTTCTTGACCAGTGCGCGCCACGGATCCTCGGTGGTCTGCTTGAGACCCAGGGAGATGCGCTCGCGGTTGAGATCGACGTCGAGAACCTCGACCTCGACCTCCTGGCCGACCTTGACAACCTCGGAAGGATGGTTGACGTGGTTCCAGGAGAGCTCGGAAATGTGGATGAGGCCGTCGATACCGCCGAGGTCGACGAAGGCGCCGAAGTCGACGATGGAGGAAACGGTGCCCTGGAGACGCATGCCAGACTTGAGCTTGGACAGAATCTCGGAGCGCTCGGCCTTACGGGACTCCTCGAGCACGACGCGACGGGAGAGGACGACGTTGTTGCGGTTGCGGTCCATCTCGATGACGCGGGCCTCGATGCGGGTGCCCATGTAGGAGGTGAGGTCCTTGACACGACGGAGGTCGACGAGGGATGCGGGCAGGAAGCCACGCAGGCCGATGTCGAGGATCAGGCCGCCCTTGACAACCTCGATAACCTCGCCCTCGACGTTCTCGCCGGAGTTGAACTTCTCCTCGATGCGGTTCCAAGCACGCTCGTACTCGGCACGCTTCTTGGACAGGACCAGACGACCGTCCTTGTCCTCCTTCTGGAGAACCAGAGCCTCGATGGGATCACCGAGTGCAACGATGTCTGCAGGGTTAGCGTCCTTGCGGATGGACAGCTCGCGGACCGGGATAACGCCCTCGGACTTGAATCCGATGTCAACGAGCACCTCGTCATGCTCGATCTTAACGACAGTGCCGTTAACGAGATCGCCCTCATCAAAGTCGGTAATCGTACCGTCGATGAGGTTGTTCATCTCCTCCTCATTGACATCGTCAAGAGAGAAAATGGACGAGTTCTGAATCTCACTCAAAGGTGGACCCCTTTCGAACTACGGGGCCCCGATTGCTAGGACCTACAGAAGGGTGCGACAAGCACACAACGTTTAGGAACACTCGGGAGCCGACAGATACTAATGTGACGCTTATGCAATCACGTTCGTATAGGTTACGGGGAAATGAGTTCGATTTCAAGCGTGAACTGCGATTTTTTACTCGTGTGGAGACTTTTTCGTAATCTTATGGACAGCCGCCTCCACAACTTGACGATAAGCAGTTTGCCCATACGCCTTTGAGGTAAAGTATCCGGAGCCAACGATTCTGGAACGATTTTTCGAGAAAGGTGCCCGCGTGCTCAAAGCAGTCGTTTTCGATATGGACGAAACGCTTCTTAGCATCAACCTCAACGCGTTCATCCTTCGCTATTTTAAGGATGTCTCGTCGATGCTCGCGGATATTGGTCGCCGCAGCCACGGTGGCACGATGGCGCGCCTCGGCACCATCTTGGTCGACCTCAACGCCAACCGCCGCAGCGGCACGGATAATCGCACCAATCTTGAGTTCTACCAAGAAGAGGTTGAGCGCCGGTGCGGCATTTGCCTCTCGGACCCACTCATCTACGAGGCGTTTACCTACTACGACCGCGAAGTTCTTCCGTACAAGAACGACGATGTCATCAACGCCCACGCCATGCCCGGCGCACATGCCGCGCTTCAGGCCGTACAGG
This sequence comes from Collinsella sp., assembly GCA_048373195.1. Classification (GTDB taxonomy): domain Bacteria; phylum Actinomycetota; class Coriobacteriia; order Coriobacteriales; family Coriobacteriaceae; genus Collinsella. Next base: position 2,085 of record DBGDZK010000150.1, read on the forward strand.
ATGCAGGACTGCGTTGCGCGCTCTTTACCAACCCCAGCTTTCCGCAGGGGGCCATCGAGTGCCGCATGAGTTGGGGCGACCTGGCCGACGCCCCCTTTGAGCTCGTCACGCACATGGGAAACACCACCCGCTGCAAGCCCGATGCCACCTACTATCTAGAGCAGCTTCAGGTGATGGGGCTCGAGCCGCACGAGGTCCTCATGGTGGGCAACGACCCCAAGCGCGACTTCCCCAGCCCCGCCTGCGGCATTCAGACTGCCTATGTGGGCCAAGGCAAGCCCAGCCGAGCCACCTGGCGCGGAACCATGGAAGACTTCGCCCACGACTTCAACGCCGTAGTAGAAGCCTTCTACGAACACCAAATAGCCGACGTACTGTCCTAACAAACTCGAGTCTTGCCGATCATGATGTTGAGGATCTCGACGTCGGTATCTTTCATGCCCACGCGGCCCACATAGCCCATGCTGGCGATCGTCTGCTCGACGGTATCCTGAATGAGGCCCTCACCGGCGCGGAAGCCGCGGCCCTGCATGGCCATATCGTGGCCCAGAATCGCAGCGTCAACGGCAGCGGAAATCTTGGCGGCACAGCTTGCCTTGGCGCCATCGCACACGATGCCGCCCACGTTACCGAGCGTGTTCGAAACCGTCGCGCCAATCTGCTCGCGCGTGCCACCACACAGCCAGGTAATCGCAGCACCGGCACCGCATGCGGCGCAAATAGCACCGCAAAACGCCGAGAGCGCACCAATATAGCTCTTGATATGCACGGCGATCAGATCAGACAGCATCACGGCGCGCACCAGGCGATCATGGTCGCAGCGCAAATACTCGGCATACTCCATAACGGGCAAGGCACAGGTAATGCCCTGATTGCCCGAGCCGCACACGATGGCGACCGGCAGCGCGCAGCCGTTCATGCGGGCGTCGGACCCGGCGGCTGCACGGGCACGGGCACGGCAGGCGACGTCATCGGCACGAGCGCCCAACAGCGTACGGCCAACCTCGGCGCCCCAAGCGTGCGCCAGGCCCTCGGCACTGATCGCACCGTTCAGCTCAATCTGACGCTCAACGGCAGCGCGGGCGTCCTCAATGTCACCGTCCTCGATAAAGTCGACGATGGACTCAATCGACATGGGCGTATCGGCGCTATCTGCCGCACGCTCGGCCACGACGCGCTCGGCGCAGGCGGCACACTCCCCCGCCGACTTGCCGCACACCGGAATACCGTCGAGCGTATGGCACGTAACATTGGTGTGGTGGTCGGTAATCTCGACGACCGCGGTATGGCCCCCAGCCGTCGCAGTCACCTTGATGTAGAGGTTGGGCACTCCCTCGACAAGCGACACATCGCAGTAGCCGGCGTCAGCGAGGAGCTCGGCCACGCGAGCGCGGTCTTCATCGTTAACGCTCTCGAGAACCTCGAGCGCGCTCTTAGCGTCGCCGCCCACGGCACCCAGCACGGCCGCGGCCTCAATACCGTGCATACCGCCCGAGTTGGGCACGGTCACGCTCTTGACGTTCTTGATGATGTTGCCCGAGCAGGCAACATCCATATGATCGGGTTCGCAACCGAGCGTCTGACTCGCCAGCGCCGCCGCATAGGCAACGGCAATGGGCTCGGTGCAGCCGAGTGCACAGACAAGTTCGCGGTTCAAAACATCGCAAAACGCGGCATCACGGATGGAATCGGCAGGCATAGATATCTCCTACTTGTATAACGGGCTGGGCTCTCGATAATAGTTAGCTCTTTTATTTGATAACAATGCATCAAAAACCGCAACCCAAGTTCCGGCGGACGGCGTTCAAGCGCAAACTGACAGCGTTAATACATGAAAAGCTAGTCTTGTTGCATGCTAAAGCGTTTGCCCAAAAAACGCCCGAGCGTTTACACAAAAGTCGCGCTATCATGCAGTCGAACGCGGTAAAACCTTTAGCAATTCCGCCGCACGGACCAGAGAGGAACCACTCATGAAGATCGGTATCGGTAACGACCACGCCGCCGTCGAGCTCAAGAACATCATCTCCGAGCACCTGAAGGAGCGCGGCTGCGAGGTCGTGAACTTTGGCACCGACACCTCCAAGAGCTTCGATTACCCCATCGCCGGCTACAAGGTGGGTAAGGCCGTGGCCAACGGTGACGTCGACCTGGGTATCCTGATCTGCGGTACCGGCGTCGGCATCAGCCTGGCCGCCAACAAGGTCGAAGGTGTTCGCGCCGTCGTATGCTCCGAGCCCTTCAGCGCCAAGCTCTCGCGCATGCACAACAACACCAACGTGCTCGCCTTTGGCGCCCGCGTCGTGGGCTCCGAGCTCGCCAAGATGATTGTCGACGAGTGGCTCGACGCCGAGTTTGAGGGCGGTCGTCACGAGCGTCGCGTTAACCTCCTCAACGAGATCGACCACACGCGCGGCCTCAAGGTCGTCGACGAGGCCTAAACTACTCAGTGCCACAAGCTAACAGCGGGGGCCCGCTCGGAACTCAAGTCCGAGCGGGCCCCTTCATAGATTTTGGAATAAAAAGGGCGCCGCGGATGGAATTCCGCAGCGCCCAAGCCACACGCTAACAGCTTTAAGGAGTCAAAGCTGGTTTAGCCAAAAAAGCGCTTGATCTCGATCTCGGCGTTCTCCAGGCAGTCGGAGCCGTGAATCACGTTGGCGTTGACATCGACAGCAAAGTCGCCGCGAATGGTGCCGGGCGCAGCATCAAGCGGGTTAGTAGCGCCCATAAGGGTGCGCATCTTGGAGACAGCGGAGAGACCGGAAACGACCATCTTGACGACCGGACCGCTCGTCATAAAGTCGCAGAGACCGCCAAAGAAGGGCTTGTCGGCCAGATGGGCGTAGTGCTCCTCGACGGTAGCGCGCTCGAGCGTGGTCATCTCCATGCGCTCGATGACAAGGCCGCTGCGCTCAATGCGAGCAACGATCTCGCCGATCTTGCGGTCGCGCACGGCGTCGGGCTTAATCATGATGAAAGTCTTCTCGATAGCCATAAGGTAGCCTTTCAAGTAGGTTCGCGCGTGCCCAAGTCCCATTCCGGCACCCGCCTGGACTGCATCGTAACAGAGTTTTAGCTGCAGTTAAACAAAAAGCTGTTTATTGAAACGCTGCAATTTATTAAAACGCTCCATATGTGTCACTTCTGTTTCGAAGCCCGATTAGAGTACCATCCGACCGCCCATCAACCGCATCGAACCGAGCGGACGGTCGGTTGTCGCCCGTGAACGCACCCCCTTCACAACCTGCCCAAAGGTCCTACAGAAGTTCTCGACAAGCCCCTCCCCCATAGCAACAAAATACGGGCGCCCGCAACAGCAGACGCCCGTAAAGCGAAAACGATTTATCAATAAATGGCCAAAACCGCTTCAGCCAAACCCTTACTTTGCCCCGTGACCCATCTCGACGACCTTGGTCAGCGATCCAAACACGCCCTCATCGGCCACGAGCTGCGCCTCGGCACGCTGCAGCTGCACGGCAACGGCGGCAGGGGCGGTACCGCCCTCGGTCGTGCGCGCGGCGACAATCGACGGGATGTCGAGCGCCTCGGTAATGTCGCGCTCAAAGAGCGGGCTTGCCTCCTGGAACACCTCAAACGGCAGGTCCTCAAGATTGCAGCCGCGCTTCTCGCACATCAGGACCAGATGGCCCACCACGGCGTGTGCCTCGCGGAACGGCAGGCCACGCTTAGCCAGGTAATCGGCAACATCGGTAGCGGCAAGGTGTCCCACGCCACACTCGCGCGCCATGGCATCCTCGTTGACGGTCCAGGTCGAAATCATTCCGGCCATAACGGACAGGCACTGCATGAGCGTGTGAGCGGTATCAAGAGCGCCCTCCTTGTCCTCCTGCAAATCCTTGTTATAAGCAAGGGGCAGGCCCTTCATGGTCACGAGTAGCTGCACCAGGTTGCCATAGACTCGGCCACTCTTGCCGCGGATAAGCTCGGCAAAGTCGGGGTTCTTCTTCTGCGGCATGATAGACGAGCCGGTGGAGTAGGAGTCTGAGAGCGTGATAAAGCCAAATTCGGAGCTCGACCACAGCACGATCTCCTCGGAAAGACGCGACAGGTGCATGGCCATGACGGAGCCGGCATAATGCAGATCGAGCAGGAAATCACGGTCGGAAACCGCATCGAGCGAGTTGGGAATCACACCCGCAAAGCCAAGTTCGGCAGCCGTCATCTGACGATCGAGCGGATAGCTCGTACCGGCAAGCGCGGCAGCGCCCAGCGGGCAGTTGTCGGCGGCATCAAAGGCGGCCTTCAAGCGTGTAAAGTCGCGCGCGAACATCCAGGAATACGCCAGCAGATGATGCGACAGCAGCACGGGCTGAGCATGCTGCATGTGCGTGTAGCCCGGCAGAATCACCTTGTCGTACTTCTTGGCCGCATCCACCAGCACATGGCGCAGCTCAAGATTGGCCTCCATGAGCTCCTTGGCCAGCGCCTTGACGCCCAGACGCGTATCAGTCGCCACCTGGTCGTTGCGCGAACGCCCGGTATGCAAGCGCTTACCGGCCTCGCCGATGCGGCGCGTCAACTCGCTCTCGACGGACATATGAATGTCCTCATCGTTGATATCGAAGGTGAAGTTGCCGGCATCGATATCCTGTTCGATTCCGGTCAGGCCCTCGGCAATCGCCTGCTCGTCCTCGGCACTGATGATGCCCTGGGCCGCCAGCATCTTGGCATGCGCCTTAGAGCCGGCGATATCCTGCTTATAGAGATGTTTATCGACCGGCAGCGACGCGCCAAACTCCTGCGTGACCTCGGCCACGCCCGCCTCAAAACGACCGCCCCAAAGAGCCATGGAACCGTCCCCTTTCTCCAAATACCAAAACAAGCGCCCTAAGCAATGCGCCATGTCGCTAAAGCGATTTTTCAACCGCTAGTTTTACACATTCCCCACCGTGCGCGGGGCCATGTAGCTAATTTGCAAAGAAGTGACGCACCAGGCACTTGGCGCCCAACGTCCCCCTCCGGATGTTGCCTTGCGAACCATCGATCCAGGCCTTCAGGCTCATAGGAACATCCTCGACCTTTGCAGCATCGAACTCGGGCGCGAGGGCAAGTAAGGCATGCGCGACAGCATTGAACATAATGGATACTCCTCATATATATAGGCGCAGAGCCGCCCAATTGATAGAAGGAGCCCCGCCGGACAACCCCGGCGGGGCTCGGAATCAGCCGCGGACGCGGCATCATATATGCGGGCGGAACGTAGGGGCCACCGATGTTAAGAAGTGTCAGCAAGCATAACGAAAGGTAGGGACCCCGTGCGCCCGTTTTGTATCACGCGGATGGGCCGCGCGGATACCAAGGGAAGGAGGCGCTAGGCCTGGGCGGCGACGGAGCTGGGACCCTGGACCTTTGCCCACGTCTTGAGCGACAGCGTATCGATCTCGATAAAGCCGGCGCTGGCCTTCTCGTCAAACGTGGTGTCGCGGTCGTAGGTAGCCAGACCGTAGTCGTAGAGGCTGAAGGGGCTCTTGCGGCCGACGACATGGCAGTTGCCCTTAAAGAACTTCAGACGGACGGTGCCGGTCACGAACTTCTGGGTGTCGGCCATAAAGGCGTCGAGCGCGTTTTTGAGTGGGCTGTACCACTGGCCGTTGTACACGGCGGTGGCCCAATCCTGCTCGAGCTTGATCTTGGTCTTGAGCAGGTCGCCCTCGACGCAAATGTCCTCAAGCGCCTTGTGGGCGGTGATGAGTGTCAGGGCGCCGGGAACCTCATAGCACTCGCGGCTCTTGAGGCCCACCAGACGATCCTCGACCAGGTCCAGGCGACCAAAGCCGTTGTCGCCGGAGATCTTGTTGAGGGCGA
>DBGDZK010000151.1:0-5224 GCA_048373195.1 Collinsella sp.
AATACTCATTACGCTACCTGCATAAATACAGAGTGTTGTTTTGCTAACATGGATTAACTATGTGATGTTTATCTATCTGCCGAATGAAAGGACGGGCCACGTGAACTCAGGCGCATGCACGCCGCGGGCTTTTATCTTTGACTGCGACGGGACCCTTCTGGACTCTATGGATATGTGGCTCGATCTTGGCCCTGAGTTTCTCAGGAGATACGGCATCCAAGTCACTGCCAAAGACCTCGCTCAATTTGAGCACCTCGCTCTTGAGGAGGAATGCGAGGCATACCATAAAGAGTGGGGGATTGGACATTCCGGCAAAGCTTTATTCGAAGAAATGAGTTTGATGTTGCAGGAGCGGTACCGGAAAATGATCGCACCGCGCAAAAACGTCCGCGCGTTCCTCGACGCCGCAAAAGCGGCCGACATTCCCATGTCGATAGCAACTTCGACTCCTTCTGAGCTTGTGAGGCTTGGGTTGGAGGCGAATGGCCTTGAGTGTTACTTTTCAAACATCACCACCACAGGCGAGGCGGGGGCCTCAAAGAAGCATGCCGACGTTTACGACCTGTCACTCAAAATACTCATGGAGCACTTGGGAGAGGCCGTTCCTCCGCGATCCAGCGTGTGGGTCTTCGAAGATGCTGTATTCGGGTTGATAAGCTCCGGGGCCGCAGGCTACAAGCGCGTCGGCATCCATGATCCCGCGGGACGATGCGGCAGAAACGACGTCATTGAAAACTCGGAGATCTTTATCGATGATTTCAGCGATGAGCTGCTCGACCGAATTATATCTTTTGGCATGTGATGCGCATGAACGTTTTGCTTGTTGGAGGATCTACCGAGCAGTGCTCGGCCGACCTTCTGTGTCGAATTGCCGATCAAGTTGATAAAGTCGTCGCCGTAGATCGGGGGCTCGACATGCTGCTAGCCTCCGGAATCGCGGTTGACCTGTTTTGCGGTGATGCGGATTCCGTTGGAGAGGAGGGCCGGCGCCTGGTGAACGGACTCGGACCTTCCTTTTGCCCACTCGCCCCTTTAGAGGTCGAGCGCTATAACCCTCATAAGGACTTTACTGATTTGGATCTTGCTCTCAAGGCCATCGAGACCAGATGGGGATTAGCCCATATAATCGCAACATGTCTGGAAGGCGGCCTGCCAGACCATTTTCTTGCCGTTATGGGCAGATTGATACGTTGGAAAGGATCAGTTGAGCTTATTCACGATGGAAGGAGGGGCCGCATTCTCAAGGCCGGACAGGCGTGGAGCCTTGGAGATCACCAGGGTGCTCGCTTTTCCTTTGTCCCCTTGTCAGACACGTGCGAGGTCTCCGAGCATCGAATGAGGTGGGAGCTCGACCACAAACAGGCGACCCTGTTATCGGACCTTGGCATTTCCAACGAGCTCGACTATCCAGACGGTTCGATAACCTGCCACAAAGGAACCATCGTCGCCTGGGTTTTCCCACGCTGAGCTTGACGGAGCCATCTTCAAAATAGAAATAATAATCCCCCGGCTGCTGCTTGAATATAGCTGCCGGGGGATTTATTAGCTAGAAGCTAGGCCTTGTATTTCCTACTGGTAATCGACGACGTCGATCCAGCTCAGCAGGAAGTCGGCATCCTGGTCAGCGCGGCCTCGAGCAAGCTCAGAGGCAGCGACGATGGACATCCAGCGACGAACAATCTGCATGGGCACATCGGCGCGATCGCAGTAGAGCTCGAGATAGGCCTCTGCCTGCTGCTTGTCCTGAAGTGCAAAAAGCAGGTAGGTCATAGCCGCGTCGGCAGCGGGAGAGCCCTGCGTGGCGTGGGCCCAGTCACAAACGTAGAGGTTGCCGTCGTCGCCAACGATTACGTTGGTGGGGTTGAAGTCGCCATGGCACACCTGGAACTCCTTCTTCATGCCGTCAAGGCGCTCGAGAAGGTTGTAACGGGTGGTTGCGTTGATCTGGCTCAGGCTGTTGATCATACGAGCATACTTGTCGCGTTGGCGGTTTAGAAGCGGGGCGCGGAAGCCGTGAATCTCAATCTGGAGGTCGACAAACTGCTCAAGATACTCATAGAAGCGGCTGGGGTCCTCTGCCATCTTCTCGGCAAGGGTGACGCCCGGGACCTTTTCGGTCATAACGGCCCAACCGTCGCCCTCGACCTCTGAAACCTCGAGAACCTTGGGGGAACGGATACCGGCCTCGTTGATGCGGGCGAGGTTCAGGGCCTCGTTAAAAACATCCGACACGGGCTTGGCGGCATTGGCGACCTTGACGATCTTGTCGCCCAGGTCATAGACCTTCTTGTTACCGCGCTCGATGATCTGGGTCTTGGAATCGGGGAGAATCATATCTGCGCATCCTTTCTGGTATAGCGCCGACAGGTGGGAGCGGGAACATCAGCGTCCCCGCTCTAAACAACGGTGAAGTCCCTTAGACCTCGTAGGACTGCGGCTCACGGCCGTAGTAGGCATCGAGGAAGAGCTCCTTGATCTCGCTCATGAGCGGGTAGCGCGGGTTGGCGCCGGTGCACTGGTCGTTGAAAGCCTGCTCGACCATGTCGTCAAGGGTGTCGAGGAAGTACTGCTCGTCCACGCCGTAGTCAGCGATGGTCTTCTTGACGCCGATGGTCTCCTTGAGCTCCTCAAGGGCGACGACGAAGTTCTCAAAGACCTCCTTGTCGTCCTTGCCCTGGATGCCCGCGTAGCGAGCGAGCTCGGCATAGTTGTGCAGAGCGTTGGGGTAAGGATACTGGGAGAAGGTGCCCATCTTGACGGGAGCCTCGGCGGCGTTATAGCGCATGACGCGGGTCAGGATGATGGCGTTTGCGATACCGTGGGGCAGATGATGGAAGGCGCCGAGCTTGTGGGCCATGGAGTGGTTGAGGCCCAGGAAGGCGTTGGCGAATGCCATGCCTGCCATGCAAGAGGCGTTGTGCATCTCCTCGCGGGCATGAGGATCCTTGGCGCCGTTCTCGTAAGCGGAAGGCAGGTTCTCGAACACCAGCTTGACTGCCTTCATGGAAAGGCCCTGGGTGTAGTCGGACGCCATGATGGAGACGTAGGACTCGATGGCGTGGGTCATAACGTCGATGCCGGAAGCAGCGGTAAGGCCGCGCGGAGCCGTCATGGCGTTATCGACGTCGACGATCGCCATGTTGGGCAGCAGCGCGTAGTCAGCGAGCGGCCACTTGATGCCGGTGTCCTTATCGGTGATGATCGCGAACGGCGTTACCTCGGAGCCGGTACCCGAGGAGGTCGGAACGGCGACGAAGTAAGCCTTCTTGCCCATCTCGGGGAAGGTGAAGATACGCTTGCGGATGTCCATGAAGTCCATGGCCATGTCCTCGAAGTTGCACTCGGGGTGCTCGTACATCATCCACATGATCTTACCGGCGTCCATAGCGGATCCGCCGCCGACCGCGATGATGACGTCGGGCTCGAAGAGGGCCATCTGGGCGGCACCGCGGCGCGCGCACTGCAGCGAGGGGTCGGGCTCGACATCGTAGAAGCAGTCGTGAGCGATGCCCATCTCGTCCAGCTTGGCCTCGATAGCACGGGTGTTGCCGTTCTTGAAGAGGAACTGGTCGGTAACGATGAAGGCGCGCTTCTTACCCATGACGGTGCCAAGCTCGTCGAGAGCGACGGGGGTGGAACCCTTCTTGAAGTAGACCTTCTCGGGAGCCCTGAACCAGAGCATGTTCTCGCGGCGCTCAGCCACGGTCTTTACGTTCAGCAAGTGCTTCACCCCAACGTTCTCGGAGACGGAGTTGCCACCCCAGGAACCGCAGCCCAGGGTAAGGGAGGGCTTCATACCGAAGTTGTACAGGTCGCCGATGCCGCCCTGGGAGGAGGGGGTGTTGACGACGATGCGGCAAGCCTTCATCGTGTCCTCGAACAGGGCGATCTTCTCGGCCTGGGCAGGATGCACGTAGAGGGACGCGGTGTGGCCGGGGCCGCCGGCGAGGACCAGGTGCTCTGCCTTGTCCACTGCCTCCTGGAAGTTGGCGGCGTGATACATCGCCAGTACGGGGGAGAGCTTCTCGTGCGAGAACTCTTCCTTCTCGGGATCGGTGGATTCCACCTCGGCGATCAGGATCTTGGTCTTTGCGGGCACCTCGATACCGGCGAGTTCGGCGATCTTGGCGGCGGGCATACCGGGGATTCGATGGTCCAGGGCGCCGTTCTTGAACATGGCCTCGCGCAGGGCCTCCATCTCGGCGCCCTTCTTCACGAAGTAGCAGCCGCGGCGAGCGAACTCGGACTTGACCTGGTCGTAGATGGTGTCGATAACGGTAACGGACTGCTCGGAAGCGCAAATCATGCCGTTGTCAAAGGTCTTGGAGTGAATGATGGAGTTGACGGCGAGTTTGACGTCCGCGGTGTCATCGATGACGACGGGGGTGTTGCCAGCGCCGACGCCCAGGGCGGGCTTGCCGGAGCTGTAGGCAGCCTTGACCATGCCCGGGCCGCCGGTCGCGAGGATGATGTCAACGTCGCGCATAACCATATTAGTGAGGTCGATGGAGGGAACGTCGACCCAGCCGATGATCTCCTCGGGTGCGCCGGCCTTGACGGCGGCATCCAGTACCAGCTTGGCGGCCGCGATAGTGCACTTAGCGGCTGCGGGATGCGGGCTGATAATGATCGCGTTACGAGTCTTCAAGCAGATAAGACACTTGAAAATAGCTGTGGAGGTGGGGTTGGTGGTGGGGATGACCGCGCCAACAAGACCGATGGGCTCGGCTATCTTGGTAATGCCGTACGCCTCGTCGCGCTCGATAACTCCGCACGTCTTGGTGTTCTTGTACGCGTTGTAGATGTACTCGGCAGCGTAGTGATTCTTGATCACCTTGTCCTCGAGGACACCACGACCAGTCTCTTCCACGGCCATACGGGCCAGGGGAATGCGAGCCTTGTTCGCGGCCATCGCAGCCTCATAGAAGATCTTGTCGACCTGCTCCTGCGTAAACTTAGCAAAAATCCCCTGGGCCTCGCGCATGCGCGCGATCTTCGCCTCAAGGGATTCAACTGAATCTACGATTTGTGGTGCAGGGTTTGAGATAGGTTTCTTTGCCATACTGCTCTCCTTAAGCGGCGGCCTTACCCAACAACTCGAATGATAGCAATTAGAAAAAGGGAAGTGAACAGACTTTTGGCAGTTTTATATAGTTGAAGCGCTCCAATTACGAATGATTATATATTTTGAAGTAGGTGAACGGGTTTATTAGTCGACAGTATC
>DBGDZK010000152.1:0-4762 GCA_048373195.1 Collinsella sp.
CACGTCGTCGCCCGTGTAGGCGACCAGGCCGGCGGCAACGCCCAGCAGGCCCAGCGGCAGCTCGACCTTGGGCTCGGGAAGCTCGACGCCAAACGTATCGAGCAGCTCGACCAGCGTATCGGCGGCGGCCAGGGCAGCGGCCTTGTCGGCAGCATCGCCCGCCTGCTCCAGGTACTGGTTGCACTCGGTCACAAAGCCAAAGACAGCACCCATGGCACCGGCGGTGTTAAAGTCGTCATCCATGCACTCCTTAAAGGTGGTGCGGGTCTCGGCGGCCTTGGCGGCAAACGCCTCGGCAGCCGCTTCGTCGGCATCGGCCGTCGCGTGGTTCGCGGCCCAACGCAGGTTCTCGACCGTACCGGCGATACGCGTGAGCGAGTTCTCGGCACCCTCCAGGCGCTCCCAAGAAAAGTCGAGCGGCGAGCGATAGCTCGTCTGCAGCATCAGCAGGCGCAGGGCGGCAGCGGAGTGCTGCTCGAGGACCTCGGCCAGCGTAAAGAAGTTGCCGAGCGACTTGGACATCTTCTCGCCGTCTACCAGCAGCATGCCCGTGTGCATCCAGGTGTTGGAGAAGCCCTGGTGCCAGGCGCAGGTGGCCTGGGCGCACTCGTTCTCGTGATGCGGGAAGGCAAGGTCGGAGCCGCCGCCGTGGATGTCGATCGGAGTGCCCAGGTAGCGATGCACCATGGCGGCGCACTCGGTGTGCCAACCGGGACGGCCCTCGCCCCAGGGGCTCGGCCAGCTGGGCTCGCCGGGCTTGGCGGCCTTCCACAGGGCAAAGTCGAGCGGGTCGTTCTTGTCCTCGTTCTCCTCGATGCGCGCGCCAACCATAAGGTCGTCGATGTTGCGGCCCGAGACCTGACCATAGTTGGGATCGCTGCGCACGGCAAAGTACACGTCGCCGTTATCGGCTGCGTAAGCGTGGCCCTGCTCGATAAGCGTCTTGATCATGGCGATCATGGGGCCGATCTCCTTGGTGGCGCGGGGGCGCACATCGGGATCGAGCACGTTGGCGGCGCGCATGACGCCGATGAACTTGTCGGAGAACTCCGTCGCGACCTCGGCGGCCGTACGGCCCTGCTCGTTGGCGCGCTTGATGATCTTGTCGTCGACATCGGTGAGGTTCTGGGCGAACGTGACCTCGTAACCGCTCGCGATGAGCCAGCGGCGAATCACGTCAAAGCTGATGAACGTACGGGCGTTGCCGATGTGGATGTTGTCGTAGACCGTGGGGCCGCACACGTACATGCGGACCTTGTCGGACTCGATGGGCTGGAACTCTTCCTTTTTATGGGTAGCGCTGTTGTAGATACGCATTCGTTACTCCTTAACGGTTTTCTGTAGCAGGCAGACGGCCCAGGCGCCGATTCCCTCGCCCTGGCCTTCCCAACCGAGCTTTTCGGTCGTAGTGGCGGCGACGCCCACGTTTTCGACGTCAACGCCCAGGGCATGGGCAAGGTTGGCGCGCATGGCATCGCGATGCGGGGTGATCTTAGGCTGCTGGCAGGCAATGGTGCAATCGGCATCGACAAACTCAAAGCCCAGCTCACGCGCATAGTCCATCACGCGGGCAAGCAGCACCATCGAATCGGCACCCTCGTAGGCGGGATCGGTGTCGGGGAATAGCTTGCCGATGTCTCCCCCACGGCAGGCGCCCAGAATGGCGTCGGCCAAGGCGTGCGCGAGCACATCGGCATCCGAGTGGCCCAGCAGGCCGCGCTCGTAGGGAATGTCGACACCGCCGATGATACATCGACGCCCCTCCACCAGACGGTGAACGTCGTAGCCATGGCCAATGCGCAGGTTACTGAACATGGGGAAGGTCCTCTCCCTCGGCCATGCGGCCAAGCAGAATCGCGGTTACGGGACGCAGGTCCTCGGGCACCGTCACCTTAAGGTTATCGCGTGGGCTCTGGACGCAGCGGACGCGCCCACCCATGCGCTCGACCAGCGACGAATCATCGGTACCGATAAAGCCCTCGGCAATGGCTGCAGCGTGGGCGCGCTTCATAGCATCGACGCTAAAGATCTGCGGCGTCTGCGCTGCCCAGTAGAGCTCACGCGGCGGCGTCTCGACGATATTATCGCCGTCAACGATCTTGAGCGTGTCGATCGCGGGCTGACCGCACACGACACCGTCGAGGGCACGGTCGCTCACGAGCACGTCGATAGCGTGGTCGATGGCCTCGGTCGTAATGAGCGGACGAGCGCCGTCGTGGATGGCGACATATTCGAAACCCGCCGGAACCGCATGCACGCCGGCACGGGTGGAATCCTGACGGGTATCGCCGGCATCGGCAAAGCTGATGGGCGTGTCATAGTCAAACGGGTCGATAGCCAAGCGGCGCATCTCGGCACGGCGCTCGGCAGGGCAAACCACGACGATATGGCCGACCTTGTCGCTACGATCGAACGCGCGGATGGACCAGCTCATGAGCGGACGGTCCGCCACGTTAACGAGCTGCTTGCCGCCGGGATTTCCAAAGCGCTGGCCGCTGCCGCCGGCAACGACCACGGCGCATACGGGCGCCATTATGCGTTCCCCTGTTTGGTGCCCTTCATGCGGTACAGCGAGTCCGCAAGAATGGCAGGGTTGTTGACGCCAAAGTCGCCCAAGCGCTCCGGATCCTCGCTGATGTCGTCCATGAGCTCCTGCAGCGAGCCATACTCGTCGACGATCTTCTCGGCCACGCCGTCGCGCACGACGGACACGCGCGAAAGCGTGCGCAGGCCCAGCGGTGTCATGACGGAGTCCTCGTCCAGGTCGTCGTAACCCAGAACCGCCGCCACATGCTGCGGGTCGGACAGGTCCTTAGGCGTCATGCGGCTCAGCTCGGCGCGGATCTTTTCGGCGTTGGCCTCGGAGGAATCGCTCGCGTAGTCGCGAATCATCAGGTCGTACTCGGTATCCATGCTGGAGCCCGCGAGCTGCTCGAGCTGCATCTGCACGAGCTTGCCCTGGTTACCCAGCTTGACGATGCAATCCTTAAGCTCGGTCTTTGCCTGTTGCATGATCTCGAAACTCGAGAAGATGCCGGTGATGTCGGCGAGCGTAACGTAGTCGTCGAGCTCAAGGGCCGTCAGGCGCAGCAAGGAGCGATCGAGCGACTGACGGGTGGTCTGAAGCGTGGCGACGAGCTGGTTGACCGAGCTCATGATGGTGGTGACGGGCTGAATCTCGTAGCTCTTGCCGTGAACGTACACGTTAACGACGGCACGGCGAGCCGAAACCGAGATCACGATGGCATCGGTGAGCACCGACATGCGAGCGGCAGTACGGTGACGCATGCCCGTCTCACTCGTGGCGAGCGAGGGATCGGGATTGAGGTGGAAGTTGGCGCGCAGGATCTGGGTGAGGTCGCCATCGATAACGATGGCGCCGTCCATCTTGGAAAGCTCGAACAGGCGGTTCGAGGTAAACGAAATGTTGAGCGGGAAGCCGTCGTTACCGGCGGCGAGCACGTTTTCGGTGTCGCCGACACAGATAAGGGCGCCCAGGTGACCAGCAATGATCATGTCGAGGGCGGTGCGGATCGGCTGGCCAGGTGCCGTCAGGCGAATGGCCTGTTCCATACGCTTTTGCAGCTCGTTCTTATCCAAGGCATCGCTCCCATCGTATACGCTCCATAAACGTCAATAAGTTTCTCACGGTTTGCCCCTGTGACGCCCGCAAAATCCGATGCTTACAGAATGAGCGAACACAGCTGAGAGCCCCAATCCAAATGAGCTGCTTATGTGGTAGCATCGGGATTCGCATAAATGAGGGAGTAGTCGCGTGATCGGGTTCGCCTCCGGTGGCGCGGCAAGTCAACACACTGGCCGATGCGGCCTGGCTTGCCTTAATGAACGAGACTCGTGGCTGTGCGCGCAACGCGTACGCCACGGGTCTTTTTTGTTACTCCCCCAAGAGGTACACGCGGGCCCGCCCGCAGAGAGGGAGCCAGACTATGGGACTCGCAGAGCTCGTATTGCTCGCCGTTGGCCTTTCGATGGACGCCTTTGCCGTTTCCATCTGCAAGGGCCTTGGCATGAAGAAGATCAACCTTAAAGTTGCCGTGGTGCTCGGCTTGTTCTTTGGCGGCTTTCAGGCCGGCATGCCCGTAATCGGATGGGCGCTCGGCAGTCAATTCATGGGCATCATCGGACCCATCGACCATTGGATCGCCTTTATCCTGCTCGCCTTTATCGGCGGCAAAATGTTGTGGGAGGCCTTTACCGAAGACGAGGATGAAGGCGACGGCAAGGATGCCGAAAAGATTGACCTGGGCGAGTACCTGATCCTCGCCATCGCCACCTCGATTGACGCCCTGGCCGTGGGCATCTCGTTCGCCGCGCTTTCCGTCGACATCGTTCCCGCCGTGTCGCTCATAGGCATCACGACCTTCATCTTCTCCGTTGCCGGCGTGGCGATTGGCCGCATCTTTGGCGCGCGCTACGAAAAGCCCGCCACCATCGTGGGCGGCGTTGTGCTCATCCTCATCGGCCTCAAGATTTTGCTGGAGCACCTAGGGATTTTAGTGCTGTAAAACACCCTTCAAAACTAAACGTCCGTATAAGGCCTCATGCAGAGTTTTGCATGAGGCCTTTTCATGCAGACTTTTGCATGTCATACTAGGATGCAAAAGCCTGCACGTTAGGAGATAGCCGTGGATACCCTTCCCATCACCACACCACGCCAAGCTGGCATCTACGTGCGCCAGGCACGCGAGACTCAGGGTCTCACCCGTGCCACCCTCGCCAAAAAGGCCGGTGTTTCGGAGCG
>DBGDZK010000153.1:0-4572 GCA_048373195.1 Collinsella sp.
AAAGTTCTCTCGACAAGAGTCAGTGGATTCATATCGCTTCTTGGCGAAATAGACGAGGCGTGGTTTAGCCAACGTGAGCAAAACGTGACTCTGTTTTTTGAAATGCTCCATGAATGCAACAACTCCAGCGGGTCAACCAAACGCCATCAATACGACGAGAAAACGAAGGCCGCAAATACGTTCTACGATGAACTTTTCGAACTGCGGGAGTCTCTCGAACACCTGAACAACGAAGCTCAAAAAGCATATGAGCAGATGCTCGATCCAATTCAGCCGGTAGAACTGACAAATGACGGTGAGCAGATTGTCGTTAGCTTAGTCCACGATGATTGCGCAGCGTTCAATGATCTCGTTAGAGCGCTTGTTCCCACAGGAATAAACGCTCTTGCTCACGCTTTTCTTGAACGATCAAACAAGACCGATATGCATAAATTGTTTAATGGAACAAAATTTCGGAGTGTAAAAAACCAAGGCTTGCTTTCCTACTACAACCATTACTTCGACTTACTTGAAAAGTTGGCAAGCGATTCGATTGAACTAAAAAGCTGCGTGGTTATTGCTGGTAAGAAGATTGACGACATGTCCCCCGGCATGAAAGCGCAGGCGTTACTAAAGCTATTCCTCAACGATCAAGTGTCAGCAGGAAAATGGGTATACATAGTTTTGGATCAACCTGAGGACAATCTTGATGTCGCAACCATAAAAGAGTTCCTTATCGATAGACTGAAGAAGCTCAAGCTGGATGTTCAGTTTTTCGTCGTGAGCCATTCTGCTCCGATTATCGTCAACGGTGACGCAAGGACTGTAGTTGTATCCAACAACGATGACGACAATATTTCGTATAGATGCGGAGTGTTAAACGATAAGCACACCAAGCAGTCAATCGCCGATGTGCTTGATGGCGGTGAGCGCTATCTGAAGATGAGGCTTAACAAATACAATTTCAAGATCGGAGAACAGAATGGTAACGATTAACAAGGACGGGCATGTAATCATTTCCCTTGATGATCTGTCCTACGACCTGAACGTGTCTAAGGATTACTCAGACTTCTTACTAAAAGTCACTTCTCCCTCGAGCGATGTAAATCTTAATGAAGATTGCTTTACGATCGAAGAGGGATTGGATGACGATAAGAGCGCGAAAGCACGCAGATACGCTGAGTTCTTAATCGATTTCGTTCAACGTCGGGAGAAGCAGCAAGACGAAGCGGGCAAATTATCTACTGCAAAAGAACGCGAGGAGAAAATTAGAGCTTTCATCGATCGCCTGAATAAGACGGAAATTCAAGACTAGTTAATAGCTGATTATCTTGGTTTCTATGTAATATCGGCGCAATCTGCACCGCCCTGCTCCATCGTGCACCGATTCGGAAAAGAGGAACGTTCGCAAAGCCACCCGCAACTACTCCCGCAGGAGAGACAGGGAGTGATTGTACGGGCTTCTCCTTGGCGGGAAATGCGGTATCATCATCCCGACAGAAATGAATCAACGTTTGATTCGCGATTGATTCGGACGTAGTAGCACGAGGTGATACTTGATGACACATACTGATATGCAACGTGCAAATGCATTCATCGAGTGCGAGTGATTCCGTTCAAAAGAGTATTACTTATCAGTAGTGCCTCGTGGCATCAAGAGACACTTTTCTTTTTGTACCATATCGGTTTTCTGCAGCAAGCCGTTTGAGTTTATGGTCGTCATGAACTGGGATTACACCGAATATCAGGATATTTCTTTATCAAGGTGCGTTCTCTATATGCTGCAATTATCGCGTAGCCAGTTTCGATATAGGGTCTTGATTTAGCCAAGGTCGCATTTTGTTTGGCACCCATTTAGTACCCAGCTAAGCTCGTTGGTACCCATAGGGGCATTTGACCTGTTAGTTTCGTTATTCTTGCCGAAGTGATTATTGCGGGCCGATTGCCACGGCGTTCCACGCTTAGCTGCCACACCGTACCGCGCAGGGCTGCCTCGTGCTAACGGGGGCACCGGGGCATCTGGCGCCCCCGTCTTCACTGGCCTTTCTAGCCGATGCGCTTGCGCATCGACTCGTCGCCCTCGATGTGGATCACATCCGACCTGTACACGATCCTGTCAATCACGGCATCCGCAATTGCGCCCTCTCCCAACTTTGCGTGCCATCCGGCTGGCGAGAACTGGGAGCAGATGATCAAGGAGCCGGTCCTGAGCCTTGACTCGACTATCTCGAGCAGCTCTCGGGCCTGGTCGCCCCCGATCTTCTCCAGCAGCCAATCGTCTACTATCAGTACGTCGCACTTCGTGTAGCGCTTCTTCGATTTGAGCCATTCCTCGTCCTTGGATACGGTGAGCTCGTCGAGCATCTCGGGCATGCGCGTGTAGCGCACCGAGTAGAAAGCGTTGCAGGCCGCGACGCCCAGAGCGCAGGCGAGCCACGACTTGCCCGCGCCCGAGGCGCCCGTGATGACCACGTTCCTGTGCGCCTTGACCCACTCGCAGTTCGCCAGCTCGGCGATCTTCACCTTGTCGAGCTTGCGGTCGGCGTCGTAGCGGATGTCGATGACGTTGGCCTCCGGGTCGGAGAAGGCCGCCTGGCGCAGCAGGCGGGTCCGCTTGTTGATGCGTCGCGAGTCCCATTCCGCGTCCACGATCATCGCGAAGCGCTCGTCGAAGGTCATGTCGGCAACGCTCAGCATCTCCTCTTGGTCCCGATATGCCTGCGCCATCACCGACAACCTCATTCCGTACAGCTTGTCCATGGTAGTCTGGCTTGCGCTCATCGTATGTCTCCTTTGCTATCGAGGGTTGCGTAATAGTCGCTACCGCGCAGATACGCGCCGGCATCCGGGTCCTCCCCGGACAGCTCGGCGCTTTTGGCGATGATCGACTTGATGGTCTTGTAGCTCGGCCTGGGAGAATAGGAGAGCGCCTTGGCACAGGCCCGCTCGAGCTCTTGCCGTCCGTGCTTGTCGGCCAGCGCCATCACCGCCCTG
This sequence comes from Collinsella sp., assembly GCA_048373195.1. Classification (GTDB taxonomy): domain Bacteria; phylum Actinomycetota; class Coriobacteriia; order Coriobacteriales; family Coriobacteriaceae; genus Collinsella. The sequence goes on from DBGDZK010000153.1 coordinate 2,974, forward strand.
CAGGATCTGTAGGACTGCTGCTCGACCGCCCTCGACGAGAGGATCGCCTCAATGGCGTCGGCGCAAGCGGGGCCGATTTCCTTTGCCCATCTGCGGAAGCGATCCCCGTTCCACTCGGAGAAGTCGCGGTGGGCGTCGGGCATGTGGTCGGGGTTCGTGGAATAGGACCCCTTCGGCCCGTGCAGCCTCTTGTGCATGGCGATGCGCTCTCCGTCGCAGACGACCCACACCGCGCTCTTGGTGGCGCAGACCTCCACCTCGCGGCGCACATAGGAGAACGGGACGGAGTACCATCCTCCGTCGAAGGCGACATGGTAGTTAAAATTGACGGTGGCGGCCTTGCGCGCGATCATCTCGTAGGGTTTGCCCGGCAGCGGGACGAGCAGTGCTTTCTCTTGGCGGAGGAATATCTCGTCCCTGCTGCCCTCGCGCTTCTGGAAGGGCCGCGCGTTGATCCGGGCGACGTTGTCCAGGAGCGCCGCGTTGAGCGCATCGAGGGATGTGAAGACGCGGTTGCGGAGAGGGGCGATCGCCTGCTGCTCTATGACCCGGACCCCCATCTCCACGGCTGCCTTGTCCCGGGGGCGCCGCGGACGGCCCGGCACGACGGCGCATCCGTAGTACTCGGCCATGCGCCTGTACTGCTCGTTGATCACGAGCTCGTCGACGGTGTGCTTCACCACTCCCTGCTTGAGGTTGTCCGGGACGAGGATCGGCGTGGTGCCGCCGAAGAAGGAGAACGCCGACACATGGGCGTCCACCCAGGACTCCTCCCTCATGTCGTAGGAGCCCTTCGCGTAGAGCTTGCCCGAGAAGGGCAGGCATGCCGCGAACACGTAGACCTTGAGCACCTCCCCCGTGTCCATATCGACGACCTCCATGGTGTCGCCGACGTAGTCCACCTGCATCTGCTCGGCGGGCTTGTGGGCGATGCGCATGGCGGTCTTGCGAGACATCGCCCACTTGCGGTGCCTCTCGCAGAACGCCGAGTACATGTAGGGGGATCTGCCTTGGCTGACCGCAGACTCGCAGTACTCGGACCACAGAAGCATCATCGTCACGCCCGGACGGGACATCTCGGCGTCAACATGATCGTGGTCGATCGGCGCCTTGTCGGGATCGGCCTTGGATTTGGGAGGATAGATCACCTCCCTGATGGCGCGATCCCCCATCTCCTCAGGCAGGGGCCATTCGATCCCAGCCGCCTTCGCTCGGCCGGTGACGGCCCTGACGGTGGCGGTGGAACATCGGCACGAGAAAGCGATGTTGCGGATGCTGACCCCCATGGCGTGAAGCCTGAGGATCTCTCTGTACTTGACCATTTTCTTCTCCTGTTCTCTCGATGGCCAGCAGGTGCCTTTTGCACCACATTGGGATTGTGCAGGAAAAGAAAGGACGCCTCCGTCTGAAGACGCCCTTAAACGCGGCAAGCCGGGCAGCTAGCGCGTGGCAGCGCAACGCGGAACGCCGCAGCAGCGCAGTCTGGAACGGCGTAGCATCTCAGCCGCAATAATCAGTTGTAGCGCGCCAGATTGCAGCGCGCCCCCAACAACGCGCTCCGCACGATAACGACCACGCCGACTGCAGCGAACGCCAAGC
>DBGDZK010000154.1:0-21650 GCA_048373195.1 Collinsella sp.
GCTGATATGTGCGATTGCACAGATCATAAGGACGAGATTCCTGCCTACGACGCGCAGGCCATTGAGTCCAGGTGGATGAAGGCCTGGGAGGACTCCAACCTCTTTGCCGTCGACACCGACGACAGCAAGCCCAAGAAGTACGTGCTCGAGATGTTCCCGTATCCGTCGGGCGACCTGCACATGGGCCACGCGCGCAACTATACCATCGGCGATGCCATGGCCCGTCAGGCCCGCATGCGCGGCTACGACGTGCTGCACCCCATCGGCTTCGACGCCTTTGGCCTGCCCGCCGAGAACGCCGCCATCAAGCACAACACGCAGGCTGCCGCCTGGACGTATAAGAACATGGATCAGGCGCTTTCCACGATGAAGCGCATGGGCTTCTCCTACGATCTGGATCGCATGGTCAAGACCTGCAGCCCCGATTATTACCGCTGGGGCCAGTGGATCTTTGAGAAGATGTGGGAAAAGGGCCTGGTCTACCGCAAGAAGAACCCGGTCAATTGGTGCCCCACCTGTAAGACTGTTCTGGCTAACGAGCAGGTTACCGAGGGCAAGTGCTGGCGCTGCGGCACCGAGCCCGAGAAGCGCGACCTGGAGCAGTGGTACTTCAAGATTACCGAGTACTCCCAGGAGCTGCTCGACGATCTGGAGAAGCTCCCCGGCTGGCCCGAGCGCGTCAAGCAGATGCAGGCCAACTGGATCGGCCGCTCCGAGGGCGCCGAGGTCGACTTTACCTTGTGCGACAAGGATGGCGAGCCCATCGAGGGTGACGAGGGTAAGATCACCGTCTTCACCACGCGAGCCGACACGCTCTTTGGTGTCTCCTTCTTTGTCCTGGCTCCCGAGTACGCGCGCCTGCACGAGCTCGTCGAGGGCACGGAGTACGAGGAGGCCGTCACCAAGATCGTCGAGGACTCCAAGCATATCTCTGCCGTCGAGCGTGCCCAGGGTACCCTCGAGAAGCACGGCGCCTTTACGGGCCGCTATGTGGTAAACCCCGTCAACGGCGAGAAGGTCCCCGTGTGGGTTGCCGACTATGTCGTTGCCGACTACGGCACCGGCGCCGTCATGGCCGTTCCCTGCGGCGACCAGCGCGACTTTGAGTTTGCCCGCAAGTACGACCTGCCGATCGTGCCGATCATCCTGGACGATGACGACCGCGCTGCCGTCGAGGCTAGTGGCGAGACCATCGATACCTTCCATGCCGAGACCGTCGATTGGGATTGCGCCCACGCTGCCGAGGGCACGCTCGTCCAGTCCGGCAAGTACACCGGCATGCGCGGCGGTAAGCACTCCGAGGGCGAGGCTGCCATCGTGGCCGACCTCGAGGCCATGGGCTGCGGTCGTCGTAAGGTCGAGTTCCGTCTGCGCGATTGGCTCATCAGCCGCCAGCGTTATTGGGGCAACCCCATCCCGGCCATCCACTGCGAGCACTGCGGTATCGTGCCCGTGCCCGAGGACCAGCTGCCGGTGACGCTGCCCGAGAACCTGGACCTGGGCGCCGGCGAGACCCTCGCCGAGTGCAAGGAGTTCTACGAGACCACCTGCCCGGTCTGCGGTCGCCCGGCCAAGCGCGAGACCGATACCATGGACACCTTCACCTGCTCCAGCTGGTATTACCTGCGTTATACCGACCCGCACAACACCGAGCTGCCCTTCTCCCGTGAGGCCGCCGACCGTTGGATGCCCGTCGATAACTACATCGGCGGCATCGAGCATGCCATTCTGCACCTGCTCTACAGTCGCTTCTTTACCAAGGCCCTGCGCGACCTGGGTCTGCTGAGTGTGGACGAGCCCTTCACCAACCTGCTGTGCCAGGGCATGGTCAAGGACGAGAACGGCGACACCATGTCCAAGTCCAAGGGCAACGTCGTGCCCCCGAGCTCGGTTATCGAGCCCTATGGTGCCGACACCATGCGTCTGGCGATCCTGTTTATCGCCCCGCCCGAGAAGGACTTCGACTGGGATCCCAAGGCCGTCGAGGGCGCTAACCGCTTCATCAAGCGCGCCTGGCGTATCGTGTGGCAGCTCGTCCAGTCGGGTGACGCCAACGTGGCCTTTGACAAGTCCGCGCTCGACGAGGTCGCGATGAAGCTCTACCGTGAGCGCCATCGCACCATCGCCAAGTGCACCGAGGACTTTGACCGTGGCCAGTTCAACACCGCGATCTCGGCCGTCATGGAGCTCGTCAACGCCGCGAGCGCCTACCTCAACGCCACCGAGGACGCTGACCGCGACAAGGCACTGTGCTACGGCGTGGCCAAGGACATCGTGAGCGTCCTTGCCCCCATCTGCCCGTTCTGGGCCGACGAGCTGTGGCACGAGGCACTCGGTTGCGAGGGCAACGCCTACACCGCCGCCTGGCCCGAGTTCGACCTGGCCGAGTCCATCGAGGACACGGTGCAGATCGTCGTTCAGGTACTCGGCAAGGTCCGTGGCCGCATCGACGTGGCCCGCGATGCCTCCAACGAGGAAATGCAGGCTGCCGCCGAGGCTGCCGTCGCCAAGTGGCTCGAGGGCAAGACGGTTGTCAAGGCCATCTGCGTGCCCGGCAAGCTGGTCAACCTGGTTGTTAAGTAAGCGCTGCGCGCATAGCTGACATGAAAAAGCGAGGGACGATTCCGCAGGGAGTCGCCCCTCGTCTTGGTTATGGATACTTGCGACAACACCCAATTATCCATTTCTTGTGGAGAACCTGTGCTCAGGCTGACCTGCGGGTTTGTGTTGTGGTTGCACGTTTGTGCAGGTATTGGTATAGTTTGCTTGCAAATGAAGTTGTAATTGAAAGAAGTGGGGTTTCGGCCCCGCTTCTTTTTTGTATGGATGGAGGTGCCGCAATGGTCAAGACCAAGACCGAGCAGGCGATCATCGACGCGCTCGAGGCCGTTGCTCCCCAGCACGATGTCGACATCGTCGACGTTGAGCTCGTGGGTGCCACCAAGGCCCCCTGCGTGCGTGTGCGTATCGAGGGTGCCGAGGGTCAGAGCCTGTCGCTCAATGACGTCACGGCCAACACCAAATGGGTCGGCGATGTGATTGAGGAGCTCGACCCCATCTCTTCGAGCTATACGCTCGAGGTGTCGAGCCCGGGTATGGCGCGCCCGCTGCGCCGCCCGCGTGACTTTGCCCGCTTTGTGGGCGAGAACTGCGAGCTCACCTCCACCGCCACCGAGGGCCGTCGCAAGTACGCCGGCAAGATTGCCGCCGCCACCGAGACGAACGTGACCCTCGAGCTCGAGGACGGCGAGTCCGTTACCCTCGATTTCTCTGATGTTAAAAAGTGCAAGTTGAAGCCCACCTATGACTTCAAGCCCGCGAAGGAAGGAAAGTAAGATGGCAGCATCCGACATGATGTCCGCCCTGATGGAGCTTTGCCAGGAGAAGCACATCGACCAGCTCTACCTGATCGACCGCCTGGAGCAGTCGCTCGCCAAGAGCTATGCCGAGATCCTGCATCTTGAGTGGGGCGCCAAGGTGACCATCGACCGCACCACCGGCAAGATCTACGTCTACCGTCTGGAGCCGATCGACGATTCCATGGACGAGGAGGGCAACTTCACCGAGTTCGAGGAGATCGACGTCACTCCCAAGAACACGAGCCGCATCGCCGCCCAGCACGCCAAGGCCGAGATCAACGCCATCGTGCGCAACTCCGCCCGCGAGCAGATCTACGAGGAGTTCTCCGGCCGCATCGGTGACCTCATCAGCGGCACCGTGCTGCAGTCCACGCCCGACTTCACGATCGTCAAGATTCGCGAGGGCGTCGAGGCCGAGCTTCCGCACTTCGACCAGCGCCGTTACGAGAACGAGCGCAACGAGCGTCCGATGGGCGAGCGCTACCTGCACAACCAGCACATCAAGGCCGTGATTATCGACGTTCGCGACCCCAACTCCAACCTGCAGCCGGTCCGTGGCGAGCACAGCCGTCCGCCGATTGTCATCTCCCGTACCCACCCCGAGCTCATGCGTCGTCTGTTTGAGCAGGAGGTGCCCGAGATCTATGAGGGCACCGTCCAGATCAAGTCGATCGCCCGCGAGCCCGGCCAGCGCTCCAAGGTCGCCGTCCACTCGCTCGACGACCGTCTGGATCCCGTAGGCGCCTGCGTCGGCCCCAAGGGCAGCCGCGTTCGCGCCGTCGTGGGCGAGCTCCGCGGCGAGCGCGTCGACGTCATCCTGTGGGATGCCGATCCGGCCGTCTACGTCGCCAACGCTCTGTCGCCCGCCAAGGTCACCCGCGTCCTCATCGACGAGGAGAAGGCCTACGCCGGCGTCATCGTGCCCGACGACCAGCTTTCGCTCGCAATCGGCAAGGAGGGCCAGAACGCCCGCCTCGCCGCTCGCCTGACCGGCTGGCACATCGACATCAAGTCCGAGACCCTTGCCGCCGACATCCTCAAGAACGTCCCCGTTCACGAGGAGCCCGCCGCCGACCTGATCGGTGACGAGGAGGACGACGACGTCCGTCGCTGCGAGTACGTGTCCGAGGACGGCATCCAGTGCCGCAACCAGGCCCGCCCCGGCTCCCGTTTCTGCGGTGTCCACGACACCGACGCCTTCGATGATGCGGAGGACCTGATCTAGCGCGCGGTCGCGTCGGGCGGGTCCCGGCGCATCTCCCACGCTCGTTCAGTCTCTAGGCACCCAAGGTGCCAGAAAGGGTAGGTGAAGTCATATGGCAAAAGTCCGTGTGTCCACCCTGGCCAAAGAGTTCGGCATGACCTCCAAGGAACTGATGGGTCATCTCGCCGAAATGAAGATTCCCGCTAAGTCCGCTTCCTCCGCCCTGGAGGACGCTTACGTCGCCATGGTCCGCAAGCAGCTCGCTTCGGTGATCGAGGCCCGCGCCAAGGAAGTCGAGGCCGCCAAGCAGGCCGAGGAGGAGGCAGCAGCCGCCGAGGAAGCAGCGCGCGCTGCCGAGGCCGAGCGCGAGCGCATCGCCGCCGAGAAGGCACGCGAGGAGGAGCGCCGCCAGTTCGCCGCCGCCCAGGCTGCCGAGGAGGCCGCCCGTGCTGAGGCCGAGGCCAAGAAGAAGGCCGAGCAGGAGCGCCTTGCCCGCGAGAAGGAGGAGGCTGCCCGCGAGGCCCAGCGCCGCGCCGTCCCCGCTTCCGACTCCGGTTCGCGCTTCCGTTCGCTGCTCGACCAGATCGCCGCACAGGAGACCGTGCTCAAGGAGAAGAAGGACGCCGAGGCGAAGGCCAAGGCCGAGCGCGCCTCCGAGCGCGGCAACCGTCGTGGCGGCAACAACGACCGTCGCGGTGGCCGTCGTAACGATCGCAACGCCTCCGACAGCAACTCCGAGCGTAACGCCTCCGAGAGCCGTCCGCACAGCCACCGCACCAACGCCAGCAACAACGTCGCTGCCGGCATGGACTTCCCCAACCCCGATAAGCAGGGCAAGGGCAAGAAGCGCAAGGGCGGTCACGGCAACGATGAGGACCACTACAGCCGCATGGCGCGTGAGGCCGAGGAGTACAGCCGCGAGAAGGTGCTCGAGGAGGCCCGCGCCGCCGTCGAGGAGGCCTCTCGCGAGTCCACCGGTCGCCGCAAGAAGCGCAAGGAGAAGCGCGAGCGCGAGGCTGCTAAGGCTCAGGAGGAGCGCAAGATTGAGGAGGCGCTGGCCCAGGGCGTGAACCCCGAGGAGCTCGACGCCATCAAGGTCTCCCAGGGCGTTACCGTTCAGGAGCTCGCCGAGGCGCTCGACGTTCCGGCCAACGACATCATCAAGCGCCTGTTCCTGCTGGGCACGCCGCTCACGATGACGCAGTCCATGTCTGACGACCTCGTCGAGCTCGTTGCCGACGACCTTGGCCGTCAGATCAAGATCATCACCCCCGAGGAGGAGAACACCTTCTCGTTCTACGACGATCCCGCCGACCTTAAGCCCCGCGCCCCGGTCGTCACCGTCATGGGTCACGTCGACCACGGCAAGACGAGCTTGCTTGACGCCATCCGTCACACCGGTGTCGCTGCCGGCGAGGCAGGCGGCATTACCCAGGCCATTGGCGCTTCGCAGGTCATGATCAACGACCGCAAGATCACCTTCATCGATACCCCCGGTCACGCCACCTTTACGGCCATGCGTGCCCGCGGCGCCAAGGTGACTGATATCGTTATCCTGATCGTGGCTGCCGACGACGGCGTCATGCCCCAGACCATCGAGTCGATCAACCATGCCAAGGCCGCCGGCGTCCCCATCGTCGTCGCCGTCAACAAGATTGATAAGCCGGGTGCCAACCCCGACCGCGTGCGCCAGGAGCTCACCGAGTACGGCATCATCCCCGAGGAGTGGGGCGGACAGAACATGTTCGTCAACATCTCGGCTAAGCAGAAGATCGGTATCGACGATTTGCTCGAGACCGTGCTGCTCCAGGCCGACGTGCTCGAGCTCAAGGCCAATCCCGACACCTTTGCCTCTGGTAACGTCCTCGAGGCTAAGCTCGACAAGGGCCGCGGCTCGGTTGCCACGGTTCTCGTGACTCGCGGTACCCTGCACGTGGGCGATACGCTGGTCGCCGGCCTTACCTACGGCCGCGTCCGCGCCATGCTCGATCCCAAGGGCAACGCCGTCACCGAGGCCGGCCCCTCCGACGCCGTCGAGATCTTGGGCCTGCAGTCCGTGCCCAACGCCGGCGACGAGTTCCGCGTGTTCGAGGACGAGCGCGAGGCTCGCGCCCTGGCCGATGAGCGTTCGCTCAAGGCCCGTATCGAGGAGCAGAGCCGCGTGAAGCACGTCACGCTCGAGAACCTCTTCGAGACCATCGCCGACGCTGAGGTCAAGGAGCTCAACCTGATCATCAAGGCCGACGTCCAGGGCTCCATCGAGGCCCTTCAGGACTCGCTCGACAAGATGGATCAGTCCGAGGTCCGCATCAACACGATCCACTCCGCCGTTGGTGCCATCAACGAGACCGACGTCGTCCTGGCCGATGCCTCCAACGCCATCATCATCGGCTTTGGCGTCCGTCCCGACGGCAAGGCCCGCTCCGCCGCCGAGCGCGAGGGCGTCGAGATCCGTTGCTACGACGTCATCTACAAGTGCCTCGAGGACCTCGACGCTGCCCGCATCGGTATGCTCAAGCCCACCGAGGTCGAGGTCTCCACGGGTACTGCGACCGTCCTGGATACCTTCAAGGTGCCCAAGGTTGGTATCGCCGCCGGTGTCCGCGTCGAAGAGGGCGAGATCGCCGCAACCGATTCTGTGCGCCTGGTGCGCGACGGCATCGTGGTCTTCAACGGTAAAATCGCCTCGATGCGCCACTACAAGGACGAGGCCAGGAGCCTCAAGAGCGGCTCCGAGGGCGGTATTGGCCTGGAGAACTTCCAGGACATCAAGCCTGGCGACACCATTGAGGGCTACCGCATCGACCAGGTTGCCCGTACCGAGTAGGGGGTAGCGCTATGAAGCAAACGCAGGCAACCCGCCGTCTGGGCGAGCAGCTTCGCGAGAAGCTCGGTTATATCCTGCTCTTTGAGGTTTCCGATCCGCGTCTCGACCTGGTCACCCTGACCGCGGTCGAGGTCGCGGTGGACCGTTCGTTCGCGCGCGTGTACGTGTCGTGCGACGCGAGCCGCTACGACGAGGTCATGGAGGCGCTTGCCAGCGCCAAGGGCCGCATCCGTAGCCTGTTGGCCCGCTCGCTCGATTGGCGCGTCACGCCCGAGCTCGATTTTCGCATCGATCGCTCGACCGATGAGGCCGAGCGCATCACGCGTGCGCTGGAAAACGTTCCCGCCACGCTTGCGATCGAAAAGGACGAGGACGGCTATCCAATAGCGGATGCCGCCCAGGAGGCAGCTTTAGATGAGTAATTCCGCCGACCTCGCATCGTGCGAGTCTGCAGATATTCAGCGACGCATCCTCGAGCTCATCGAGGGTGCGTCCTCCATTGCGATTTCGGGACATACGTCTCCCGATGGTGACGCCCTGGGCTCCGTGCTGGGTCTGGGCTTATCGCTTATGAAGTTTTTCCCCAACAAGGACATTGCCCTGCTGCTGGCAGACGATGACCCGGTTCCGCGCATCTACCGCTTTATGGAGGGCGCCGACCGTCTGGTGCCGGCATCTGCGTATACCGGCAATCCGGATCTGTTCATCTCGGTGGACGTGCCGGTCGTCGAGCGTCTGAACAACTCCGCCGAGGTGCTCCGCCGCTCGTCGCATGTGGTGTGCTTCGATCACCATCCGGCGCGCGAGGAATTTGCCGAGCTGAGCCTGAGGTGCGTCGGCGCCGCGGCCTGCGCCATGATCATCGACCGCTTTTTGGACAATTGCGGCATTGTGGCTCGCAACGGTGTCGCGACCTGCCTGCTGTGCGGCCTGGTGACCGATACCGGTCGTTTTCAGTACCAAAACGCCGATGCTGCTGCGTTCCATGCCGCCTCGCGCCTGGTCGCGCACGGTGCCGATCCGGCGCGCGTCGCGCTCGAGGTCTACCAGAGCATGCGCGTAGAGTTCTTGCATCTCAAGTCCATCGTTATGGGCCGCATCAAGACAGTGGCGCACGGTCGCGTGGCGTATAGTTATGCGTATCAGAGCGACCTCGAGGCCTGCGGCGTCACTTCGGACGAGTGCGATGGCCTGGTCGATGTGGTGCGTTCGGTGATGGGCGTTGAGGTCTGTCTGTTCCTAAAGGGCATCGACGGCGATACCAAGGTGCGCGGCAACCTGCGCTCCAAAGGTGACCTCGATGTGTCCGAGATCGCTGCCAACTTTGGCGGTGGCGGGCATCATGCCGCCGCCGGCTTTTCCAACAACGGAACGATTCGCGAGACGCTCGCCGTGGCACTTCCCATGCTGGCCGAGCTGGTAGGGGAGGATCCCGCTTCGGTGACCGTCGAGCTCTAACATTTTGGATGGTACATGGCTCGTCGTACGCCTTCTCAATTGAATATGCTGCTCGCCGTCGATAAGCCGGTGGGCTGTACGTCCCACGACGTGGTATCGCAGTGCCGGCGCGCCCTCCATGAGCGACGCGTCGGCCATGCCGGTACGCTCGACCCCATGGCCTCGGGTGTCATGGTGGTGGGCGTGGGCCAGGCGACCCGTCTGCTGGGCATGCTAACCCTCGATACCAAAAGTTATGTCGCCGACATTTCGTTTGGCGTCGAGACCAATACCGATGACGCGGAGGGCGAGGCCGTCCGCACGGTGCCCGTTGCCCCCGAGCTGCGCGATCTCGCTTACGCCCGTGAGCAGCTAGCCGCTATGCTTGGCCCGCAGATGCAGGTGCCGCCAGCGTTTTCGGCCATCTCGGTCAATGGCGTTCGCGCCTATAAGAGTGCTCGCGAGGGCAATGCGGTTGAGTTGCCCCCGCGCTCCGTCGAGGTCTATGCCGCCGACTTGATCGCCGTGGGCGGCGAGGGCGATACGTGCGTCTGGACCGTGGCGTTTTCGGTAAGCAAAGGCACCTACATTCGCGCGCTCGCTCGCGATCTGGGTCGTGCCTGCGATAGTGCTGCACATATTTCCGCGCTGCGCCGTACGGCCTCCGGCGTGGTTTCCATTGGCGCCTGTCATGCGGTAGAGGAGCTCTCTGCCGAGACCGCTGCCGGTTTCGCTCTGGATCCCATCGCCGCCCTAGGTGCCACGCGAGTCGATTTGCCGGGTAATCTTGCAGACGACCTGCTTTGTGGCCGCCGCATTCCCGTTGAACGCGCGCTTGCGGACTTCGATACGGCGAAGGCGCCGTTCGCGCTCGTACTCGATGGGGGATTGAAGGCGCTTGCTCGTATCGAGGGCGGCCGCTTTGTGATGGAGCACGTCTTTCCGCAGGCGATCGGCGGTGTTCGATGATGCTGACGCCCCACGAGCTCGCGCGTATCTTTTTCGCGGGTGAGTTGGATGAGGCCCGTATCGTTTCTGCCGATGCTTTTGATGGGTGCGAGTTCTTGGGTGCCGCGTCGATCGCTATTGGCGTGTTTGATGGCGTGCATCGAGGGCACCAAGAGCTGATCGAAGCGGTTATTCGCGATGCACATGATCACGGCAGCAAAGCGGTCGTGGTCACCTTCGATCCTGATCCGGACGTCGTGGTGAGTTCGTCGCCCGCCCAAAAATTGATGACGACGGCCGACCGCCTGCATGCCCTGGCTCAAACCGGGGTCGATGCGGTGGTGGCCGTTCCCTTTACGCCCGCCGTGGCGGCACTCGACCATGTCGGGTTTCTGGCGCTGTTGTCGCGCGTTGTCGATATTCGCTCCATTCGTGTAGGCAGCGACTTTAGGCTCGGCTGCGGCGGCGCTTCGGGCGTTGCCGAGATGCGCGCCTGGGGCACTGAGCGTGGGGTTGACGTTTACGGTCACGACCTGCTCTGCGTTAACGGGCAGACCATCTGCGCCACGCGCATCCGCCATGAGCTGGGCCAGGGTCATGTGGAGCTGGCTGCCGAGCTTCTCGGCCGTCCCTATATGCTGCGCGGCGTTGTGGCGGCTGGCCGTCACGAGGGCTCCGACATGGGCTTTCCCACAGCAAACATCCAGGTTCCCGACGGCATCCAAGTGCCTGCCGATGGCGTCTATGAGGGTCTGGTGCTGGTCGACGATACCGTATGGCCTGCTGCCGTTAACGTCGGCCTGCCGCCGACCTATGCCGATGATGCCGCCTCGGCGCATCTCGAGGCCAACTTGATCGGCTATGCGGGCGACCTGTATGGCGCTTCCGTGTCGCTGGCGTTTACGCGCTGGCTGCGTCCGTCTCGCGTGTTCGATTCCCTGGACGAGCTTATCGCGACCGTCGAGGGTAATATCGACGATATCCGTCATAACTTGGGTGAGCAGGGGGTGAGTATCCGTGATTAGCGATGAGGAAAAAGATCAGGTACGCGCGGCGTCGGACTTGGTTGCCATCGTGCAGGAAACGGTTGAGCTCAAGCCCCGCGGCCATGAGTTTTGGGGCTGCTGTCCGTTTCATGGCGAAAAGACCCCGTCGTTTCACATTATCCCTGCTACGCAGGTGTGGCACTGCTTTGGCTGCGGTGAGGGCGGCGACGTCTTTACCTATATCATGAAGCGCGAGAACCTGAGTTTTCCCGAGTCGATCCGCTATTTGGCTGATCGTGCGGGCATTGAACTGCACGATACCGGTGCGCAGCGCGATCGCGGCACCAAGCGTGCCCGCATCTATGACCTGTGCGCTGAGACGGCTCAGTTCTACCACACCATGCTTATGCGCGGTAAGGACAGCCGTCCGCGCGAGTACTTTGCCAGCCGCGGTATGGGTGGCGATGTCTGCCGACGCTACTGCCTGGGTTTTGCGCCTGGTCGCAACGCGCTGGTTTCGCACCTGTCTCAGGCGGGCTTTACCCCGCAGGAGATGATCGACGCCAACGTGGCCGTAAGCCGTGGGCGCGGACAGCTCGCGGACCGCTTTTACGACCGTGTGATGTTTCCCATCTTTGATGAACAGGGTCACAATATCGCCTTTGGCGGGCGCATCATGGGCGATGGTCAGCCCAAGTACCTCAACACCGCCGAGACGAGCGTGTTTCATAAAAAACGAAACCTCTATGGCTTTAACTGGGCCAAGGAGTTTATCGTCGCGCAGGATACCGCCATCGTGGTGGAAGGCTATACCGACTGCATCGCCTGCTGGGAGGCAGGGATCAAAAACGTCGTCGCCACGCTGGGCACGGCGCTCACGGAGCATCACGTAAAGACGCTCACCCGCTTTGCCAAGCGCATTGTATATATGTTCGATGGCGACGCCGCCGGTCAAAAGGCCGCGCGCCGCGCGATTCAGTTTATCGAGCAGGATTCGATGGACCTGCGCTGCGTGGTGCTGCCCGACGGCAACGACCCCATGGAGTTCATCACGGCGCATGGCGGCGAGGCACTTCAGGCGCGCATTGACGCGTCCGAGCCCCTCATGGATTTTGTGTACCGCTCGCTACAGGAGTCGAGCGACATTACCACGCCGGGCGGTCGCGCCAAAGCGCTCGAGGACGCGCTGACGCTCATCTATCCGCTACGTGACAGCTATATGATCGACACGTACTTTATCCAGATTGCCGACCTGTTGGGTTTGGACCTGGAGACCGTGCGCGCGAGTTCGGGTCGTGTGTTTCGCGATGTCGCCAAGCGCGAGGATGCGGAACGACGTCGTGAGCAGAGCTACGAGCGTCAACGCGCGCAAGCTGAGCGCGCGGGCGGTTCGCAGGGACGAAGCTCGGGCGGCGGTGCGGCTGGTGCGCGCAGTGCCGGTCGCGGTGCCTGGGCCGCGGGCGCGACGCCGCCGGTGTCTGCACCGGTCGAGGAGGACCCGTACGACTACGTTCCGCTTGATGCCTATGGGGCCGCGCCGGTGGAGGTCGACGAGGATCTGCCGCCAATCGATGTGCCAGCGGGGATGGAAAGCGCTGCGCCCGTTGCCGATAGTTCAAGTGCGGCGGCAGCTCCGTTGATGCCGATCGTTTTGACCGATCTGGAGCGGAAATCCCTGGCGGGGGAGCGCGAGCTGCTGACGATGCTCACGAGCTACCCCGATCTGTTCCGCACGTATGCCGACCGCATCTGCTCCATCGAGTGGGTCGACCCGCGTCACGAGTCCATTGCGTGGGCCGTGCTGGCAACGCCGCCGGGAACCGATCCCGCGGCCTGCATGGATGCGGCGCGCGCGGTGTGTCCCGAGGCGGCGTCGCTTGTCAGCGCCGGGCGCATCTCGGCAACGAGTAAGCACCCGACCGAGACGAACATCGTCTTTATGCTCGATACGCTCGAGCTCTATACCATCAAACGTCGCATGCGAGCCGCGCAGGCCAAGTTGCGTCAGGACCGTTCACTCGACGATGAGGCCCGTCGGGTGCTGACGATGCAGGCGGTACAAGATTCACAGCGCCAGCGCGAGCTTCAAAAGTCGATCGGTGGCGTGGCCGATCCGTTCCGTTTGATCGGTTTGGAGACCGCGGGTGCCGATCAGGCCTAGATGTTGTGGTCAACCAGCGTATTCTCGCCTATATCCTGTCTTTATTTTGGGTATAGACGTTCATGTGTGTGCTAAAGTATTGAGTCCTGTTGACTACGAAGGGAGAATCTGTGCCAAAAAAGACTGAGAGCACGGGTACTGGGCTGGAATCCTACGTTGCAAAGCTCATGGGCAACGGCTCAAACAGGACTTCGGTAACCGAGGACGAGATTCAGGTCGCCCTGAAGGATATCGATGTCTCTGATGAGCAGCTCAACGCGGTGTATTCCGCGCTGCGCAACAGCGGCATCCAGATTATCTCCGCGAGCGGAAACGACGACGCCCCGATGGGCGTCGACGATGACGATAACGATACCGATACCGACGATTTCGATGACGACGACGAGCACGATTCCGGCTCGCTCGACGATCACGAGCTCAAGATGGCCCGTCAGGCCGACGCCGAGATGGGTTCTTCCAAGAGCAAGAAGAAGCGCACCGTGCGCACGTCCCGTTCACGCTCCCGCGTGCGTGGCATCGATGCCTCCACGGTGATGCTGACCGGCGACCCGGTCCGTATGTACCTCAAGGAGATCGGCAAGGTCGACCTGCTGACCGCCTCCGAAGAGGTCGATCTGGCCATGAAGATTGAGGCCGGTCTTGAGGCCACCGAGAAGCTCGAGGCTGCCGATGCTGGTGAGCTCGAACTCACGCGTGCCGAGATGCGTCGCCTTACGCGCATTGAGAACGTGGGCCTCGAAGCCAAGCAGGCGCTCATCAGTGCAAACCTGCGCCTGGTCGTCTCCATCGCCAAGCGCTATGTCGGCCGTGGCATGCTGTTCCTGGACCTGATTCAGGAGGGCAACCTCGGTCTGATCCGCGCCGTCGAGAAGTTCGACTACCAGAAGGGCTTTAAGTTCTCCACGTACGCCACGTGGTGGATTCGTCAGGCCATCACGCGCGCTATCGCCGACCAGGCCCGTACCATCCGTATTCCCGTGCACATGGTCGAGACCATCAACAAGCTCGTCCGTGTGCAGCGCCAGCTCCTTCAGGACCTGGGTCGCGACCCGACCCCCGAGGAGATCGGTGCCGAGATGGACATGAGCGCCGACCGCGTTCGCGAGATCCAGAAGATCTCGCAGGAGCCCGTGTCGCTCGAGACCCCCATCGGCGAGGAAGAGGATTCCCAGCTGGGCGACTTCATCGAGGACTCCCAGGCCATCGTTCCGCCCGATGCGGCCAGCTTCTCCATGCTGCAGGAGCAGCTCACCCAGGTGCTCGATTCGCTTGCCGATCGTGAGCGCAAGGTTATCGAGCTGCGCTTTGGCCTTGTCGACGGACATCCCCGCACGCTCGAGGAAGTCGGCCGCGAGTTTGGCGTCACTCGCGAGCGCATCCGCCAGATCGAGTCCAAGACCCTGGCCAAGCTCCGCCACCCGAGCCGCAGCAGCAAGCTCAAAGACTATATCGAAAGCTAGTCAAGCAAGAGGCGCCCTCAAGCACATCCGCTCGGGGGCGCTTTCATGTAGTCGTTGGGGACGTTCTTGAATGACTAGTCGTTTAAGAACGTCCCCAACGACTAGGTCGGAAAATTTCTTAAAAAAGTTCTTGCCCTAAGCTGATTCGTCCGTATAATAAACTTCGTTGCTTGAGAGCACGCACCTATTCCTCGGTAGCTCAATGGTAGAGCACGCGGCTGTTAACCGCGCTGTTGTAGGTTCGAGTCCTACCCGGGGAGCCAGGTTGTAAAACCCGTCGCTTATGCGGCGGGTTTTTTCATGCCGCGATCGCCGTTCGCGAACGTTACCGTATCAACATTTCGTGTCGAGGATGTAATCCCGAGGCCCGCCACCTCAACATGGCGCGGTCGTTGTAGAATATTGCAATGATTGCTCCCACGAGATGGTGCCGCGAGCACCAGATAAGGAGATTCTTGTGTCTGAGACCATTAACGGCAGCCTGAGCGTCTCGAACGACGTTATTGCCGATATTGCCGGTTATGCCGCGATGACGTGCTATGGCGTTGTCGGTATGGCTGAGCAGCTCCAAGGCGCCGAGAGCGTGCGCCTGCTTGCCGGTCAGCGCCTCCGCAAGGGCGTGCTTGTCTCCGCCGACGAGAACGGCCTTACGGTCGATCTTCACGTCGTGCTCGAGAACGGCGTCAACATGAAGTCCGTCTGCCACAATCTTTCGAGCTCCGTTGCCTTCACCCTGCAGGAGATCGCCCAGATCGATCCCGCCAGCCTTAAGATCGGCATCCATATCGACGCGCTCAAGAGCCGTCTGAACTAGCATCCGAAAACGGAGATTCAAATACCCATGATTGCAAAGACCATTCGCACCTGTTTTCCGATCGCTGCGGCTGCCGTTTCCGACAAGGCCGAGGAGATCAATAAGCTCAACGTCTTCCCCGTGCCCGACGGTGACACCGGCACCAACATGTCGCTCACGCTCGCCTCGGTGACCAAGGAGCTCTCCGCTCTTCCTGCCGACGCCGACATGGAGGCCATTGCCGGCGCCATCACCCACGGCTCCCTGATGGGCGCCCGCGGCAACTCCGGTGTCATCACCTCGCAGATCCTGCGCGGTGTGGCCGAGGGTCTCGTTTCTGCCGATGAGCCCATTACGTCCGCCAACATCGCCTATGCGTTCCGCCGAGCCGTCAAGGTCGCCTTCCAGGCCGTCCGCAAGCCCATTGAAGGCACGATCCTCACGGTGCTGCGTGATGTCTCGACCAAGGCCGACGAGTGCGAGAAGAAGAAGTTCTCGGCCGAGGACGCGCTCGACGCTATCGTCGTCGAGGCATATCAGTCTGTCGCCCGCACGCCCGACCTGCTGCCCGTTCTGAAGGAGAACGGCGTAGTTGACTCCGGCGCCTTCGGCTTTGCTATTTTCCTTGAGAACTTTGTTGCCGCCGCGCTTGGCCGCAGCACCGTTGTCGAGGATTTCTCCGCCACGTTTGATTCCGCTGGCTCTGCCCGCGACGCGGCCCTTGGTCGTGTTGAGATCGAGGCCAACGACGACTGGGAGGGCTCGGAGTTCCGTTACTGCAACGAGTTCCTCTTTAAGGCCGACGCTCCCTTTGACGAGGACGAGTGCCTTAAGTTCCTGGGTTCCATGGGCGACTGCGAGCTGCTCGTGGGTGCCTACCCCGACTACAAGATTCACGTGCACTCCAACACCCCAAACCTGGTGCTCGAGCACATGCTGCAGCTTGGCCAGATCTATGAGGTCTTTATCCACAACATGGAGATGGAGGCCCACGACCGTACCGCCAAGATTCATGAGGACCAGGAAAAGGCCGCCGAGCCCGCCAAGGCGCTGGGCTTTGTCGCCGTTGCCGCCGGTTCCGGCGAGGCCGACATCCTCAAGTCCCTCGGCGTTGACGTGATCGTCTCGGGTGGCCAGACCATGAACCCCTCGACCGCCGACCTGCTGGGCGCCGTCGACCAGGTCAACGCGACCTCGGTTATCATCCTGCCCAACAACGGTAACATCCGCATGGCTGCCGAGGCCGCCGCCTCTGCCTGCACCGATAAAATGGTCGCCGTCGTTCCTACCAAGACCGTTCCCCAGGCGTTCTCCGCGCTGTTCGCCGTTCTGCCCGATTCCGAGCTCGAGGACGCCGTCGCCGCTATGGTCGACGCCATCAGTGAGGTTCGCGATGGCGAGGTCACCCGTGCCGTGCGCGATTCCAGCGCCTCCGACGGCTCGCCGATTCACTCCGGTGACGTCATGGGTATCATTGCCGGCTCCATCGATGTGGTCGGCTCCGACGTGAAGCAGGTCACGCTCGACTGCATCAACCGCATGCAGGAGGAAGAGGAGGGCGACGCGCTGACGATTCTGGCCGGCGAGGAGCTGTCCGACGAGGCCTTCCAGGAGATCGTCGACGCTATCGAGGAGGCTCAGCCCGATCTGGAGATCGACGCCCATCGTGGCGAGCAGCCGCTCTATCCCGTGATCTTCTCGATCGAGTAGGCTCTGCCTATGTCCGAGCTGTGCTCCGTGCCGCGCGTCTCGGAGCGCTTTGCCCAGAGCAATGCGCTCGACGAGGATATCGCGCGACTCAAATATGTTTCGGGTAAACGTGAGGAGGCCCTTCGCCGTCTGGGAATTCGGACGGTGGGGGACCTCCTTCTCCATATCCCTCATCGATACCTGGACTTTACCCGTTCTTGGTCTATCGAGATGGCGCCCATCGGTACTGTGTGCACCATCATCGCCACGGTCGACCGTATCGTCCTAAAACAGCCGCGTCCGCGCATGCAGGTGACCGAGGTCTCACTCGTTGACGAGACGGGCGTGCTGCAGGTCGCCTTTTTCCGCCAGCCCTGGATTGCCCAGCAGCTTAAGCAGGGCGACCGCCTGGCCGTGATGGGCAAGGTCGAGTTTGCCTACGGCTTTAAGCAGATGGCCTCGCCGCATTTTGAAAAGCTTGAGGACGGTCGTGCTGCGGGTACCATTTTGCCGGTCCACTACGTAAGTGACGGCGTGAGCCAGGCATGGATGCGTCGCATCGTGAGCGGTGCTCTTGAGCTCGTCGGCAATCCCTTCGATCCCATCCCGGCACCACTGCGCGCAAAGCGCAAGCTCATGAGCAGTGCCCGTGCGCTTCGTTCGATTCACTTTCCCTCGAGTATGGCCGAGCGCGACATTGCGCGCCGCCGTTTGGCCTACGAGGAGTGCCTCTACCTGCAGCTGGCGCTGCGCCTGCGCAACGACGGCGGCCTGGTCGATGTGGTGCCCTATGCCCACACCGCGGGCGAGCACCTGGCCGTGCTCAAGCAAGCCCTGCCGTTTTCGCTGAGCGACGAGCAGGAGGCCGCGTTCCAAGACATCCTGCATGATATGTGCGATGGCGGGCGCGTGATGAACCGTCTGCTGCTGGGCGATGTCGGTACCGGCAAGACCGCCGTTGCTGCCTGCGCGCTGGCTGTGGCTGCCGATAGCGGTACCCAGGCCTGCGTTATGGCGCCCACGGGCGTGCTGGCGCGCCAATATGCTGATAAGACCGGCCCTCTACTCTCGCAGGCCAGCATGTCCTGGGCGCTTCTGACGGGCGCCACGCCGGCCGCAGAGCGCGAGCGCATCCATGCCCAGCTGGAATCGGGCGAGCTTGACGTGCTCTTTGGCACCCATGCGGTGCTTTCGGATGACGTTGCGTTCAAGCATCTGTCGCTTGTCGTCATCGACGAGCAGCACCGGTTTGGCGTCGGCCAACGTAACGCCCTACGCGCCAAGGGTCCGGGTGCCGATCTGCTCGTTATGACGGCAACGCCGATCCCGCGCACGCTGGCGCTTTCGGTCTACGGCGATCTGGACACGAGCATCATCCGCCACCGTCCTGTTCCCGGTGCCGGTGTCACCACGCGCGTGCTCACCGAGTCGAGCCGCGACCTCGCCTATGGCGCCATCCGCGAGGCGCATGCAAAGGGCCGGCAGGCCTACGTGATTTGCCCACTTGTGGAGCCGAGTGATTCGGCCGATGAGCTGGAAGACGTACCTGGTATCGCCCGCGACGACGAGGGCCGCGTGACGGTCCCCGTGCCGCTGCACGATACGGCAACCGAGCTCGATCGCCTGCGTCTGGCGTTGCCGGGTCTTGTCATCGAGCGCCTTCACGGCCGCATGCCGGCGGGGGAGAAGGATCGTGTTATCGACGCCTTCAAGCGTGGCGAGATCGACGTGCTCGTCTCGACTACGGTGGTCGAGGTGGGCGTCGACGTGCCTAACGCCACCGTCATGGTCATCGAGAACGGCGAGCGCTTTGGGTTGGCTGCCCTGCACCAGCTGCGCGGTCGCGTGGGCCGTGGCAGCGTGTCGGGCACGTGCCTGGTCATGACGCACTCCAAGGGCAACGGTGGCGCTTCGGCAGCGCAAGATCGCCTGCAATCGCTCGAAAAAACCTCTGATGGCTTTACACTCGCCCAGATGGACCTGCGCCTGCGCCATGAGGGCGAAATCCTGGGGTACCGCCAGCACGGCGGTGTGACTCTGCGCTTTGTCGACCTGGATGCCGACGAGGAGCTGATCGAGTGGGCCCATTTGGACGCGGTCGAGCTCTTGCGGTATGCTTGTACACTTGACTCCGTGGCGACGCGCCCCCTGCGCGACGCGGTCGCCATGCGTTATCGACATATTTTTAAGGAGGTCAGCGGAGGATGAGAATCATCGGCGGCGAATGGCGCGGTCGTAAGATCGAGGAGCCCCGTGGTCGCGATGTCACCCGCCCCACGACTGATCGCGTGCGCGAGTCGTGCGCATCTATGGTCATGTCGGCATTCGACTTCGATCTGGACGAGGTCCGCGTGCTGGACGCCTTTGGCGGCTCCGGTGCCTTAGGGTTAGAGATGCTCTCTCGTGGGGCCCGCTCGCTCACGACGTTTGAGATTGATCGCAACGCCGCGCGGCTCATTACCAAGAATATCGAGTCGCTCTGCCGCGACCGTGCGCGTTGGCGCGTGGTCACGGGCGACATGCTGGCGAGTGCCTCGCGCGGTCGTGTACCGGGCGGCCCCTTTGATCTGGTCCTGCTCGACCCGCCCTATGCTTTTGGTGCCGAGCCGGTCGAGGAACTGCTGCAGAACCTGGCTCAGCAGGGTCTGCTTGCACCTGGCGCTTTTGCCCTGTTTGAGCATGCCGCCGCCGATGCGGGCGCGCATCCGGTAGGCTTTGAGACTGTACGTGAGAAGCGCTACGGCATTACCTCGGTCGACCTGCTTCGTTGGGTCGGCGATGACGACGGTGAGGGCGATAGTGCCGTCACCGATGCTGATAACAACGATGCCACGACGTTTCAGGAGGACGCCCATGAATGACACCATCAACCGCGTGATCGTCCCGGGCACCTTTGATCCCATCACGTTTGGCCATATCGATGTGATCCGCCGCGCCCGACGCATCTTTCCCAGCGTGATCGTCGCTGTTGCCGAGTCGCAGGGTAAAAACGGTGTGGGCACCACGTTTATGCTCGATGAGCGCGTGGCGCTGGCCCGCGAGGCGCTCGGTGATATCGACGGCGTCGAGGTCCTGCCCTTTACCGGCCTCTTGGTCGACTTCGCTCGTGAGCAGGGGGCGGGGGCCGTGGTCAAGGGTCTGCGCGCCATGACCGACTTTGAGTATGAGCTGCAGCAGGCCGACCTTAACTATCGCCTGGATAGTGAGCTGGAGTCCATCTTTGTCATGAGTGCGCCGCAGTACGGCTATATCTCGAGCTCGGTCGTTCGCCAGATCGCCTCGCTCGGCAGTGACGTATCGACGTTTGTCCCGTCCAACGTGGTCGAAGCGCTCAAACATCGCTTTTCGTGACGTTTCTTATTGCCAGGTGGCATGTGGTAAACTAGCACGATGATATGTTACCTATGAAAGGAGACCGGATGCCGGGCGAGAATTTTCCTGGCGATAGGATCGTCAGCTTGGTCGATGAGCTCGAAGGGCTGATCGAGGAAGCCAAGCCGCCTTTCGGCAAGAACGCTCAGTTCAAGGTCATCGACGCCGACGTGTTCTTCAACATCCTCGACGAGATCCGCATGAGCTATCCCGAGGAGTGGCAGAAGTCCCGCCGTATCCTTAAGGAGCGCGAGGAGCTTATGGCTTCCGCCGCCGCTCAGGCCGATTCCATCATCGCCGACGCTCAGCAGCAGGCCCTCACCATTGCCGGTGAGCAGGAGATCGTCCGCCTTGCGCAGCAGCAGGCCGACGACATCCGCGATCGTGCCCAGCAGTACGAGCGCGAGACGCGTTATGCTGCCGAGGACTACGCAGAGCAGGTCTTTACGCACCTGGAGGAGAACCTCAAGAGCCTGACCGGCACCGTTACCCGTTGCCGTCAGCAGCTCAACGAGGGTGCCGCCCAGCAGAATGGTCAGTGGTAATGGCTGAGTTCCTGAGCGTTACCGTCGATCTTTCCGAGCAGCTCGAGTTTCCTGGAGATTCGTATCCGCTGACCGGTAAGGTCGATGTCGCCACCTACACGGTGGGCGAGAAGGAGTACCAGCTACAGGACGGCATCGACTACGACGTTGTCTTTACCAATGCCGGTACCGGTGTCTTGCTCACGGGCATGGTTCGCGCGCACGCCACCGGCGAGTGCGACCGTTGCCTGGAGCCCGCCTCGTTTGATATCGCCGGCGAGATCGAGGAGTTCTACCTCTTTGAGGAGCCCGAGGATCCCGAGGCCTACGAGGACGGCTACGAGCTCCTGGGTGAGGACCGTATCGTTGATCTGGGTGAGCCTATCAATGACGCGGTCGTTATGGACACGCCGTTTGTGGTGCTCTGCAAGCCCGATTGCCGTGGTCTGTGCCCCACATGCGGTTGCAATCTCAACGTCGAGCAATGCGATTGCGCCGCCCAGGCAGAGGCAGAATGGGCCGCTGCCACGGAAAATCCATTTGCAGCATTGAAGAATCTCAAGCTTGATGAGTAAAACTGTGGTAGTATCGCTACTTGCGCGTAATCGCCACACTGGATAGTTCATAAGGAAGGTCACTATGCCCGTACCTAAACAAAAGCAGGGTCGTATCCGCACTCACACCCGTCGTTCCGCCAACATGAAGATCTCGGCTGCGGCTCAGTCCACGTGCCCCCGTTGCGGTGCTGTCAAGCTCCCGCATCACGTGTGCCCCAGCTGCGGTTTCTACAAGGACCGCGAGGTTATCGTTACCGAGTAACTGTATTCTCTGGATACGATGCCGTTCCAACTGGAACCACAATGGCCGGCTCAATGAGTCGGCCATTTTTG
>DBGDZK010000155.1:0-4416 GCA_048373195.1 Collinsella sp.
GGCGCCAAACGCAGCAGAAACTCCTCGGGATCATCGGTCAGCAAGATGGCACAGCCCTTGTCCTGCGCCAGCGAGACCAGCTCAGCCTCGGGCTCACGCGTCATCACGACGGCGCCGGCACCCGACTGGACGGCACGGGAAGCAAAATCATTGCCGTCGACGTTTTCACCGGGAAAGGCGACGAAAATCGTCCCTTCCTCGACCTGACGCGAGTCGATAACGCACCCGCGGCATACCCGATCGGCTTCTCCCGTCACGGTTCGGGCCCCTGTTGCGGCCGCGAGGTTGTTGACGGCGATCTCTATCATTGCAGCTCCCCTGTAAACCTAATAATGCTATCGGCGTATTGTATCCCAGCGCCGCGCATGCGTGGTGCAGGGCATGTGAACACCCCTCATATGGGACAACAAACCACGCCCCAAAGATTGTAACCCCCTACCTCGTGCGCGGGATACCCAGCACGTCGAGCGCGTTGGCCATAATGGACTGGAACGGCACCGCAGCGGCATCTGAGCCGCTCGGCGTTCCGTCGAGCGTGATATAGCACAGCACCTTGGGCGATTGTGCCGGTGCAAAGCCCATAAAGGACGACATGTAGTTCTCCTTGAGGTAGCCGCCGTTCTCGTCGGCACGTTCGGCCGTACCGGTCTTACCCGCCACGTCATAGCCGTCAACCGCGCCGCCAACGCCCGTTCCCTCGGACACGACCGTCTGCATGCACGATGTCACCTGGGATGCAGCATCCTCAGAAATCGCGCGCTCGCCTTCGCCCCAGTCCTTCTCGTCGCCTTTGCTGGACTTATAGAAGTGCGGTGTCATCATCACGCCGCCGTTGGCGATGCCGCCCACGGCACGTGCGATCTCAATCGGCGAGACGGACAGTGCCTGTCCAAAGCTCATCGAGCCCAGTGTGGCGCCGTCATACTGGTCACGCTCCTTGACGATACCCAGGCTCTCGCCCGGAAAATCTACACCAGAGCTGTGACCGATGCCCCACTTGTCCACATAGGCGGCAAAGTCGTCGGCACCGATCTTGCGCCCCACCAGGACAAAGCCCACGTTGGACGAACGGCGCATCATCTCGCGCACATCCATGGTCATGGCGTAGTCGCGCTTGTCGGCATCGGTGACGGTATCGTCGCCCACCTTGATGCTCGCCGGCACCTCAAACGACGTACTCGATCGCACGACACCCAAGTCGAAGCCGGCGCCCGCCACGAGCGTCTTAAAGACCGAGCCGGGCTCGTAGGCGTCGGTGACCAGGCGCAAGTTCATATCCTCGGTTTTGGCGTTTTCCAGATCGATCTGGTCGTAAGTCGGATACGAGCAGGCTGCCAAGATCTCGCCTGTCGTAGGATCGGTGACCAGCGCCGAGCCGTTCTTGGCCTTTGTCTTCTCGACAGCCTCTGCCAGGGCATCCTCGGCCGCACGCTGGATATTGACGTCGAGCGTCGTCACGATATCAACGCCGTCGACCGCGGCCACCTTTTTATAGGCACCGCCCGCGATATAGCTGCCGTCCCTCGCGCGCTCGCGTACGAGAGAACCGTTCGTGCCGGTCAGAAGCTTGTTGTATTGCTTTTCGAGACCCGTCAAGCCGTCGTTGTCCACATTCACTACACCCAGCACCTGCGATGCCAGATTGCCGTATGGATATACGCGCTTCATGGCCTGCTCAAAAAGCACGCCGGGCAGATTCTTCTTCTCCAGCGCCGCAGCATCGTCTTCGTCCACCTGGCGCTTGATATACACCCAGGTGCCATCGGACTCGACGAGCTTGCGGCAGGTCTTTTTATCGATTCCAGTTGCCTTGACCAGCGCCGACACCGTCTTGTCGACATCCTCGACAAGCTGCGGGTTCACGGCGATGTTGCGACATTCGACCGACGACGCCAGCACGTTGCCGTTGCGGTCGTAGACGGTGCCGCGTTTGGCATAGAGGGTCTGCGCAAGCAGGCGGCGCGCATCGGCACGCTCGCGCAGTTTATCGGCTTCGACAATTTGATAGTCGGCAAGGCGAAAGACGCCCAAGCCCAAGCCAAGCCCAATGAATCCCATGACGGCTTTGCGGCGAGGCAGAGGCGCGCCTGTGAGCCATTCGGTCGACGAACTCTTGCGCGACCTGGTGTTATGCACTTGAGGGCCGCCCGAGCCGCGAAGTCGCGACGCCGGGTCGTTGCCACGGGACTGCCCGGCGTTGTAAGATTGCCGACCCGTTCCTTGATAACCAGAACGTCCCCGCGACGAGGGACGTCCAGAACCGCGGCCCCCATCGGAACCGCGGCGATAGTCATTTGTCATACTCAGCTACCGTCTTGCTACTGAGCGGTCGCGGTCGCGTTGGCGCCCGCGGCTGCATCCTGCGAAAAGTCAAGTGTAACGCTCTCGCTGGGCTCCACCATGCCATAAGCGCCCGCAAGGTCGCGAATGCGCGTGTCGGCGCCATAGACCGAATGCATGACCTCCAGGTCGGAGCTCTCATCGGTCGCCTTTTCGAGCGTGTTGGTAAGCTCGGCGTTGCTGTTGAGCACCTGGGCCGTAACGCCGGCGAGCGCCACGCGGGCGACGCCGATCGTCATGAAGATAGCCGCAATGATGCAAAACGTTTTAAGAACGCTCATGAAAACCGGGCTTACCGCCTGGTTTGCCTGACGGCCCGCGCCCGTGTAGACATCAAAGCGCGGCGTGCGCTGCTCACGGGGAGCAACGGGGGCCTGCGGCGTCTCACGATAGGCGGGCATGGCGTTCATATCATAGGCGAGTGCTGCGCTTGAAGTGTTGTAGCCCATGATATGCCGCCTCCCATCCCGAGTACGTTGGTAGTGTGTTTAAGCTTCGTTTATGGTGCGAGCGGGAGGTCCAATATCGCGCGGTCGCGCCTACAGACGCTGCGCCACGCGGATTTTGGCTGATCTCGCCCGAGGGTTGCGCTCAACCTCATCAGGCTGGGCAACCAAGGGTTTGCGGGTGATGACCTTGAGTATCGGCACGTTGCCGCACACGCACACCGGAATCTCCGGCGGACACGTGCACCCCTGGCTCATCTCCTTAAAGTGGTTCTTTACGATACGGTCCTCGAGCGAGTGATACGAGATGACGCAGATACGTCCGCCCGGGTTGAGCCACCTGGTGGCGGCATCAAGCCCTCGTTCGAGCACATCGAGCTCGTGATTGACCTCGATGCGAATGGCCTGGAAACTTTTCTTGGCCGGGTGTCCGCCATGCCGACGAGCGGCAGCCGGGATACCCGCCTTGATGATCTCGACAAATTGGCCGGTGGTTTCGATCGGTTCTTGCTCGCGGCGGCGCACGATCTCGCGCGCGATCTGCGAGGCAAACTTCTCTTCGCCGTAGACGCGTAGAATCCGGGCGAGGTCGTGTTCGTTATAGGTGTTGATGACCTCAGCTGCGTTTAAGGTGTTATTACCCGGATCCATCCGCATGTCCAATGGGGCGTCCTCGTTATACGAAAAGCCCCTGCCAGGGATATCGAGTTGCGGTGACGAAACGCCCAAATCGAACAGGAAGCCATCGACCCCGGGCACCTCGGCCGAGCAAAGCAGCTCGTCCAAGTCGCCGAAGTTGCCCTTCAGCAGCTGGTGCGGAACTCCGGGAACCTCGCGGTCCAGACGGGCGCCAGCGGCCTCGAGGGCCATGTCGTCCTGATCGACGCCGAGCAAAAGGCCCGTCTCCCCCACCTGCGCGGCCATCTTTACCGAATGGCCGGCACCGCCAAGGGTGCAATCGCAGACAACGGAGCCGCTCTTTAGCCGCAGCGACTCAAGCACTTCGCCGAGCATGACAGGTTCATGCCGATATTCTTGTGTCAAGATCCCACGCTCCATCCGTTACCCGTGCCTTGCCCTTACGAGAAGAAGAGGTCCAGCAGGGCCTCATCGTCATCGTCCTCATCGGCCGCGGCGCGATCCCAAACCTCAAGGTGGTCGTAGTTGCCCACAACCGTGACCTCGCGGTCAAGGTTCGCCTGCTTGCGGAGAGACTCGGAAAGACCGATACGACCGGCGCTGTCCACATCCATCGACGTGGTGCGCTTGTTGATCGCCCTCATGAGCTTCTGGTCATTAATGTCACGCGGGTTAAAACCCTCGTGGCCCTCACGACCCGCGAAGAGTCCTTCGACCCACTTATCGAAGGCCTCGGCAGAGAACACGTACAGAGCATCGACATCCAGGGCTTTAAACACGCGAACGTGCTCTCCAAGCTCCTCGCGAAGGGGTGCAGGCAGGGATAGACGACCTTTTGCATCGAGATTGCGCTCGTATGCACCAGTCATTCCCATGTGCGCCCTCCCCTCGGTTACTCAGATGGCACGTACGCGGGGAACCACCCCGCCTGTCGACGTCATCAATAATATGGGGAACCGCCCCATTTTTCAACACCTTTCCCCACCCCTTC
>DBGDZK010000156.1:0-12583 GCA_048373195.1 Collinsella sp.
CGAAGACGGGTCAAGGGAGGTCCATGACGACCTCCACCAACCGGAGCGGAGCGGAGGTTTGTGCGGGGTCTCATGGGCCCCCTTGACGCGGCGTAGCGGAGGTGCCACCCACGTAACGGATACGAGGTCATGACCGGCGAATGCCACCGAAACGCTTGAAATCATTGGTCAAGACTGAAGAGAGGCGGCCGCCCCTAACGGACGGCCGCCTTAGCGAGCCTTACTAATTCGGTTCTGGTATATGATCCGAGACGCCCGCCGGGCAAATCCCGACAATCCTAGTGATAGTCGTTTGCGAAGGAGCCGTAGAAGAGCGCCTTACAGTCGACATTGCTGTAGCCCATCACGGCATCCTGCACATCGGATCGCAAGAGGTTGAGCACCTTGTACACGCCCTCGCCCATATCCCCGACGAAGAGTACCTGCTTGAACACATCGGGATAATCGCGCAGATAGGTCACATAGCCCCTAAGCTTTGCTAGCGTGTCGCCGAGGAACTCGCCATGAGGGTCAACGATGGACGGCCTGATGACGCCCGCTGCATCCTTCACGAAGAAGAGGAAGTCTGGATGCAGGGCCTTGCGTCCCACCGAAGACATGTACGGAATCGAAAACGCCTTGGCAGACATGCTGCCCGACGGATTGCGATAGAAGGCAACCGTTCGATTCTTTGCCAATTCGTTCCTAACGATATAGTCTTCCGCCGGGTTCAGGTCGAGCGGGCAGAGGCCGTCCTCTTTCTGCACGATATGGCACGGATACTTAGCGAAGTCATCCGACGTGCTGGCAGACGTGGGCCACTCTATCTTTGTGAGGCGCTTGCCTTCGGTTTCACGGGCCAGCTCGTCGTAACGCTGTTTTGCCGAGTCGTTAAGGTAGTCATAATCGCCAGATCCATCGACCTTATCGAAGTATTCCTTTCGACATTGAGCCGCCCAGCCCTCGAGCGCATCAACGATGGCCTGCGTGCGCACCGCTGCGGCAAGGCGCAAGTCGCACTCGGGGCGCCCAAGCTCCTTGAAGTTGGCGCGACGATACTCATTCGCAAACTCCTTAGTGAAATGCATGTCGGCGTCGCGGGCGGCCTTTCTGAGGCCCTCGACGTCCGTGCGGGCCTCCTCCTGCTCCTGGTCCTCGGTCTCGTTGAGCTTGTCGAGCGTGATCTTGACGGTCTCGGCAACCTCAACGTCGTGCTTGGTTTCGCGGTACTCGTCCTCGTAAGCAACGATGTATCCCTTGAGCTTCTGGACGAACTGTTTTTTCACGTCGGCCGCGGCATTGACATCGAGGCCGGTCTCGACAAGCAGAGTCGCCGTCTTAACCAGGCTCTGGAATTCGTTTCTGGCCTTCTTCGGAATGCGCTGGACGGGGATGGAATCGAATGCTGTGCGGATGCCCTGCCACTCCTGGTGCGTGAAAGACTGCTCGCGCTTGGTGGGCGGCTTGGGCTTTGCCATGGGCACGGGTTTTACGACCGAGACGGGCTGGGTCGGCTCGGTCCGTGTGGAACTTGGCTCAGGTGTCGCAGGTTGCTGCGGGGCAGGCGCTGCAATGTAGTTGCCCGTTGCGAGCTGAGGCGCCGGCTCCGCTTCTGGCGCCGGGACGTCGACGGGCATGACCGTCGAGGCAAGCGAGGGCTGCGTTCCCTGCATGTCCAACGGCTCCTGAATCGCAATGCCGGCAAGCGACGCCTGGTAGCCGGGTTGTGCCTGCCGCGCCGCCTCGATGGCCTTCTCGTTCTCCTCGTACGCCTTGAGCTCCTGTTGGTAGTCGGCTTCGGACTTGGGCGCAGCCGCCGTGATAGTCACGGGGTTGAGAACGATGTTCTGCTTGCCGATGGAGCTCTCGCCCATGTCGTCCTTGCGGCCCATGAGGTAGTCGACCACGTCCTGAGTGCTCTCGGGATTGAACTGGGGCAGGTAGCAGGCGACGGAGTTCAAAAGATCATCGGATTCGATGCGCCGCGCAAGTGGAGTGCGTACCATACGTCCCACGAGCTGTGCGATATAGGTCGAGTCCGAACGTCTGCGCTGCGAGAAGATGACCTCCGCTCGCGGGCAGTCCCATCCGTTGGAGACAGCCTCCTTGGCGAAGAGCACACGAATGCGCGAGGTGTCCTGAACGAACTCGGGCTCGACATAGGGAATGAGGTATTTTCCCGCCGCGATGTCCTTATGCTCGCCGAAGACGTTGCCGAACGACATCGTCTCGGAAAGGCCGGGGACCAGGCCCGCGATCTGGTCGCACATCTCAGCCAGGGCCGAGTTGCTCACGTTGTCCACCGCTTGGATGAGCAGCAGCGGGTTGACGGCACTCTCGCCCTCACGGGCACAGTACTCGCCCCACTCGCGGCAGGCAAGGGCATAGCGCTCGCACGCCATAGTGAGGTACTGGTGCTCGACTGGGTCGTCCTTCTCTGGCACGCGCAACTCGATGATGTCCTTGAGCAGACCTGACTCCTGGACCTCGCGAGGGGTCACAGCGACCTTTGGCATACGCACGCGGTCGACGCGCTGGTCCATAGCTGCCTCGAACCTCTGCGGCGTGGCGGAGACACCAACGACAACGGGCATCGCTGCACGACCATCCAGGCCATCAATTAAGTTGGCGTAAATCGTCGCGGTGCCGCGCTTACTTGATGCATTGGCCCCCAGGCCGCGGTGGGCCTCGTCTATGAACAGATAGAGGTTACGCTCCGGGTCCCTGATAGTGCGGTCAAGGATATCCCAGAACACGCGGCCGGAGTTGGCCTCACCACCCTTGGTGAGCAGGCCATTCTTGCTAAGCAGGTCCTTGCTGAGGAAATAGACATGGCGCGGTTCGAGAATGTCGTGCGCGGCTCCGAAGTCGTTGGTAATCGTGACCAGATGGCGCCTGTCAAGGATGCTGTCTGCAAGCTTGTCCGCCACGTTGGAGAAACGCACGCTCGTCTGCTCGTTCAGGCTCGGGGAATCCGAGAGCCAAAGAACAACGGCATTCTCGTCGGGTATAAGGCCCAGATCATCGTCTCCGAAGAAGAGTGCTTCAATCGTCGCCGCGCACATGACTGTCTTGCCCGAGCCCGTGGGAGATGCGAGGCACACCGAAGACAGTTCGCCGTCCTGCTCATAGCGTCGGCGCATCGACTGCAACTTGTTTGCCAGGGTCGCGACTGCCCCGGCTTGGAAATCCTTAAGTTCGACTCTCATGTTTACCTCACCGCATCCTCGGCGGCAATCTTGAATGATTGCAGATAGTTCTCGTAAAGCCGGACCACGTCGAGCCCGGGGAGCTGAGCCTTGACGGAGGCATATCGAGCCGTGTCGTCCGTGATCACATAGGCGCACCTTATGCTGGCATTCTGCTTGACGGCGTCTATGAAAGCGCCAACCGAAGCAAAGTCGAAAAGGACGGCGTAGGCGTCGGCCATGGCAAAACCCGGCTGCTCGTACTTGATGATGCTGCCACGCGAACCAGCGCGCAGCCAGAGCAAAGGCGCGATCTCCTCGAAGGCCACGCCCAGCTCGACGGCGTCTGGGTCTTCGTAGGTGAGGTCAAAGAAGACAGCATTTTCCTCAAAGCCGTCGGCCATGGGGAACTCGTCGGTGAACTTGTAGTCACCCTTGATGGGGTCGCCATCGGGCGTCTTGCCCGTGATGGCCGCCGTGACGCGAGGTTTGGTAACGTACTGGCAGACGCCCAGTGCCTCCCATTCGGGGTCGCCCTGGCGAAGACCGCGCTTGGTGAGCTTTTTGGATTCGTCCTCGGAGACCTCGTTGTTCGTGATACTGATGGAGCGCCTGCGCCCGCCGTCCTGATGGTTCAGGCGCATGACGGCGTGCGCCGTAGTGCCCGACCCTGAGAAGAAGTCGACTATAAGGGCATCGGGCTTGTCGGCGACAACGGAAGCGATTGAGAGCTCGGTCGCATAAAGAGACTTCGGGAAGTTGAAAGACCGATGGCCTAGGAATCGCTTGATGTATCGACTTCCATATTCTCCAGCCGAGAATTGAGCTCCCGACCAAACTGTTGTTGGTATTGCAGTCGCCTCGCCAACCGCCTCGAGAATCGCAGACCCGTCATCGCGTCTGCCTACGATTTTCAGCTCGCCTTTTGCAAGCCTGTCTTCTTGAATATTGGCAAGATAAAGGAGCGTGTATCTATCGTTCTTCTCATCATATGTGCTTACTCGGGCAAAACCCTTGTCCAGCTTCTGTTTTAGCGTGGGCTGAGACATATGCCACGTGGCTTCACGTCCATCAGGGCGGATGGGCCAAATTGCGCGCAGCCCATCAACGCCTGGCACCGCGCGATAATCCATTTCACGAGGAATGCTATCGCCAATCGCCTCTATGGTTCGGCTTCTCTCGTTGATGTAGATTGGATAAAAGAGGTTAGGTCGATCACTTCGCGCCGAATTGGAACCACCTCTCAGCAGCCACTCCCAACGTACTTTACGTTGGGAGCGGCTGCTCGACGCGTCATCAGCCACTTTTTTCTCAAGTTCTCCGAACTCAACGGAATAGAGTCTGCGGTCCACTTGGCACGGCGTGGCGGTACCAAAAAAGCAGAAGACGGCGTACTCGTCAGCCCTCTTGAACTGGTTGCCGCGGGCGACCCCGTTCTTGTTTATGGTGATTGAAACCGTCTGAATACCGGTCGCGTTGGGAAAAACGCTCTCTAAAAGAAGCTCAAGCCTTGCGTACTCCTTCTCGTCAATCGTCACGATGAGTACGGAATCGTTGGGGTTGAGCAGCTGCTTGGCGAGCTTAAGGCGGCGCTCCATGAAGGCAAGCCACTTGGAGTGGCGATAGGCGTCGGAGCCGTCAACGTAATCGTTGTTGTATTTCCAGTCGCGAGCGCCAGTGTTATAGGGTGGGTCAATATATATGCAGTCCACTTTGCCTGCATAGGCAAAGGCCAAGGTTTCAAGAGCATGGTAGTTTTCGCCGTTAATGACTACTTGATAGGGCTTATCGCCAGCGCGCTCAACACGCCCAGTCTCTTTGAGGCCAGCATAAATCGGCTGGTCATATTCAGCAACAGACACGACATCGTCGACAGCAACGGAGCGGGGCTCACATTCGTTTTCGTCATATGAGGGCGATTGATATGGCTTTAGATCAGCAACCCCCCCCCGAACGGCATTTACCAACCATAGCAGTTGGGAGCTAGAGTCCTCTTTTTTACCACGCTCGGGAAGCACCTGTACGACATCGCCCTTCATGACAGGTTTGCCATAAAGGCGAAGTCGCTCTGGACGGTTGTGTTCAAATACAAGCCCAAACTGGCGCTGCGCCGCAAAGGCGCGGATGTCGGCAGCGAGCTGACGATCGCCCAGCTTGACAGCGCGATCAACAAGGTTCTGAACGACTGCTTGCGCCGTCTGAGACATCACTTCTCCCCCTTGCACTTCTCGTCAATCCATTCGCGCAGGACTTTAGCCACCGTCTTATCCTGGCGCGCGGCATAGGACTTAAGAGCCCGCTTATCCTCGCGGGTTATCGAGAGCGTGAACTTATCCAGCTCCCTTTCGGCATGAACAGCCTGATCTTCCTCCATGGTCGCCCCTCCGAATTGACCTGTTCTACGTTCCTTAATTGACCGAAATCATTTTACTTCAGAATACGTAATTACGTAATTACGTAGGCCAATTTGAGCCATGCAGCACTCAATCACTAGTCAGTATTCGTTGGCGAATCGTTGGGGATAACGAATATATCGAGGTAGACAGCCGTTTTTACCGTCTGTGAGTACCAGCAAATCGATACTCAAAACGTCGTGAGTACATTTTGAGTACCAGTCCGAGCGGCCTCTCGCGGGCGGACGCAATCTGCCGGTCAGCATTAATTAGAAATAAATTGATGACGTTGCTTCGGTAATTGAAAGCACTTTAAAACATACCAGCAAACAATAATCCCAGCTAAACAGCTTGAGAGATTGCGTGACTGGTTTGCATGTACCACATACACCACAATGCACAAGCACCCATGGCACGCAAATAAAAAACGAGGGAGGCCGTATCCGGCCTCCCTCGCAAAGGGCTATTTACTATTCCCACTCGATGGTCGCGGGCGGCTTGGACGTGATGTCGTAGCACACGCGGTTGGCGCCGGGAACCTCGGCCACGATACGGCCAGAGATGCGGGCCAGAACATCGTAGGGCAGCTTGGCCCAGTCGGCGGGCATGGCATCGCTGGACTCGACGGCACGCAGGATGATCGGGCGCTGATAGGTGCGCTCGTCGCCCATAACGCCAACGGACTTGATGTCAGGCAGGACCGCGAAATACTGCCAGCAGCTGTGCTCGGAGTTGCGCTCGCCGGTCTGCTCAAACAGGCGCTGGTTGTAGGCGTCGAGTTCCTCGCGCACGATAGCGTCGGCGTTCTTGAGGATCTCGAGCTTCTCCTTGTCGACCGCACCGATGATGCGAATAGCCAGACCCGGGCCCGGGAAAGGCTGGCGGAACACGATGTGACCCGGCAGGCCAAGCGCCAGACCAAGCGCGCGGACTTCGTCCTTAAAGAAGTGGTCGAGCGGCTCGATGAGGTCGAAGTGCACGCCCTCGGGGAACGGGATCAGGTTGTGGTGGCTCTTGATGGTGGCCGTCTTGCCGCCCGTTTTGCGAGCGCCGGACTCGATGATGTCGGGGTAGATGGTGCCCTGAGCCAGGTACTTGACCGGCTTGCCATCGGACTCGAGCTGCTGCGCCACGGCGAAGAACTCTTTCCAGAACTGCGTACCGATGATGCGGCGCTTCTCCTCGGGCTCGGTCACGCCGGCCAGAAGCTCGGCATAACGGTCCTCGGCGTGAACGTGGATAAAGTCGACGTCAAACTGCTTGGTGAAGACCTCCTCCACCTGCTCGGGCTCGCCCTTGCGCAGCAGCCCGTGGTTGTTGAACACGCAGGTCATCTGCTTGCCCACGGCGCGGGCGCCCAGCGCAGCCACGACGGAGGAGTCGACGCCACCGGACAGAGCCAGAATCACGCGGTCGTCACCGACCTTCTCGCGGAACTCGGCCGTCATGGTCTCGACCAGGTTGTCCATGCTCCAGTTGGGCTCCAGGCCGCAGATCTCAAACAGGAAGTTGCTCAGCAGCTGCTGACCGTACTCGGAGTGCTTGACCTCGGGGTGGAACTGCGTGGTGAAAATCTTGCGCTCGACGCACTCCATGGCGGCAACCGGGCACACGTCGGTGCTGGCGGTAACGGTAAAGCCCTCGGGCACCTCGGAAACGGCGTCGCGATGGCTCATCCACACGGTCTGCTCCATGGGCGTGGAGTTAAAGAGCTTGGCGCCGGCCGTGCGCGTGATGGTGGCGCGGCCGTACTCACCCACCTCGGAGTGACCGACCTTGCCGCCGAGCGTCACGGCCGTGATCTGATGACCGTAGCAGAAGCCCAGGACGGGAAGGCCCAGGTCAAAGATGGCAGGATCGATGGACGGAGCGTCCTCGGCATACACAGAAGCCGGGCCGCCGGAAAGGATGAGCGCAGAGGCGTTCATCTCGCGAATCTCGTCGGCCGAGATGTCGCAGGGGACAATCTCGGAATACACGTTGAGGTCGCGGACGCGACGGGCAATGAGCTGACCGTACTGCGCACCAAAGTCGAGTACGAGGACCTTTGCGGAAGCATTTTGATCCATGGTATCCCCCTCTTGTTGGCGGGGAGCCGGTGCCCGCCCGCGCGAATAAACGAAAATTGCTTTCATAGTGTACACGTTATATGGGGTTTCTCGTCCCTCGCAGCCATCAGCGCACGGCAAACGCACGACCTGGGCCCCTATTTGCCAGCAATTGAAGTGTTACCAAACGTTACAGATGATGTAATACGTTTGAACATTCACCGCCCTGTGCCACAATACTGCCGAACGACTCCGCCCTTGCGGCGGCAAATACGATAGGAAAACCAGCATGAAGCGCATCCTTCTCATCGCCACGGGCGGCACCATCGCATCGACCGAGGACGGCAACGGCCTCTCCCCCGCCCTGACCGGTGAGGAGCTCGCCCAGAGCGTCCCCGAGATCTCGGGCCTCTGCGAGCTCGACGTCGTGCAGCCCATGAACATCGACAGCACCAATATGCGCCCCAGCGACTGGATGCGTATCCGCGACGTCATCGTCGAGGGTTATGCCGACCACGACGGCTTCGTGATTCTGCACGGCACCGACACCATGAGCTACACCGCGGCAGCGCTTTCCTACCTGATTCAGGACAGCCCCAAGCCCATCGTGCTCACCGGCTCGCAAAAGCCCATGGGCAACCCATTTACTGACGCCAAACTCAACCTGTACCAGAGCCTGCTCTATGCGCTCGACGAGCATTCGCACGACGTCTCGATCGTGTTTGGCGGCGTCGCCATTGCCGGCACGCGCGCCCGCAAACAGCGCACCATGAGCTTTAATGCGTTCATTAGCGTCAACTATCCGCCCATTGCCTACATCCGCAACGACCGCATCGTGCGCAACGGGCTCCACGGCACTCGTCAGGGCGAAAACCCGGTGCGTTTCTACGACAGCATCGATCCGCGCGTATTTGTACTCAAGCTTACGCCCGGCGTAAACCCGGGCATCCTCGACGCCCTTGCCAATAGCTACGATGCCGTGATTCTGGAGACCTTTGGCATTGGCGGTATTCCCGAGTTTGGCGAGTCCGGCGATTCGTTCCAAGAGGCAATTTTCCGCTGGGTCGATTCGGGTCGCACCGTCGTTATGACCACGCAGGTCCCCGAAGAGGGCCTCGATCTGGGCGTTTATGAGGTCGGCCGCGCTTACGCCGATCATCCGGGCATTCTGCGCGGCGATGATATGACCACCGAGACGCTCGTGGCCAAAACCATGTGGGCACTCGGCCAGTCACGTGATGCGGCCGAGATTCAGCGCCTGTTCTACAGCCAAGTCAACCACGACCGCATCCCGATGGCGTAATTCAGTTGTCGACGGGTATCCCCTATTCGATACCCTCGAGAAGCTCTGACACCGTCATGCCGAGTGCGGGCGCGATCTTAAATAGAACCTTGAGCGTGAAATTTGCCGTCCCATCTTCGATTCGGTCGAGGTAGGGTCGGCTGATTCCTGTCGCCACACAAAAATCAACCTTGGAGATACCAAGGTCCCTGCGTGTCTCTTCGACCCGCCTGCCAAGAATCTGTTTCGCACGTTCGTCCATGCAGCCGAGTTTGAAATGGAGCCGAACATAAACGTAAACTATAGTTTACGTTTTCCCGAATACACAGGAGTTTTCTATGTCGGGTTCTTCGGTCCGCATGTACCGAGCCACGCTTCGCACAAACAGCGCGCCGCCCAAGCTCGTCGTCGTTGAAGCTGAATGCCTTTCGCCCGATGAGCGCACAGCATTTGCATTGCTATCAAGTCGCGTCGCCGCCGTTCTGGTCCCTTGCCCGGCGCGAGGTGAACTTGCCATCCGATGCCAAACGCACGGCTGCTCGCTCAATCAGGCTGCCGTAATCGCAACCAGCCAACGCGGCCTGCCGCTCCTTTTAGAAGCCGGCATAGCACTCGCCCTTCGCGGCGCCGGATACGAAAACGAGGCCGCCGCCGATGCAGTCTTTCAACCACGATCGAGCGGCGGCCTCGCAGCAGCCATCGAATATGCTTGCAGGCTCGTTGCCTAAAAGGACAAGCTAGAAACCAAAGCCAAAGCCCGTTCCGGTAATCGCCGAGTACATAAAGTAAACGTTGATCACGTTGAGGAACACACCCGTAATGCAACCGTTGCGCAGGTAGCGCTCGCACACGATGCGCGCCATGGCGGCGGAGTCGTCATTGTTCTTGGCTTGGCGTCCCGCCGTAAAGTACGTCGCCACGCTCAGCAGCAGATTGAGTACCGGCAGTGCCAGCAGCTCGTAGCTCTTACCCCAGCGCGTCACCTCGCCGGCGGCGTTAAACTTCGTTGCCACCTCGGGGCCAATGTTGGGGATAACACACGCTGCGACCACCAGCGGAAGCACTGCAAGTACCAGCAGCGCAATACCCATGTAGCCAGCTTTTTTGCCATATTTGAACATATGCGTCGTCCTTACACGTTAAAGCGGAAGTGCACGACGTCGCCATCGGCCATGACATAGTCCTTGCCCTCAATACGCAACTTGCCGGCGGCCTTGGCGCCCTGCTCGCCGCCGAGCTCGATGTAGTCGTCGTAGCCAATGACCTCGGCCTTAATAAAGCCGCGCTCAAAATCGGTGTGGATGACGCCGGCGGCCTGCGGGGCGGTCGCGCCCTGACGAACCGTCCAGGCCTTGACCTCCATCTCGCCGGCCGTAAAGAACGACTGCAGGCCGAGCAGCTTGTAGGCAGCCTGAGCGAGCACGTCCAGGCCGGGCTGCTCCAGGCCCAGGCTCTCCAGGTAGTCGGCGGCGTCCTCGGGATCGAGCTCGGAAAGCTCTGCCTCGATCTTGGCGCAGATGGGCAGCGGCTTGACGCCGTCGATGGGCGCCAAGTCCTCGTTGAGCATGTCCTCATCTACGTTGGCCACATACAGGATGGGCTTCATGGTGAGCAGGAACAGGCCCTTGGCAGCGGCACGCTCCTCGTCGGTCATCTCCATGGATGCGGCGCGCTTGCCCTCGTTGAGCCAGGCAAGCAGACGCTTGGCGACCTCGAACTTGGGCATGAGCTCCTTGTCGCGCTTGGCCTCCTTCTCGAGCTTGGGCAGCTGCTTCTCGAGCGTGCCCATATCGGCCAGGATGAGCTCGGTCATGATGGTGTCGGCATCGCCGGCGGGGTCGACGAACTCGCCCGTGCGGCCCACCTCACGCATGACGTTGGGGTCCTTAAAGTAGCGCACGACCTCGCAGATGGCGTCGGTCTCGCGGATGTTTGCCAAGAACTGGTTGCCCAGGCCCTCACCCTCGTTAGCGCCCTTCACCAGACCTGCGATGTCGACGAACTCGACCGTCGCCGGCACAATGCGACCCGGGTTGACGATGTCGGCGAGCTTTTGCAGGCGGCTATCGGGCACGTCGACGATACCCACGTTGGGATCAATCGTGGCAAACGGATAGTTGGCGGCAAGGCCAGTCTTTTTGGTAAGCGCGGTGAACAGCGTCGACTTGCCCACGTTGGGCAGGCCCACGATACCGATGGAAAGGGACACGACAGCTCCTTTTGGTACAAGCATTTCAAACTGCATAAGTATAGCGCCGCCGCAGCATCTGGGCGAACCCGGACACCACGGCGGCACGAATGAAGCAGAGATAGAGCTCGCTGACTAGTCCGCGAGCTTTTCCACCTGGTCGAGCATCTTGTCGAGCTTGGCCTTTGCCTCGGCCTTGACCTTCTCAGCCTCTTCGTGAGCCTTCGCCTTCTGGGCGGCCTTTTCCTCGGCTTCGGGATCGACGACAACCAGATTGGACGCGTCATGCTCAACCAACTTGAGCGCGTGCTCGGGGCACACCTTGACGCAGGCACCGCAGCCCAAGCAATACGTGGACTCCAACGCAAAGCGGCCGCTTCCCACCAAATCGCAGGCGAACGTGGGGCATACATTGACGCACTCGCCGCACGACGTACACTTGTCAAAATCGCACTCCGGCGTGCTCACCTGCATGTTCTGGGCAAGCTCGGGGTGGTTTTGCAGCGTCGAGAGCACCAGCTGGCGCCCGTGCGTGAGCGAACGGCGGCGCTTGGTCGTCGTGGTACCGCACATGGTGTTGAGCGTGCGCTCAAGCTGCGTGATCTGGTGACGGTGGGCCTTCAACTTCTGCGTCACCGAGGCCAGTGCCGCAGTCGCCGGGTTGAGCTTGGTCACCGTCAGGCCCGTGGTGCGGGCAATCTTTTCCATGTACTCCTTGCGCTCGTACTCGCGGCGCTTATGGCACTTGAGGCTCCTGGGGTCGACCTCTAGGCCCATACCCGTGCCAGACCACTCTTCGGCCTTCGCAATCGCCTCGCCCAGAATGTCCTCACCGCCGGTGTTGCGGCATTTATCGCACACGCCCAACGGCAGGTACACACTCACGTTGGGATAGTCTGCCAGTACCGAGAACCAGGTCTCGGCCGTAATATCGCCCACGCAGGCAACGACGACTTCGTTCTCGCGCGGCATGCGCTTAAGGGCACGCGTGCAGGTGACGTAGGCGGTCTCGTGGCTCGTAGCCGCCGAGACAATGTCGTCGTAGACGTTTTTGGGCGCCAGGCGCGGCGAGATGATTGCCTCGGTCGGACAGGCAGCGGCGCACAGGCCGCACTTGCGACAGGAGTCGAGGATCTCGATGGCGTCTTCCTCGACCTCGATAGCGTTGACCGGGCACACGTCCATGCACGCGGTGCAGCCGCTCTTTTCGTTTTTGCAGGTCAGGCACGGAATGGTGTTGCCGCGCGGGCGCTCCTTGTAGTCAGCAGGATTCCATTGAGGCGCCGACGGATCGAGTGCATCGGTCACACCGCCAAGCGGGTTTTTAAGAAAGTCGAAACCCTTGCTGATCTCGATAATGTCATCAAACAGATCGTGTTCCTGCGCCATGCGCGGCCCCTCCCTGAGCAGTGCAAACAAGCAAGAGATAATGATACGCCATCGGCCCACGCCTCGGGCAAATTACACGCGGTGCACCTTTGGGGCAAATAGCCTATGGCCTATCG
>DBGDZK010000157.1:0-3950 GCA_048373195.1 Collinsella sp.
TTTCTGGGGTTGTGGATTGGCGGAGACAATAACCGTTGGCCGCTATTTTGAGTTCTTGAGGCGGCGTGTGGCTGTGGCGGTTATTCCGAGCCCCATGGCGGCGATTCCTGCTAGTGCGATTGCGCTTGGCGTTGTGTCGCCCGTGTTTGCGAGCTTGTCGGCGGTCGTAGTTGCTTGCTTGCCGCTGCTCGTGTTCGCCTGCTTGGTGGAGCTCGATGGAGCGCCCTTGCCGGTCGCGGACGAGCCGGTGGGCTGTGCCGTCTCGGCCGGTTGTGACGAGCTGGAGGGAGGCGTTGTCTCGGTCGGTTGCGTTATCTCGGG
This sequence comes from Collinsella sp., assembly GCA_048373195.1. GTDB lineage: Bacteria > Actinomycetota > Coriobacteriia > Coriobacteriales > Coriobacteriaceae > Collinsella. The sequence goes on from DBGDZK010000157.1 coordinate 322, forward strand.
CGAGGCGGCCTTGTCTGCCGTGGCTTTTGCCTCTTCGTATGCCTTGCAGGCGTCGTCATAGGCCGCCCGTGCCTTTTCCAAATCGTCGGTGAGCGCATTTCGCTTGGCTATGCTTTCGTCGACGCTGGCTTTGGCTTCCTCCGCCGCACTCTCGAAATACTGAACGTGTCCTTTCTGACTTTCGAGGCGGCTTCGGTAGTGGGCAAGCTCATATTCGCAAGAACGTTCTCGCGAATCTGCCATCATGATCTCCGAACGCAACTGTTGAGCAGTTGCGTAATCTCCGTTGTCGTATGCCTCTTTTAATTTTGCCTGAAGCTCGATTACCCGGTTGTGGGCCTCATCGTATTTGGCTTGGGCTGCCTCGACGTCCGCCTGCATGGCGGGAAGGGGTTCCCTCCGTTTGGCGGCTTCCGCCAACATCATGTCGCGGAGCTCTTGAGAAGCGGCAATGTCAGCATCGATTACCGCGATTTTCTCGGGACTCGCGGCCTCTTTTGCGGCTTCGAGGTTTTTGAGCGCTTCCTGCATGGCCGCATACGCTTTGTCTTTTTCGGTGGCCGCGGTTTCGCTCGAGTTCGCGGCCGCTGTCTGCAAGGCGACTGCACCGATGGGGGAGCTGATTTCTGCCGCGATCGCCGTTGCGGGGGCGATTCCCGCGGCAAGTGCCGCGGAAAGGGCGATGCCCACAGTTGCTCGTCTTGCTCTTCTTGCGAGAATGTCGTTCATCTCAGCACCTCATTTCAAGGGTCGGCGACTAACTTGGTAGCACTAATGTAAGTATACCAAGCGGTCGACCCGACACTGGCTGGGCGTGCGCGTGCCTTTCCGCTTCTTTGGAAACCGAATCCCATTAGAACTGACGAGTTGTTTACGCTTCTTTTGGGGTGGCGGTACTATCATGATTCGAATTGAGTGTGAATGATGATAGGGAGCGCCTTTTTATGATTGAGTTGCTCAGGCGTTTTGGTGGTAAGTTTCGCCGATATATGGTGATCGGCCCTGCGTGCAAGTTGATCGAAGTGATCTTTGACCTGCTGACGCCGCTCGTGATTGCCCAGATGATCGACAAGGGCATCGGTGCGCACGATGTCAACGCCGTCGTCCACTACGGTATGGTGCTTGGCGCCATGGCCGTGATCGGCATCTCATTTACGCTCGTCTGCCAAAAGATGGCGGCGCTCACCTCGCAGGGTATGGGCACCGATATCCGTGGTGCGCTCTACGAGCACATTAATAAGCTGAGCTATGCCGAACTCGACCGCTTTGGCACGCCGTCGCTCATCACGCGCATCACCAACGACGTCAACCAGGTGCAGCTCGCTGTGGCGCTGGGCGTGCGCATGCTCATCCGCTGGCCCTTCCTGGCGGTGGGCTCCATGTGCGCGGCCCTTGCCATCGACCTTAAGCTCGGCATCATCTTTTTGATTTGCACGCCCGCCATCGGCTTGGTGTTTTGGTTTGTCATGGCGCGCTGCATCCCGTACTACAAGCAGCTGCAGGCAAAGCTCGACCGCATCGCGCTCATTTGCCGTGAGGGTCTTTCGGGCGCCCGCGTGGTTCGCGCCTTCGTGCGCGAAGACCACGAGCGCGAGCGCTTTGCCCAAGCCGCCGATGACCAGGCCAATACTGCCATCGCGGTGGGCAAGCTCTCCTCGATTCTCAACCCCGTCACGTTTTTGGTGATGAACCTGGGCGTGTGCGCCATCCTGTGGGTGGGCGGCATCCAGGTCAACGTGGGCGAGCTCACGCAGGGTCAGGTCATGGCGTTTGTGAACTACATGACGCAGACCCTGACCTCCATCGTGTACGTCGCCAACCTGGTCGTGGTTTTTACCAAGGCGAGCGCCAGCGCGTCGCGTATCAACGAGGTGCTCAATTGCGTGCCGAGCATTACCGACGCGGGTAACCAGCCGGTCGCTCTGCCCGAGCCGGGTGCGATGGGCGATGCCGCCCCGGTGCCCGCCTTGAGCTTTAGCCATGCGAGCTTCTCCTTTGGCGCGGGCGCGGCCAACGCCGTCAACGATGTGACTCTGGATTTGCCGCTGGGCAAAACGCTCGGCATTATCGGCGGCACGGGCAGCGGCAAGTCCACGCTCGTTTCGCTCATCCCGCGCCTGTACGACGCGGGCGTCGGCAGCGTGAGCGTGATGGGTGCCGATGTGCGCGCCTGGCCGCTCGATCAGCTGCGCCACGTGGTCGCGACCGTCCCGCAGCGCGCGTCACTCGTGAGCGGCACAATCCGCAGTAATCTGACCTGGCGCGGCGAGTCGGCAACCGATGAGGAGATCTGGGCGGCGCTCGATATGGCGCAGGCCGGCGAGTTCGTGCGCAACAAGCCGCAGGGCTTGGATGCCCCGGTCGAGGCGGGCGGCAAGAACTTCAGCGGTGGCCAGCGTCAGCGCCTGACCATCGCGCGCGCCCTGGTCGGCTCGCCACAGATCCTGGTCATGGACGACTCCGCCTCGGCGCTCGACTTTAAGACCGACGCGGCGCTTCGCCACGCTATCCGCGAGCGCAGCGTGCGCGGCGCCGCCGAGGGCGGGCTGCCGCTGACGACCGTTATCGTGAGCCAGCGCGTCTCGACCGTGCGCGATGCCGACATGATCTGCGTGCTCGACCACGGCTCGGTTGCGGGTCTGGGCACGCACGACGAGCTGTATGCAAACTGCCAACTCTACCGCGAGATTTGCCAGTCGCAGCTCCGCCGCGAGGAGCTCGAGGGCCAGCAGGGGAGTGCGACGCCCGCGTCAGCCCCAAGTCCCGCGTCCGCCTCAACCGCCCCGGCATTCGTTTGCGCAAAGGAGGGCTGCTAAATGAATCCGTATACTTCTTCCGGTTCGGTCGCCACGATGACGGCCAACGTGTCCGGTAACGATAACCTCAACGACTTGGGTGACGGCCCGCGTCAGCCCGGCGACCCCGAGCGCTACCCCGTGGGCGCGGTAACTCGCCGCCTGTTGGGCTACGTCCGTCCGCATCGCATTTCGTTTACGGCATCGTTTGTGAGCGCTGCAATCTCGGTGATCTTGCAACTCTATACGCCCATCCTCATTGGCGAGGGCATCGACCTTATCGTCGCCGCCGGACAGGTGGACTTCGATGCGCTGCTGCCGCTTGTCACCAAGCTCGCGATTGTCGTCGTAGGTGCTGCGGCCTTCCAGTGGCTGCAGGGCTACTGCGTTAACCGTCTGTCCTACGAGACGGTGCGCGACATGCGCGTGGAGGCGAGCGACAAGCTCAGCCGCATGCCGCTCAGCTTTATCGACGGCCATGCCCACGGCGACCTCATGAGTCGCGTGGTCAACGACGTCGATCAGGTGGGCGACGGTCTGCTGCAGGGCTTTACGCAGCTCTTTACCGGCGTCATCACCATCGTGGGCACGCTCGCGTTTATGCTCTCCATCAACCTGACCATGACGCTCGTGGTGGTGCTCGTCACACCGCTCTCCATCTTTGCGGCCGGCGCCATCGCCAAGCTCTCCAACAAGAGCTTTACGGCTCAGCAGCGTATTCAGGGACAGTTGGGCGGTCATATCGAGGAGTATGTGGGCGAGCAAAAGCTTGTGGATGCGTTTGCCTACGGACCAAATGCGCAGCAGCGCTTCGATGCCCTCAACGCCGAGCTC
>DBGDZK010000158.1:0-8364 GCA_048373195.1 Collinsella sp.
CCGCAAGGGTGCCTGTCCCCTTTGCGGTGGTTTTGGACTGCGAATCTTAATACTGCCACATGTGGTTGACGGGGCCGGAGCCTTTGCCCATGTCAAAGCCGGCGGCCAGAGCGCCTGTCAGGTAGGCCTTGCCGGCGTTGACGGCATCGGCAAGATCCATACCCTGGGCCAGCGCGCAGGCAATGGCGGACGAGAGCGTGCAGCCGGTGCCGTGTGTGTTATTGGTATCGATACGCTTGTGGCGGAACCACGTGGTGAGTGGATCTCCCAGATGGTTGCCCTCGTCATCGAGCGGCGCGGGTTCGGCCAGTACATCGTTGGCCTCGTTGACAAGATGCCCACCCTTAACGAGGGATGCACAACCAAAGCGGCGGGTGAGGAGCATGGCAGCATTTTGCTGCGTGCGCTCGGAGTCGACCTCGTAGTCGAGCAGGGCCATGGCCTCGGGAATATTGGGCGTGATAACCGTCGCTAGCGGGAACAGGCGGCGGGTGAGCGCCTCGGCGGCATCTTCGGCAATCAGCCGTGCGCCCGAGGTGGCTACCATGACGGGGTCGACTACCACGTTTGTCGCGTTCCAGGCGCTCAGGCGGTCGGCGATGACTTCGATAATCTCGACAGAAGAAACCATGCCGATCTTGACGGCGCTGGGGCGGATATCGTCAAAAACGGCGTCTATTTGCGCGGCTACGATATCTGGCGAGATATCCTGCACGGCGGTAACGCCCAGGGTGTTCTGTGCGGTGATGGCGGTGATGGCCGTCTCGGCATACAGGCGGTGCGCCGTGATGGTCTTGATGTCGGCCTGAATGCCGGCGCCACCGCTGGAATCGGATCCTGCGATGGATAGAACGGCAGGTACCTTACTGCGATCCATGTTCGCTCCCTTGTTCGGGCGGAATCAAATGGGGCTATAAGCCAGCATTATAAAGATGCCCGGGCCGACTCTATGTCGAACCCGGGCGGGCGATGCAATCTTTACGCAAATGCAAGCAAATGTTCACACGTCAACAATTGACAGGCACCAGCTCGCCGACAGAAGCGGCCGCGGCGACAGGCTAGTCCTCCATGCCGAGGTCGATCGTCGTGCCCTCAAACACTTTGTTGACGGTGCGGACGGCGCACATCTTGCCACACATGGTGCAAGTGCCCTCGGTGGCGGCGGGGGACTCCTCGTAGCGCTTCTTGCCCGTAACCGGGTCGAGCGCGCACTCCCACATGGCGTCCCAGTCGAGCTTGCGGCGTGCCTGGCCCATCTTGTCGTCCATGTCGCGGGCGTGGGGCACCTTTTTGGCGATGTCGGCGGCGTGTGCGGCGATCTTGGTGGCCATGAGGCCGTCGAGCACATCCTGGGCGTTGGGCAGGCATAGGTGCTCTGCCGGTGTCACGTAGCACAGGAAATCGGCACCGGAGCTTGCGGAGATGGCGCCGCCGATGGCGGCGGTAATGTGGTCGTAGCCCACGCCGATATCGGTCACCAGCGGCCCCAGCACATAGAACGGGGCGTTGTGGCACAGACGCTTCTGCAGCTTCATATTGGCGGCGATCTCGTCGAGCGCCATGTGACCCGGGCCCTCGACCATGACCTGGACGCCGGCGGCCCAAGCACGCTTGCACAGCTTGCCCAGTTCGATCATCTCGGCAGTCTCGGTGGCGTCGTTGGAGTCGTAGAGACAGCCCGGGCGGCAGGAGTCGCCGAGTGAGATCGTTACGTCGTACTCGTGGCAGATTTCGAGCACCTCGTCGTAGAACTCGTAGAAGGGGTTCTCGTTACCGGTGACTTCCATCCAGCCAAACAGCAGCGAGCCGCCGCGGCTGACGATGTTCATGAGGCGGCCGGTCTCCTTGAAGGTCTTGATGACCGATTTATTGATGCCGCAGTGGATGGTCATAAAGTCCACGCCGTCTTCGGCGTGTGCACGCACGACCTCGAGCAGATCGTTCTTGGTCAGCTTGACCAGCGGCTTTTCCATGTAGCCGATGGCGTCGTACATGGGGACGGTGCCCACCATGAGCGGGGTCTCGTCGATGAGCTGCTGGCGGAACTGGCGCGTCTTGCCCGAGTTGGAGAGGTCCATGATGGCGTCGGCGCCAAAGTCCTCAGCGATCTTGACCTTCTTCCATTCCTCGGCGGCATCGGCCTTGTCGCCCGAGATGCCCAAGTTCACGTTGACCTTGGTGGACAGGCCCTCACCGACACCAAAGGCGCGCATGCCCTTTTTGATATGCACGATGTTGGCGGGAATGGCGATGCGGCCGTCTGCTACGCGCTCACGGATGTACTCGGGGTCACGATGCTCGCGCTCGGCGACCTCCTTCATCTGCGGTGTGATCTGCCCGGCGCGGGCAAAGTCGATTTGCGTGACGAGCTTGGGCTCGGTCTGTGTGCTCATTGGCATGGCTCCCTTCGTTGGCATTACCCATATCAGGTTTGCGGGTCAGGGCGGGCGCGCCCAATCTCAGCCTGCCGTCTTGTCCTGCAAGCCCCCCGTTTATGTAATGGGCTCAAGTATAGCTCGAATGGGTACGATTGGCCTAACGAGCGTGCCTGTGAGGAGGCGAACATGGAAGACAAGCATCTATATCGAGAGACGCAATGGGATGTATCGGCCGAGGAAAGCCGTGCGCACCATGGCCTTGTCGCGATTGGTTTTGCGGTGCTTGCCGTGTTGGTGATTGCCTTTTGTATTTGGACGTTCGGCGGTCGTGGCGGCGTCACCTGGGGGTTTGAAGCCGACGATGCCCTGCCGATCATGATAGTGAAGGTTGCGGGCGGCAATACCGTTGCCGCGCCGGGCGACTATTGGTATCCGCGCGACGAGTTTGTGCAGCTGCAGTTGAGCGGCGGGTCTATTCCGGGCGAAGAAATCGAACGCGTGACGTTTGATGAGGCACTCAAAACACTCATGGTGAAGCTCAAAGATCAGGGCGATGTGCCCACGACCATGGATATCGCTCTGACGGAGTGGCGTCTGGAACCTCCGTCGGGCGTTACGGTATCCGACGTAGAGCACGTTAAGATTACCTACCAAAATGGCTCGACGAGCGAGATTGCAAAGGCCGATGGCTTGGCGGAGTAACGGGGTGTTTGGAAACGGCGGGCCTATAGTGCCTGCGCGTTCATGAAAACCAGGGTGTTTTTGTCTGAAAGCTCGGGGACGTGGCGATAGCCGATGTTGAATGCGGTAAGTTCGCTTGCATCCTCGAGCTTGTTTTCTGCCATCCACCGCACCATGGAGCCGCGCGCCTTTTTGCTGGCGGTCGACCGTTGGATGGGCTTCCCGTTGCGGATACCCTCGCCAAAGAGGCACGTGACGGCTGTGGCGTCGCCCGCGAGGTGGGGCAGAACGGCTTTGGCATACTCTACGCTGGCGAGGTTGACGATCGTGGTGTTTGAACCTGCCGGGGCGATAGCCCGCGCGAGCTTATCGCTCCAAAATGCGTAGAGGTCTCGGGCACCGTCGACGACAAGCTTCGCGCCCATCTCCAGCCGATACGGTTCGACGGCATGAAAGGGACGAACGCACCCGTAGAGGCCGGAGAGGATCCACAGATGGTCTTGCAGCCATGCGAGCTGCGCTGAATCCATCACCTCGGATGCCATGCTCTGGTATTGAATGCCGCGATAGGACATGACGGCAGGGGAGAGGTGGCGAGCGAGTGCGGGATTGTCGAGATCGCCGCTTTTCAGGATGGGCCCGAACTCATGCAGGGTGTTGAGGCAAGGCCCCAGCAGTTTGTCACTCACGTTCCACAGCGCCTGCAGGCCGCCGCTGCCTTCATTCCGCTCGATATCTAGCAGTGCGCGGTGGAGGCGAGCCGTCTCGCGCACAAAGGGTGGGATGCCCAGGACTTCAAAAGCATCTTGGGCCGCGCGCATCTGCTTGGCGGGCGAAATGATGACCTGCAGCATGAACTCTCCTCTGCCAAAAAAGAAATTGCGGTGGAATACGGTCTGTTTTGGCCGTTTATGGGCCAGTTTAGTCCGTATTTCACCGCAACTGATGAAGGGTTGGTTAGGCTCGCTCGATGAAGGCCTTGTAGCCGCGATAGGCCTCGTAGATGTCGGCCTTGTTGGCGACCTCCCACAGGGCGTGCATGGACAGGACGGCAACGCCGGAATCGATGACGTTCATGCCGTACTTGGCCATGATGTAGGCGATGGTGCCGCCGCCGCCCGCGTTGACGCGGCCGAGCTCGCAGGTCTGGAAGTCCACTCCTGCCTTGTCCATGATGTCGCGAATGAGGGCCACATACTCGGCGTCGGCGTCGTTAGAGCCGCCCTTGCCGCGGCTGCCCGTGTACTTGTTAAAGCACAGGCCGCGACCCATAAAGGCGGCGTTTTTGGTCTCGAACTTGCCGGCATAGCCCGGGTCGAAGCCGGCGGACACGTCGGAGGAGAGCATGCGGCTGTGGGCGAGCGCGCGGCGCAGAGCCAGCGGGCTGTCCTCGCCGGCGAGCGTCATGATCTCGGCGACGGTGTTCTCGAAGAAGCGGCTCGTCATGCCGGTGGCGCCCACGGAGCCGATCTCCTCCTTGTCGACGATGAGTGTGATGCTCGTGCGCTCCACGTTGGCGACGTTGATCTGGGCGAGCATGGACGGATAGGCACAGACACGGTCGTCGTGGCCATAGCCCAGAATCATGGAGCGGTCGAGGCCCATGTCGCGGGCCGGGCCGGCGGGCACGACCTCGATCTCGGCGGAGAGGAAGTCCTCCTCCTCGACGTCGTACTGCTCCTTGAGGATGTCCAGGAACATCTGCTTGACGGGCTCCTTGGGGGCGTCCTTGTCGTCCTCGTCAAACTTGACGGGACGGCCGCCCACGATCACGTCGAGGATCTCGGCGTCGACGGCGTCCTTGGCGGGCTTGGCCATCTGATCGCTCGAGAGGTGGATCAGCAGGTCGGAGATGGTAAAGACCGGGTCGTCGGCCTTGTCGCCGATATTGATGTCGACGGTGGTGCCGTCCTTTTTGCAGATGACGCCCACGAGTGCGAGCGGGGAGGCCACCCAGTGGTAGCTCTTGACGCCGCCGTAGTAGTGCGTGTCGAGATAAGCCATGTCGCCGGCCTCGAAGGCGGGGTTCTGCTTAAGGTCCAGGCGCGGCGAGTCCACGTGCGCGCCCAGGATGTTAAAGCCCTGCTCGAGCGGGGCGTTGCCCAGGTTGACGAGCATGAGGTCCTTGCCGTGATTGGCGGCGTACACCTTGTCGCCTGCCTTGAGCTCGCGGCCTTCGGCGATCACGGTCTCCAGGTCGACGTATCCCGCCTCCTCGGCCATCTTGATGCCGGTCTTGACGCACAGGCGCTCGGTCTTGTTCTCGCTCAAAAACTGCTTATAGCCGCGGCAAAGCTCCTCGAGCTCCTCGACTTGCTGTGGCGTGTACTTTTTCCATGCGCAGGGACGCTCCATGACGCAGGCTCCTTTCGGATCGATCGTGCTGGTTGATGTACCGTGAGCCATCGTATCACGCGCGGGCTCACGGTGGCGGGGGAGCTTGATGTGAGGTGGCCGCGGGGCGGGGAGCGTGTAAACTGGAGTGAGCAAACCGTGCCCAGCCCAAAGCGAGGTATTTAATATGTCTGACAAGCGCCGCACTTTTGCCGTTATCGACGGCAACTCGCTCATGCACCGCGCCTTTCACGCCGTGCCGCCGACCATGAACGCGCCGGACGGTCGCCCCACCAACGCGATCTTTGGCTTTCTGAACATGTTTCTTAAGATGATTGATGCCTTTAACCCCGACGGTGTGGTCGTGGCGTTTGACAAGGGTAAGCCGCGCGTGCGCATGGAGATGCTGCCGCAGTATAAGGCGCAACGCCCGCCCATGGACCCCGATCTGCATGCGCAGTTCCCTATGATTAAGGAGCTGCTCACCGCGCTCAACGTGCCGATTCTGCAGTCCGAGGGCTGGGAAGGCGACGATATCCTGGGAACCATGGCGCGCCTGGGCGAGCAGGCCGGCTGCGACATGCTACTGGTGACCGGCGACCGCGACATGTATCAACTCGTGACCGAGCACGTCAACGTGGTCTCGACCCGCAAGGGCCTGTCTGACGTGGCGATCATGACGCCCGAGAGCGTGGACGACCTGTATCACGGCATTACGCCGGCGCTCGTGCCCGATTTTTACGGTCTAAAGGGCGATACGTCCGACAACATCCCCGGTGTACCGGGCATCGGTCCCAAAAAGGCGAGTGCGCTCATTGCGAAGTACGGTAGCCTGGACGAAGTCATCGCGCATGCCGACGAGGTCAAGGGCAAGATGGGCGAGAACCTGCGTGCACACATCGATGACGCACTACTGAGCCGCAAGGTTGCGACAATTCGCACCGATGCGCCCGTCGAGCTCGACTTTGAGGCGACGTCCTTCCCGGCGTTTTCTGCCGATGAGGTTTCCGCGGCGCTGGGTACGCTTGGTATCACCGCCATGCAGAACCGTTTCTTGGCGCTGATCGGCGGCGAGGGCGGGGCTGCTGCCTCCAGTGTGTTTGAGATACCTGCGATAGTTCGCGCAACCGCCGGCGATGCCGAGGCGCTTGGTGCCGTTGCGGCTGAGGTTTCCCGCGCGGTTGATGCCGGCGAGTGGGTCGCCGCCGTGGTGGACGACGACAAGGAAGAGGGCGCGCTCTTTGGGCTGACGCGCACGCTGTGGCTGGCGACATCCAAGGGCCTGTTCGCGCTCGAGGAGGGCGACAGCGATGCGGCGGTTGAGGTTGAGGGCTTTAACTTCGCCCACGGCGTGATTGCCGGCGTGCTCGCGCGCCTGTTTATGGAGGGCCGCGTGGCGAGCCCGGATATGAAGGCGCTGCTGCACGAGCTTTCGCCTATCGATTCCTCTGAGCCCGAGCTCATGGATCCGCTGGCAGTCGATTCCACGCGCATCTTCGATACCGTTGTTGCCGCCTACCTGCTGGATTCCGACCGCTCCGAGTTTGATGAGGCGTATCTGGCTGATACCTATCTGCAGATGTCGCTGCCCGCGGCACGCGGCGCAGAGGGTGCCGGCGAGGACGCTCCTGCGCCCGCCGCTCGCACGGCTGCCTTGACGCTGACGCTGGTCGCGCCGCTGCGCGATCGCATGGCCCGTGAGAACGCCGCCAACGTGTTCGACGGCATCGAGATGCCGCTTGTGCCGGTGCTCGCCAAGATGGAGCGCGCGGGCATGCTCGTGGATCCCGATCGACTGCGCAGCCTGTCCGAGGGCCTGGCGACCCAGATCACCGAAGTTGAGCGAAGCATTCGCAACCTTGCCGGTGACGAGACCTTTAATATTGGCAGCCCCATGCAGCTTTCGCATGTGCTCTTTGATGTGATGGGCCTTCCGACCAAGGGTCTCAAAAAGACCAAGCGCGGTTACTATTCGACCAATGCCAAGGTGTTGAGCGATCTTGCCCGCGACCACGAGATCGTGCGCCTGATTTTGGACTGGCGTGAGAAGTCCAAGATCAAGTCAACCTATCTGGACACGTTGGGACCGTTGCGTCGAGGCGACGGCCGCGTGCACACCACGTATAACCAAACCATTACCGCAACGGGACGTCTGTCCTCGAGTGATCCGAACCTGCAGAACATTCCGACGCGCTCTGAGCTGGGTCGTACCGTCAAGACGGCGTTTTCGGCAGGCGAGGGCAGCGTCTTTTTGGCGGTGGACTACTCGCAGATCGAGCTGCGTCTGCTGGCGCATCTTTCGGGCGACGAGCACCTGGTGCGCGCCTTCAACGAGGGCGAGGACTTCCATGCCGAGACGGCCGCGCGCGTATTTGGCGTGCCGGTGTCCGAGGTAACGCCCGACCTGCGCAGCCGCGCCAAGGCCGTGAACTTTGGCATCGTGTACGGTCAGCAGGCCTACGGTCTGTCGCAGTCGCTGCACATCTCGATGGCCGAGGCGCGCGACATGATCGATCGCTACTACGAGGCCTACCCGGGCGTGCGCACGTTCCTCGACAACGTGGTGGCGCGTGCCAAGCAGACGGGCTACGCCGAGACCATGTACGGTCGCCGGCGTCATATTCCGGAGCTCAAGGCCAAAAATCCGCAACTCCGCGGCTTTGGCGAACGCACGGCCATGAACCACCCCATGCAGGGCACCGCAGCAGACATCATCAAGATCGCCATGGCCCGCGTAAGCCGCCGCCTGGAAGAAGAGGGCTTTGCCGCCCACATGATTCTGCAGGTACACGATGAACTGGACTTTGAGTGCCCCGTCGACGAAGTCGAGCGCCTGACCTCCATGGTCCAAGACGTCATGGAACACGTAGTAGACCTACGCGTACCGTTGATCGCTGAAGCCAGCACCGGCATAACCTGGGCCGATGCCAAATAAAGACGTACCAACAACACCAAAGTAGCCAAAAGCAGA
>DBGDZK010000159.1:0-3520 GCA_048373195.1 Collinsella sp.
GCAGGGCGCGGGGCATGGGGCACGGGCGGGCGCTCAAGGCCGTCGCGAGGAAGCGGCTCAGGGCGATATACGCCGTGATGCGCGACCGGGTGCCCTACCGGGAGTAGCCCCGACGGTTGACAAAACTATAGGAACACCCAAGTGCCGCATCTGGGCCATGGCAACGCCGATGTTTTGGCGCGGACAGCGAAAGCCCGCCAGGGCGAGCAAGGTGCCTTGAAACGAGGCGTCATTGACCTTCTGGTCATGCCGCCGAAGTTGAAAGGCAGATTGCCGCTCTGGCGGGTTTGCAGCGTCAACTGGTTACGCGGTTTGGTAAAACCGCGTAACCCCTAAGGCCGCTGGCCCATGCCACCCTCGAGGGTGACAGTCTCGCCGTTCATATACTTAAAGTCGGGACCGCAAAGCTGAACGACCACGCGGCCGATCTCCTTCTCGACGTCGCCGTAGTGACCAGCTGGCGGCATGTGGACGTTGGCCTTAAACGCCTCGGGATAGGCATCCTGGAAGTTCTCGAGCGCAGCGGTCCAAGCAAGCGGGCAAACGATATTGACGTTGATGCCGTCCTTGCCCCACTCGTTGGCGGCAACGCGGGTCAGGCCGCGGATGCCCTCCTTGGCGGCAGCATAGCTGCACTGGCCATAGTTGCCAAACAGGCCGGCACCCGAGGCAAAGTTGACCACGGAGCCCTTGGTCTCCTTCAGGTGCGGATAGGCCTTCTGCATGTACAGATAGGTAGCATACAGACCGGAGTAAATGGCCAGATTAAACTGATCCATGGTGTGATCGGCGATGGTCACGCCCGAGGCGCTGGCCTGAGCATTGTTGACGACGGCGTCGATGCGGCCAAACTCCTCAATGGCCTTGTCGATGACGTTCTGGACGACGGCTTCGTTGTCCTGACCGGCTGAAACATCGGCCTGAACAGGCAGAACCTTGACACCGTACTCGGCCTCGAGAGACTCCTTGGCGGCCTCGAGCTTAGCGACGTTGCGGCCGGTGATGACGAGGTTCGCGCCCTCCTTGGCAAAAGCGATATCGATGCCGTAGCCGATGGAGCCAGCGGAACCGTCCTTAAGCGTGGCCTTGCCGCCACCGGTGACGATCACGGTCTTACCAGTGAAAAGTCCCATACAAAGTCCTTTCAAATCGCGACGGGCACGCCCGCCGACTGCGCGTATCCAACTTCACGCGCCAAAAGCTGAAATGCAACTTTAGCGGGTTCAAGTGAAAAATAAAGACCGCAGCAGGCGAACGGCACCACGTCGTTCGGCGAAGGGATTGTCAAGTACAAACTGGATAAAGCGGCCGAGTTATTGTTATCAGATCGAGCCATCGAACACGTTTTGAAACTTTGCTGCGGCGCGCGGGATGTCGGCGCGAGACTTTATCATAGGATGACAAACAACGATGAGGAGCACATGCCTATGACAGACGAGCTGGACCCCCAGACTCAAGAGCATATTGATGATCCCGCAGACGTCACCACAGATACTGACGCTGTGACCTGCGATGGTACCGACGTCGACGGCCCCATCTTGGACGAAAGCGCTACGGCGGAAACCCCCGAATCAGAAAACGTCGATGAGCAAAACGACGATGCGCCCGCTCAGGACGACGCCCCCGTACAGGACGACGCCCCGCAAGCAGCGGGCCCCATCGAGGTGTCTTCGGAAGAAGAGCTCGATGCCGTCATGGACTCCATGATGGATGTTGTCAAAGCGATGAAAGACGCCGTCGCCGATGCCGATATCGATGCCGAGGAAGAGGAGGCCGCCGAGGCGGCCTCGACCTTTGTGCCCGGCGAGACTCCGGTTGCCGACCAGGGCAGCACCATGCCCTCGTTTCTGCAGCTCGAGCACCCCACGATTGGCGCCGATGCGGTCGATCCGCACGCAGCAGGCTTTTCTGTGGTCGAGGGCGGTACCGGCAATATCGCCGCGCCACAGGCTGCCGATGCGGACGCTGCCGACACCGCTCGCCCGACCGCCCCGCATTCCCCCGCCGCGAGCCGCGATCTGGGGACCGCTGTCTCGAACACTGCGAACGCCGTGGGCACCTTTATCGCCCAGGGCGCCTCGGCCATGCGCGAGATGAACGCCGCGAAAAAGGCACTTGCCGATGCCCGCGCCCACCTGGCCGAACTTGAGCAGCGCATTGCCGATCAGGCCGAGGAACTCGAGACGCGCCAGGATATCGCAGGCCGCTACGAGCAGATCGTCGCCGACCAGCGCCAGACGATTGCCACGGCCCAAAAGACTGCAGCGGCCGCCGAGATTGACCGTGATGCCCACGCCGCCAAAGCGACAGAGCTCAAGGGTCAGTTCGAACAAATGAAGACAGAGGATGACGCGACTGAGCTCCGCCTGAAGGCCGCGCTCGACACCGTGGAGGCCCGCGAGGCGAGCTCGCGCGAGACCGGCAACCGCCTCGTTCGACGTCTTGAGGATTCCAAGCGCATCCGCGACAAGGTGAAGGCCGAGCGAGACGCCGGCATTGCGGCCGCACAACAAACCGTCGACGCCACGCGCGCCCAGCTCGAGACGCTGCGTCATGAGTATGCCGAGCTGCAACGCAATCCCTCGGCAAATCCCGCCAACTATACGGTGCGCACCAGCGAGCTCTCGATGCAGATCTCCGACACGGCAGATGCCCTGCGTAAAGCCGAAGAAGATGTCCCGCGCATCACCGCCGACCTTGAGCACTCACTTGCCGCAGCCGAGCAGGCCGTCGAGCAGGCGCAAGCCCCCATCGCCGACGCCAAGCGAGCCCATCAGGCCGTGACGGCAGAGGCCGATGCCGCGCGCGACGAGCTGCAGACCGCAAAAACCGCCGCCGCAACGCGCCAGCGCGAACTGCGCGAGAAGATCGCCGCCGAGGACAAGGCACGCCGCGACCAAGAGCAGAGTATCGCCAACGCCCAAGCAGATGCCGCACATGCGCAGTCGATCATCGAACAGGCGACCGAGGTACACGACCACCCAGAGATCACTGAGTCGCTTGCAGGATCCTTGGCCCGAGACAAAGCCGAACACGCCGAGACCGAGCGAGAAGTCGCCCAGCTCGAGGCCACCGAGGACGCGGTGCGCGAGCGCACCCGCGACTCACGCATCAAATTCACCGGCGCCATCGTCTGCATCGTCGCCACAATCCTGGTGATCATCCTAGTCTGGCTGTTCGCAAGCAAGTAAACCAGCTGCCAAAAAACGCTCAACGCAGTTGCGGTGAGATAGTTCCTGTTTAGCCCCAAAAAGGCCAATTCAAGAACTATCTCACCGCAACTTATTTAGATCGACGCAAGGCAACCTACCCCTCTTGCACCAATCTCTTGGACATAAGGAGTGTCCCCAGGTGCCGGCACAAAAGGAACGTCCCGATCGCGTCGAAAATGTTGGTGTAAGGGTGACACCCTAGCGCCCGTTTAACGAAAAACGGCCTTCGTCCTAGAATCTGAAATCACCACAACAACAGGTTCTAGGAAAGGACGAAGACCGCTATGGGAATCTTATCAGACCCGACG
>DBGDZK010000160.1:0-4139 GCA_048373195.1 Collinsella sp.
AGTACCGCAGGAAGCTTGGATACGCCTAGGCGCGGTCCAAGAAATCGTCCGCACCCCCAAAAGCTCGAATAAGCCTAAATCCAGGAACTATTTCACCGCAACTTAGGAGGGGATGGGGTTAGCTGCGGGGGCGGTGGCGGAGCTTGTCGATGGTGAAGTCGGTGCCGTGTCCGCGGGCGTCGGTGCTTCGGCTGCGGGCGTCGGCAGCGGTTTGGCGCTGGCGGCGGTAATCGATCATGCCTTGTATGATGGGCTTGCCAAAGCTCACGACATCATCGTTGTAGATGGCGGTTCGGGCTGCGAGGAGGCAGTCGGTAAAGTCCATATGGGTCTTGCCGAAGAGTTTGACGGCAAGGGCGACAACGGTGGGCTCGTCGACCATGACGTCATCGAGCAGTCTTTTCATGGCCGCAGCAATTTCAACGCGGGGAACCTTATAGACGTCGCGCAGCGTGACCACGACGCGCGTGATGATTTCGGGGTAGACACGTGCGGTGCGCGTGGCGATGACCTTGGCGGCGCGCGGTGACAGGACCTCGTCGTCGTCAAGCAGGTAGCGAAGGATGACGGTCTCGTCGATGATGGTGCTACTCATGGATATCTACTTCCTCGGGACCCAAAACCGACTCGTCGCTTTCTGTGGCTAGGTATTCAATCCAGGCATTGCGCTCCTCGGAGCGGCGATTGGGGTCCCCATATGCTTTGAGCAGTCCATAGGCGGCCGTGCCGTCCTTGGAGCGCACGGCGACCGGCTGAAAGGGGAGCTTGCGCATCATAATACTCTGCGCGACAAATAGACGGACAGCCTCGGCGAGCGATGTGCCCATGGCGTCGTAGAGACGTTCGGCATGCTGCTTGTCTTCCTCGCGAATGCGCACCTGCAGGATGGCTCGTTTTTGAGTCGATGACATCACTGGCCTCCCTTAATGAGCGTGCAATTTGAATAGTCAAATACAACATCGGCTAATAATAGCCAATCTTACAACCACTACTTTATTGCACTAGAGTAATTGAGTGTAAACGATATTACAAACGTACTACATCCTTCAGAAACGAGCGTGAAATCTCCCTTGGATGTACGCATGTAATACACTCACCTTTATAGCTTCTAGAGAATAATTCCAACCTGCCAAAACCCCTGCAATACACCCGTATTGCAGGGCCTATGCTCAAGTTTGCCACCTGCAACTGCGTATATTTAACCTGTATATCGCTGGAGGAATTCTATCGAAGTGCATGTTTCGCCGCATGCGCTCGATACGTCGATGCCGGACCACGGGCGGTCCGGGGCAACGTCGACAGGATCTCTCCGGCATGGGATTCAGGAGGGAGTGAACAACATGGGTAATAAGCGAGTCGTAGCCGATTCTTCGCGCTGCATTGGGTGTCAAACCTGCATGGCGGCGTGTATCGAGGCGCACGACATCCCCGGTAACATCGCCGCGCCGCGCCTGCGCGTGACGCGTACGTACGAGATCTCCGCACCGGTGGCTTGCCATCACTGCGAGGATGCCCCGTGCGCGAAGGCCTGTCCTACGGGCGCCTTGTTCTTTGATCCAAAGAACCATCGCATCGGCGTCAACGAGGACAACTGCATCGGCTGCAAGAGCTGCGTCATGGCATGCCCCTTTGGCGCCGTGAGCGTGGCGACCACGCAGGTTCCGGTCTTGATGGGCGACGTTCGCGTGGGTTCGCAGACCAAGAGCTTCGTGCTCAAGTGCGACCTGTGCGTGGACCGTCCCGGCGGTCCGGCGTGTGCCGAGGCGTGCCCGACCAAGGGCCTCACCCTGGTTGACGAGGAGCGCCTGGCAGAACTGACTGCCGAGCGTGCCCGCGCCACCATTGAAAACGAGGCGTAAGCGTCGGGCGACAGGCCCAATGATTGTCAAATACGTACCGATTAATCGGTAGCAGAGAAAGGAAGGAGGGTGTCATGGAGAAGCATAAAGTGATCTGCCCGTACTGCGGCGCCGGTTGCCAGTTTAACCTCTTGGTCCAAAACGGCCAGGTCGTGGGTACCGAACCGCTCAACGGCATCACCAATCAGAGCGAGCTGTGCCTTAAGGGCATGAGCGGCTACGACTTCATCAACGACACCAAGATCTTGACTCCTCGCGTACTGCACCCGATGATCCGCCGCACCAAGGGCGCGGATCTTGAGCGCGTAAGCTGGGACGAGGCACTGGATTTCACCGCATCTAAGATGCAGGCCATAATTGACGAATATGGTCCTAACGCTGTCATGACCACCGGCTCTTCGCGAGGCGGCGGCAATGAGGCGAACTACGTCATGCAGAAGTTTACGCGTGCGTGCATCGGCACTCACAGCGTAGACAACTGCGCCCGTACTTGACACGGCCCTACTGTCCTCGGTCTGATGGACACGGTTGGTTCAGGTTGCATGTCATGCTCCATCCCCGGTATGGAGGATGCGGGCTGCATTTTCCTCTTCGGCTATAACCCTGCCGATTCGCACCCCATCGTCGCAAGGCGTATCGTGCGAGCCAAAGAAAAGGGTTGCAAGATCATCGTCGCCGACCCGCGCCATATCGAAACCGCGCGTATCGCCGATCTCTACCTTCCGATCAAGAACGGTTGCAACGTTGCGTTCCTCAACGCCTTTGCCAACTGCTTGGTCAACGATGGCCTCTACGACAAGGAATTCGTCGCCGAGCATACGAACGGCTTTGACGAGTGGTGGGAGACCATCAAGAACTACACTCCCGAATCCGTACAGGACATCACGGGTGTCGAGCCCGCGCTGATCCACCAAGCTGCCGAGATGTACGCCACGGCGAAGCCCTCTGCCATCATTGGCTGGGGTATGGGCGTATGCCAGCAGAAGCAGAACCTGAAGACGGTGCACACCATCGCCTCCATCGCCTGCGTTGCCGGCCAGATCGGCAAACCCAACTCCGGCCTCGCGCCCGTGCGCGGTCAGAATAACGTCCAGGGCTCCTGCGATATGGGCATGCTGCCCAACCTGTACCCTGGCTACCAGAAAGTCACCGACCCCGCAGTGCGTGCCAAGTTTGCCAAGGCTTGGGGCGTGCCCGAGGAAAAGCTCCCGCTCGAGGAGGGCTACAAGCTCACCGACCTGGGCCACCTGGTCGACGAGGGCAAGGTGCACTGCTTCTACAACTACGGCGAGGACCCGGTGCAGACCGAGCCCGATTCGGCCGGTATGCGCAAGACGCTCTCCGAGCTGGATCTGTTCATTTGCCAGGACATCTTCATGACGCAGACGACCATGCTCGCCGACGTCATCCTGCCCGCTACCTCTTGGGGCGAGCACGAGGGTGTCTTTACTGCATCCGACCGTAGCTTCCAGCACTTTGACGCGGCCGTTCCGCCCAAGGGCGAGTGCCGTCACGACTGGGAGATCTTCGCGGACCTGTCCACGCGTATGGGCTATCCCATGCACTACGACAACACCGAGCAGATCTGGAACGAGTGCATTAGCCTGTGCCCCAACTTTGTGGGCGCGACCTACGAGAAGATGGCTCCCGAGGGCGGCTACGCCCAGTGGCCCGTCAAGAGCACCGATGTGAACGACCACGGTACGCCCGACATGTTCGCTGGTGGCAAGTTCACCACCAAGGACGGCCGCGCCAACCTGATGGCGCACGACTGGGAGGCGCCCTCCGAGCTTCCCGACGATGAGTACCCGCTCATCCTGTGCACCGTCCGCGAGGTCGGCCACTACAGCTGCCGTTCGATGACCGGCAACTGCAAGACGCTGGCGCTGCTTGCCGACGAGCCCGGCTTTGTCCGCATGAATCCCGCGGACGCCCAGGCGCGCGGCATCAAGAACGGCGACATCGTCTCGATCCACAGCCGCCGCGGCCAGGTATACAGCCGCGCCGACGTGAGCGACCGTATCAACAAGGGCACGGTCTATATGACCTACCAGTGGTGGATCGGTAAGTGCAACGAGCTGACCATGCACAAGGTCGACCCGGTCTCGCATACGCCCGAGGACAAGTTCTCCGCCTGCCAGGTCGACGCCATTGCCGACCAGGTCTGGGCAGAGGGCGAGGTGGAGCGTCAGTACACCGAGCTCAAGCAGGCTCTGGTCGACGCCGCCGCTCCCCAGGACGTTGAGCCCGGCGCCGCCAAGTTCGACGACGAGACGCACG
>DBGDZK010000161.1:0-2637 GCA_048373195.1 Collinsella sp.
TGACGTTGTCGACGCCGACTACGAGGTTGTGGACGACGAGGACAAGTAATCATGTCCGCCCGTAAAGCTCGCACGGAGGCGGCTGCCGCTGGCGCCGCCCCCGTTGACTCTGAGGAGAAGGACGTGAAGATTCCCGTAGAGGCCGTCGACGATACCGAGGCCAACGAGGCCGAGGCCGCCGAGGCTGCCGAGAACCAGGTAGAGGATTCCAACAAGGAGGCGACGATGACCGAGGACGAGATGGTGGAAGCTGCTATCCGCGCCGGTGAGGAAGCCGCCGACAACGACTTTAAGCTCAAGTTCGAACAGGCCCAAAAGGAGCTTGCCGACGTGCGCAATGAGCTCGATGCTGCGGCAGAGGCTCAGAAGGCCGCTGAGGACAAGGCAAAGGACGCCACCGAGCGCACCGCCCGTCTACAGGCCGACTGGGAGAACTTCCGTCGCCGCACCGCCAACGAGCGTATCGCCGAGCGCGAGCGCGCGACCGAGAAGCTCGTCACTGCGCTGCTGCCGGTGGTTGACGATATCGAGCGTGCAATCGACCATGCCCGTAGCCAGGAGCTTTCCGACGATTTTAAGCAGTTTGTCGATGGCGTTGACGCGGTGCATGCCAAGCTGCTCGATGTGTTTGCGCACGAGGGCGTTGAGCCCATCGACCCCAAGGGCGAGGCGTTCGATCCGCTCGAGCACCAGGCCGTGGGGCGTGTCGAGGACGCATCGCAGTACGACGAGACCGTCAACGACGTGTACCAGAAGGGCTACCGCATGGCGGACCGCATTCTGCGCTCCGCGATGGTGACGGTGACCTACGGCGGCGAGAAGCGCCCCGCACCGGAGCCCGAAGCGGCGCCCGAGGATGCCGCGGCCGATACGGCCGAGAGCACCGAGGAGTAATTGAGAAGGGCCCCGGGGCAACACCCGGGGCCCTTTTAATCTTGACCTGCCATTTGGGGACGGGGTAGAAATGGCAGATTTCGTCTCTTGACAAGGCGCCGCCATGTGCATGCGCATGTGCGTCGCCGTTGTCAAGAGTGCGAGTATGAGTAAATCTGCCATTTCTACCCCGTCCCCAAATGGCAGGTACTAGAGGAGAGGAGCTACGATGGCTGCAGGCAAAACCTTCTATGACATCCTGGGCGTATCCAAGAGCGCCTCCGACAAAGAGATCAAGAGCGCGTTTCGCAAGCTCGCGCAAAAATATCACCCCGATGCCGGCGGCGACGAGGCCAAGTTTAAGGAGATTAGCGAGGCCTACGAGACGCTTTCGGACGAGAAGAAGCGCAAAGAGTACGACCAGATGCTCATGTTCGGCGGCATGCCGGGTGCGGGTGGCGCGTATAGCGGTGGCTACGGCGCTGGTGCCGGCGCGAGCGGCTGGGGCGATATCTTCGACAGCATCTTTAGCGGCAACGGCGCCTGGGGCAGCGATTGGGGCTCGGGCTTTGCCGGGGCTGCGGGCGCTGCCGGTGCGGGCGCGGGCCGCAACCGCGCGCGCAAGGGCGGCGACCTGTCGCTGACTGTCGACGTAACGGCCGAGGACGCGTTCCGCGGCGTGACGCACAAGGTCACCTACCGCATTCCCTCGACGGGCGAGCAGCAGACCATCACGGTCTCGGTGCCCGCGGGTGCGGTCGACGGCGGCAAATTGCGTTACAAGCGCCGTGGCGAGTACGGCGTTGCCGGAGGCGAGCGCGGCGACCTGGTCGTGACCACGCACGTGGAGGAGCATCCGCTGTTTAAGCGTAAAGGCGCCGATGTGACCATGGAGGTGCCGATCTCGATCTACGAGGCGGCGCTCGGCTGTACGGTAGATGTGCCCACGCCCGGCGGCGCGACGGTTCGTCTGAAGGTGCCCGCTGGCACCCAGACGGGCAAGAAGTTCCGCTTTAAGGAGATGGGTGCGCCCGACGTTAAGCATCGCGGCCGCACGGGTGCGCTGCTCGTCGAGATCAAGGTGCAGGTTCCCGCGAACCTGTCCGACGATGAGCGCGATGCCATGACCAAGCTGCGCGAGGCCGACACGCGCGATTATCGCGAGAAGGTCAACCGCTACAAGGCGACGTTCTAGGGCGGTCGTGGCGCACGCCCGCGCCCGCGGGCTTATGATGGACGATAACGAGACAGAAAGGGGTCAGGTAGCATGGCCGAGGACAATAGGAACAAACCGCTGTATATGATCAGCGTGGCGGCCGAGTTGACCGGCATGCACCCGCAGACTCTGCGCGTCTACGAGTCCAAGGGCCTGGTGAATCCTCAGCGCTCGGGCGGTAACACGCGTCTGTATTCGCGTGCCGATATCGAGCGTCTGGAACTCATCAACCAGCTGACCGACGAGGGTATCAACCTTGCCGGCGTGGTGCGCATCCTCGATATGAAGGAGCGTGCCGAGGAGCGCGACCGCGAGAACGAGAAGCTCCGCGCCCGCGTGCGCCAGCTCGAGGACGAGCTGCACGAGTACAAGATGCAGAAGAAGATCACCGCCCTGGCCCCGCGCGACGGCTCAGTCAACCCCGAGCAAGTCATGCGCAAGCTTTTGGGTGCCGGCGGGGATTTGTAGTTACGCGGGTTTACCAACCCGCGTAACGGGCCGACGCTGCGCGACGTGCAAAGCGACAAATTGTACTTCAAAAAGCAAGG
>DBGDZK010000162.1:0-4268 GCA_048373195.1 Collinsella sp.
GGTCGAGGCGGCATAGGATATCAACCGTATTCCAGATTCCAGGACGCCGGGCCGACTCACTTCGGATCGGGCGCTACACCAACTTTCTCGACATTACCACTGAATCAGGAGCTTGCCGAGAAGGGCGGCCAGGTCGTGGGCGTCAATTCCTTTACGCTCGATGGCAACAAGGGCGAGATTGCAGATGCCAAGGACGTGCTGAGCAAGAAGGGCGTGACATATAAGAACATCTGGTTCAAGTCGGATAGCGAGGCCGGTAAGTTTACGTCAAATTTGTTCTCGTTCCCGACAACGTATGTCATCGATCAGAATGGCAACATCGTAGGGGATCCAATCGTGGGAGCCATCAGCTCCGCCGAGCAGCGCGCAGCACTCGATAAGCTTATCGACCAGGCGATTGCGAATAGCGAGCAGTAGAAAACGCGTAAAGCATAGCGTGGATCGTGTGTCGCTGTGCAAAGTAGTCCGCTACCTTTCAAGATAAGCTCCACCATTTAGAGGTCCCACTTGGGGCCTCTTTTTTGGACGTCGTCCCGTTCGTTTTTTGATGCGGTTCCCTACATTCCTCACTGGTGTCGGTGAAAAATGGGAATAGAGTAGGACAAACGCGTCGAATACGAACGGCGGAGGAGAGCGGGCAGGGTGCCTGCGCAGGAGAGGTTGCCGTCCATGCTGGAGCTCAAAGGTATTTGCAAAAGGTACGTTACGCAGTCGTTTACGCAGGTGGCGCTCGACAACGTAAGCCTGTCTTTTCGCGATAACGAGTTCGTGGCCATTCTGGGTCCCTCGGGTTCGGGTAAAACTACGATGCTCAACGTTATCGGCGGACTCGATCACTTTGATTCTGGCGACCTGCTCATCGATGGCATTTCGACCAAGGACTTCCGTGATCGCGATTGGGATGCTTATCGCAACAACCGCATCGGCTTTGTGTTCCAGAGCTATAACCTCATTCCGCATCAGACCATCTTGGAAAACGTGGAGCTGGCGCTTACGCTCACAGGTGTGGGGCATGCCGAGCGCCGCCAGCGTGCGCGCGAGGCGCTCGAGGCGGTTGGTCTGGGCGAGCACGTTAACAAGCGCCCGAGCCAGCTATCGGGCGGGCAGATGCAGCGCGTGGCCATTGCCCGCGCCCTGATCAATGACCCTGAGATCGTCCTTGCCGACGAGCCGACTGGCGCTTTGGATTCAACGACATCCGTGCAGGTTATGGATTTGCTCAAAGACGTTGCGCGCGACCGTCTGGTCATCATGGTCACGCACAATCCCGACCTGGCATACCAATACGCCACGCGCATCGTCAACCTGGCGGACGGCAAGATCACCGACGATTCCGATCCTTTCGATGTCGCTGACGCCACGCGCCACGAGGCTAAGCCTACGCGCAAAACCTCGATGAGCTTTGTGACGGCGCTGGGGCTTTCTGCCCGAAACCTTATGACCAAGAAGGGCCGCACGGCCATGACTGCCTTTGCGGGCTCGATTGGCATTATCGGTATCGCGGCGATTCTGGCGCTGTCCAATGGCGTAAACGGCTACATCAAAAAGGTCGAGGAGGATACGCTCTCGAGCTACCCGCTCACCATTTCCAAGCAGGATTACGACCTGTCGTCCATGATGGGCGGGCAGGGAACTGCGGATGATGACTCGCCTGAAAATGTTGATTCGTCCGACGACAGTGCCGGCAGCAAGGCTAAGGGAACCGATAAGATTCCCGTGGTCACGGCCGTAAAGGATATGTTTGCGAGCGTTAAGTCCAACGACATGACGAGCTTTAAGGCATGGCTCGATGCCGGTGGCGATGGCATCGATAAAGAGGTCAACGCCATTCAGTACGGTTACGGTGTATCGCCGGTTGTCTATCGTGCCGGCAAGGGCGATGAGAAGCCTGTCCGGCTGGTGCCCAACGCCATGACCGAGGCCATGAGCGGAGGCGCGAGCTCGGCGGCAACGGTGGGCATGGAATCCATGGGAACCTCGGTCTTTAACGAGATGATTGACGACCAGAGCCTGCTCGACAGCCAGTACGATGTCGTCGCCGGTCATTGGCCCACGTCTGCTAACGAAGCCGTAATGGTGCTTTCGAGCCGTGGAACGGTGGGCGACTACACGCTCTACAGCATCGGCGCGCTGGATATCAACGAGCTCAACGACCTGGTTAACAGCGCCATGACGGCTGACGGTAAGATCGAAACGCCCGAGACCGGCGCCGACTTTACCTACGACGATGCGCTGTCCACGACGCTTAAGGTGCTGTCGCCGGCCGATGCCTATCGCAAAAACGAAGAGACCGGCATGTGGACCGACATGTCTGACGACGCCGACTTTATGACCGCCAAGGTTGCCGACGGTATTGACGTGCACATTGTGGGCGTGGTGCGACCTAACGAGACGGCCAATGCGAGTGCGTTGTCTCCGGGCATTGCCTATACGCATGCGCTGACTCGCCAGCTTATGGAGCGCGCCGCCGATTCGCAGATTGTGCAGGAGCAACTCGACCACCCCGAGACGGATGTCTTTACGGGCAAAACCTTCGACGAACTGCAAGGCGAGGCCAAGCAAGGCGTGGATCTGGGCAGCATGTTCAGTGTGGACGAGGCAGCGCTCAAGAGCGCGTTTTCGTTCGATACATCTGCGCTCTCGGGTGCGGCCGGCGGTATGGACCTGTCGGGTCTTGACTTGTCCGGGCTGGACATTGACCTTTCGGACGTTGGCAAGGACGTCGACATCAGTGACATCATGGCCAAGGCGCCAACCCCAGATTTCTCGGGTATCTTTGACGGTCTGGAACTCACGCCCGAGCAAATGCAGCAGGTGGGAACGCTTGCCAACCAGCTGTTTGAGGGCTTTTTGCAGTCTGATCAGTTTAAGGCGCTGACACCCGATGATCTTAAGGACGCGTCAAAGCTCTCTGCCGCATTCTCGACATATCTTGAGAATGATGCCGCAGCCCAACAATGCCTGGCTCAGCTCAAGGCACTCGGTGGCGATGCCCTGGCCGAGCGCCTGCAACAGGCGATGACCGACTATGTGCAAAAGCAGCTGGCTCCGTATCTGCAGCAGGCTATGGATCAGGTGATGAAGTCGATCAGCGACCAGATTGCGGCGACGGTGTCAGCTCAGCTCAAGGCAGACACGGCTGGGCTTATGGACCAGATGGCGACGCAGATGTCTTCGAGTTTTGCCAACCTAGCGAGCGCTATGCGTGTGGATGCGAGCGCCTTTGCCCGCGCCATCCATTTCAACATGGACGCCGAGGACCTGAGTTCGCTCATGATGAGTTATGCCAAGGCGTCGCAGCTCACCTACGACAACAATCTGACCACGCTGGGCTATGCGGATGAGGCAGACCCCATCTCGGTCAAGATTTTCCCGCGCGACTTTGAGGCCAAGGAGCGCGTACTCGACCATATCGATGCGTACAACAGGCAGGTCAAAGCCGCCGGCCACGACGAGCAGGCAATCTCGTACACCGACTACATGGGCATCATCATGGGTTCGGTGACCGACATCGTGAACACCATCAGCTTGGTGCTCATCGCATTCGTGAGTATCAGCCTGGTGGTGAGCTCCATCATGATCGGCATCATCACCTACATCAGTGTGCTGGAACGCAAAAAGGAGATTGGCATCCTGCGTGCGATCGGCGCGTCGAAGCGTAACGTGGCCAACGTATTCAATGCCGAGACCTTTATCGAGGGCCTCATTGCCGGCGTCTTTGCCATTGTCGTCGTGGTGGCCGTGAGCTTCCCAGTTAATACCTGGGCGCTTGCTGCCAAACAAGTACCCAACCTGATGAGTCTGCCCGTGCAGGATGCGCTGGTACTCATTGCAATTTCGGTGCTGTTGACGGTCGTTGCCGGCCTGCTGCCTGCTCGCAGCGCATCCAAGAAGGACCCCGTCGAAGCCCTACGCTCCGAATAATGTGACAAAGGGACAGTCCCTTTGTCACATTGAGACCCTTGCGAAATCGGGGTCTAATTACCGTTCGGCAGGTTAAGAACTCCCTCTCCCCGCTTAATGCTTGACGAAGAGTCTTCTGGTTTATATACCTATCGGTAGGCATATAGGATGTATTGCCGATAGAAATGGAGCAACCATGACTCTCACCACACCAGCCAAAAAAGATGGCTCTGTTAGACCAGGATTGACATGCCGACCTGCCGGCTAACTCGCCGTCTCCCCATCGGGCGCCGGCGTCTTGACCCTCATCTCGAACGGCATCCCGCCCTCCCGGACGAGCGCCCTGAGGAACGCATTGACGGCGG
>DBGDZK010000163.1:0-17448 GCA_048373195.1 Collinsella sp.
TTCGAGGCCGAGCGCAAAATGGATTCTAAAAAACACCTTGCCAAATAGGAGCGCCACACATGGTCGAGGACGTTTTGAAAGCTAAGCCCGGCCCCCGCCGGACAGGTCACACTACTCGCAGAGCAGCTTAGCGATCTGGACGGCGTTGGTTGCCGCGCCCTTACGGATTTGGTCGCCGCAGCACCAGAAGGTGATGCCGCGCGCAGCCTCGGGGTTCGAGATGTCGCGGCGCACGCGACCGACCCAGATCAGGTCCTGGTCGGAGGTGTCCATCGGCATGGGGAAGCGGTCGTGCGCATCCTCGGCGCTCATGTCGTCAACCAGCTTCACGCCTGGAGCGGCAGCCAGCGCGGCACGGGCCTCCTCAACCGTAATGTCACGCTTGAACTCGAGCGTAATGCTCTCGGAGTGCGAGCGCAGCACAGGCACGCGCACGCAGGTGCAGTTCACGCGCAGCTCGGGCAGGTGCATGATCTTGCGGCCCTCGTTTTGCAGCTTCATCTCCTCGGAGGTAAAGCCCTCCTCCTTGACGCCGCCAATCTGCGGAATCAGGTTACTCGCCAGCTGGGCGGCAAACGCGCGCGGCTCGGGAATCTCCTCGCCACGGCCCAGGGCGGCCAACTGAGCCTCGAGCTCGGCCATGCCGGGGGCGCCAGCACCCGAAGCCGCCTGGTACGTCGAGACGATCATGCGCTTCACGCCAGCGAGCTGATGCAGCGGCCACGTGGGAACCAGGCCGATGATGGTCGCACAGTTGGGGTTGGCGATAAGGCCGTGATGCCACTTGATGTCGTCGGCATTGATCTCGGGCACAACCAGCGGCACCTCGGGATCCATGCGGAAGGCATGGCTGTTGTCGACCACGACGGCGCCGCGCTTGACGGCCTCGGGCAGCAGCTCCTTCGCGATGTCGTCGCCGGCAGCTCCAAGCACAATGTCACAGCCCTCAAAGGCCTCGGGACAAGCCTCTTCGATCACGATCTGCTCGCCACGGAACTCGACGGTCTTGCCCGCAGAACGCGCGCTCGCCAGCAGCTTGAGCTTGCCAACCGGGAACTCCTGCTCGTTGAGGCACTCGAGCATCTGGGTGCCCACGGCTCCCGTCGCGCCCAAAATAGCAACCGTGTACTGTTTCATGCTTCCCCCTTTAAAGGTTGTGGCTTTTGCCCGCACGCCAAGCAGGCCGATTATTGTTGCCAGTGTATACAAGAACGGGGCGGGCACGAAACCCGCCCCGTCGAAACGAAACCGAAACGAAACGCCCCGCCATAGATTTTTGAGGCAAGTCCAAAAATCTACTGGGATAGCAGCTACTTGTGGAGCGCGACCAGAGCGGGATCGACCGGCGCGGGAGCCTCCAGATCGGAGACCTTCACAATGCCGTTCTCGTCGGAGAAGGCGCGGTAAATGGTCTGAATCGCCAGATCAAAGTCCTTCTCCTCCACACCGATGATGATATTGATCTCGTCGCAGCTCTGCGAAATCATACGCACGCTCACGCCAGCCTGGCCAAGCATGCCAAACAGGTGGCCCGAGATGCCGGCACGACCGCGCAGGTTACGGCCGACGGTCGCGATAAGTGCCAGACCCTCGACAACCTCGATCTCGAGCGGCTCGACCTCCTGCTGAATGTCGCCCACGAGCGAGTACAGTGAATCGTGAACGTCCCGCTCCTGCACCACGGCGCCAAAGCGGTCGACACCGGTGGGCATGTGCTCGACGGAAACGTCATAGCGCTCGAACACCGAAAGCGCACGGCGCATAAAGCCGACGCGGGGCTTGGTGCGGTCGCGGGCGACGTTGATGGCGACAAAACCGCGCTTGCCGGTCACGCCGGTAATGATGGGCTCCGCCTCGCCTTCATCAGCCGTCTCGCTAATGATGGTGCCGGGGTCCTGCGGCGCATTGGTGTTCTTGATGACCAGCGGAATGCCTGCCTCGCGCACGGGGAACACGGCTTCCTCGTGCAGGACGCTTGCGCCCATGTACGAAAGCTCGCGCAGCTCCTCGTAGGTAACGCGCGCAATGGGCTGAGCCTCCGGAACAATACGCGGATCCGCAGAATAGAAACCCGAGACGTCGGTCCAGTTCTCGTAAAGGTCGGCGCCCAGGCACTTAGCCAAAATCGAGCCCGAGATATCGCCGCCGCCACGATCGAGCAGCTTGATCTGGCCCTCACGCGTCGCGCCGTAGAAACCGGGCATAACAAAGCCGCCCTGCTGGCCGTACTCCTGCACCAGCTCGGAGGTGCGGTTCATGCTGAGCGTACCGTCGTGATGGAACGCAACGACCGTCGCGGCATCCAGGAACGGCAGGCCCAGGTACTCGGCCATCAGGCGAGCGGTGAAGTACTCACCGCGGCTCACGAGCTCCTCGGTGGAGTAACCGCCCGAGCGGGCGCGCTCGGCAAAGGCCGCGAACTCCTCGCGGATGGGATAGGTAAGCTCCAGCTCGTCAGCAATATCAAAATAGCGCTGGCCAATGTCCTCGAGCAACTCCTCGCACGACACGTGATACTTAACGTGCGCGTTAACCAGGTAGAGCAGGTCGGTCACCTTGGTGTCGCCCTTAAAGCGGCGACCGCAGGCAGAAACCACCACAAAACGGCGGGCAGGGTCGGCATCGACGATGGCCTTGATCTTCTTGAAGTGTTCGGCGTCGGCGACCGACGAGCCGCCAAACTTGGCAATCTTAATCATGGGCTGGAGGTTACCTTTCTAAAAGCCTCTGCGAACCTATTTTGCGTGCTCTGATACCATGGTTTCACCGATTGGGACCAAGGCATCCGAGGAGCAGTGTTATATGGGAACTTATCATAGTACACGAGGACGCACTTTATCGTGCTCAAGTAAGGTGGCAATCCGTACCGGCATCGCTCCCGACGGGGGTTTGTTTGTCTCGGACGAGCTCGGCACCCAGCAGGTCGATATCAGCTCGCTTGCAGCTAAATCGTACTTTGAAATCGCTCAAGATGTGTTGGGAATGTTACTGAATGATTACACGGCCGAAGAAATTTCGGCGTGTGTCGACGAGGCATACCGCGGCACGTTCGCGAGTGAAGAGGTTACGCCGCTCGTCAAACTCGACGCTGCGCCGGGTGTTGACGCCCCTCAGACCTATGTGATGGAACTCTTTGGCGGCCCTACAAGCGCCTTCAAGGACGTCGCCCTGCAGATGCTCCCCCGTCTGATGGCCCGCACTTCCGCCAAGGACGGCGGCGCCGAGCGCATCATGATCGTCACCGCCACGTCGGGCGACACGGGCAAGGCTGCGCTCGCCGGTTTTGCCGACGCTCCGGGCACGGGCATCACCGTCTTTTATCCCGAGGGCAAGGTTAGCCGCGTCCAGAACCTGCAGATGTCCACGCAGGAGGGCGACAACGTCGCCGTCTGCGGCATCCGCGGCAACTTTGACGACGCCCAGAGCGCCGTCAAGCGCATCTTTGCCGATAAGGAGCTTGCCGAGCGCCTGGAAGCCGCCGGCACGGTGCTTTCGAGCGCCAACTCTATCAATGTCGGCCGTCTGGTACCGCAGGTCGTCTACTACTTTGCCGCCTATGCGCAGCTGCTGCGCGCCGGCGCTATCGAGGCTGGCGACGCCGTAGAGTTCTGTGTGCCCACCGGCAACTTTGGCGATATCTTGGCCGGCTACTACGCCAAGCGCATGGGCCTGCCCGTCGCCAAGCTCATCGTCGCGAGCGACAAGAACAACGTGCTTGCCGACTTCCTGACCACCGGCGTCTACGACCGTAACCGCCCGTTCTTCACGACCATCTCGCCGTCGATGGACATCCTCATCAGCTCTAACCTGGAGCGCATGCTGTACTTCCTGTCCGATGGCGACTGCGAACTCGTTGCCGGCCTTATGGAGCAGTTGGCACAGACCGGTCGCTACGAGGTACCCGCCGAGCTGCTGGCCAAGATTCAGAGCGTCTTTGGCTGCGGCTGGGCCAGCGAGGACGAGGTCCGCGCTGCCATCAAGAGTTGCTGGGACGCCAACGGCTACGTGATCGACCCGCACACCGCTTGCGGCTATCACGTCTTTGAAAAGGTCGCTCCCGCCGAGGGCGCCAAGGCTCGCGTGCTGCTTTCGACCGCCAGCCCCTACAAGTTCCCGCGCGCCTGCTGCGACGCCCTGGGCCTCGACGTTCCCGAGGATGATTTTGAGGCTATGCGTGTACTCGAGCAGGCCACCAACACGGTCGCCCCGGTCCAACTCGCCGAGCTTGAGTCCAAGCCTGTCCGCTTCGAAGACGTCTGCGACGTAGCCGACATGGCCAACTACGTCGAGTCTGCAGCAAAAAAGATGACTACCAACTAAAACCCCTTATAAGGCGCCGGCGAAAGCCGGCGCACCTTCTTTTTATTTAGCTTTCGGGATAATGACGAGCATGCGAGCGGGTCTGGCCGTTTAGTTCGTCGCGAGTTCCGCACGAGCCGGAAAGCACTTAATGTGCTTTCCGAGCGAGCCAGGACTGCCCGAGCAGCGAACTAAACGGCCAGACCCGCCCAGGAGGACCCACATGATCAAAATCACCGTCCCAGCAACCAGCGCCAACCTAGGCATCGGCTACGACACCCTCGGCATGGCCGTCAGCCTCTACTCGCACTTCACCTTCGAGCGCGCCGACAAGCTCACCATCACGGGCTGCCCCAAGGAGTTCCAAAACGAGAATAACCTGGTCTATGTGAGCTTTGTCGATGCGCTGGCCGCATGGGGCGAGCCGGCCTTCCCCGTTGCCATCGACATCCAGACCGACGTGCCCGTCGCCCGCGGCCTGGGCTCCAGCTCCACCTGCGTCGTCGCCGGCATCATGGCAGCCGCCGCACTGACGGGCCACACCGTCGACCGTGCCGAGCTTGTTCGCATTGCCACCGAAGTCGAGGGGCATCCTGATAACGTCGCTCCCGCCATCCTTGGCGGCGCCGTCTGCTCCTTTACGCCGACCGATTCGCTCCCCCAATGTCTGCGCTACGAGGTGAGCGATCGCTTGCGTTTTATTACCGTGATTCCGCCCTACGAGGTACATACGAGCGAGGCGCGCAAGGTCGTGCCGCAGGAGATTCCACTCTCCACCGCCGTATGGCAAATGGGCCGCATCGCCGGCATGACGCGCGGCCTGGAGACCGGCGACCTTGACCTGATTGCCGCCGCTAATGACGACCGCATTCAGGAGCCCTATCGTCGCCGCCTGATTCCCGACTACAACGCCGTGCGCGACACCTGCCTTAACGGCGGCGCTAAAACCATCTGGATTAGCGGCTCGGGCTCGACCCTCATGGCTGTGACCGACGACACCATCGTGGCAAAGTTCCTGCAGGTCAAGCTGCGCGAGCAGTTCCCCAAGTGCGCCACGCATATCCTCACGTGCGACACGGAAGGCGCTCAAATCGAGTACCTGTAGACATCCTCCTCATATACCCGTCCGGGACGGTCGGGATATTCCCTCAAAATCGTCCTCGCGCATGAAGGGGCGCTGGGCCGATAGTTTGGCTTTTTATTGATAGGGGCTCTTGCTGGTAAGGGGCACTCACTAGAGGCAGGCCTCGGCAATGCGGCGCTTAAGCTCGTCGATGCCGGTGCCGGTCTGGGAGCTCGTGATGATCACATTCTCGGCAGGGACGTTGAGCTGCTTTTTGATGGCTGCTGCCTGGCGGGCCTGTTGGGTGCGGCTGAGCTTGTCGGCCTTGGTGAGGCAGACGATAAAGTTGAACTCGTTGCCCTGCAGGTAGTCAATCATGTCGTGATCGAGCTTGCTGGGGTCGTGGCGGATATCCACCAGAGAGACGACCAAGTTAAAGCTGCGCTCGGAGTCAAAGAAATCGCCAATGAGCTCGGCCCAGCGGTCGCGCTCGGCCTTGGAACGACGGGCGAAACCGTAGCCCGGCAGGTCCACAAAATGCACGTCGTCGGCCTCAAAAAAGTTGATGTTGCTCGTCTTGCCCGGCGTGCTCGAAACCTTGACCAGGTTCTTGCGGCCAAAGAGTTTGTTCATGATGGAGGACTTGCCCACGTTGGAGCGGCCGACGAAGCTCACCTCGGGACAGGTTGACTCGGGAATCTGCGAAACCTTGCCGTAGCTGGCGACGAACTTGGCAAGCTGGTAGTTAATTGAATCGGCCATGGACACTCCTTGGTCGTAGGTTCTTACAAAACGGGCGTGCTATTGCGCGGCGGCGATACGACGAACGATGTCAAGCGTGATGCCGCTCGCGGTGCGAGCGTACTCGTCCAGATCGAACTCGCGCTCGCAAAACGCGTCATATGCCTCGTCACAATTATCGCTGATAGCGCGCAGTACCAGGCAATCGACACCATTCTTGGCCGCGATGTGCGCAATTGCCGCGCCCTCCATCTCGACGCAATCGGCATGCGTGGCCTCAATCGCAGCGTTACGCATGGCGTCACCCGTAACAAAGCGATCACCCGTGGCGATAGTGCCACACAGGAACTGCTTGGGGTCCTTCTCCGCAGAAGTCTCATCCGCCGAGGCATCCACAAATCCATGCTCGGCAAGCACGGCGGCGGCAACATCAGCCAACGCCGGTGTCGAGACAAACTCCTCGAGCCCCGGCGCGGACTCGGCGATGAGTGCCGTATCGGTATCCAGATAGCGCAGGCACTTGCCTATAACCACGTCGTTAATATGGAGTTTAGGGTTTAGGCCGCCCGCAATGCCCGAAAACACAACGGCCTGCGGGGCGTATTTGCTGATGAGATGCTGCGTTGCGGCAGCGGCGTTCACGGTCCCCATGCCTGCCGTCGTGGCGACTACTGTCAGACCCGAAAGCCCACCGTTCACAACGGTCAAGCCCGCCTCTTGCGACTCATGCGTGCCACTCAGCTCTTCCTTAATCTGCGCAACCTCTTTTTCGAGTGCGCCTATGATCGCGATGGTTGCCATGCCATCCCCCAAATCCGTGCAAATTGCTTATCCACGGTATGGTACCAGCATTTTGGCTCAACCGTGTCAGCACCAAGCCGTTAGGCCAGTACAGCTCGGGTATCATAAAGGGGCAAAAATGGCTTGTTAGCCGATGGCCGACCTGAGCTCCGCACGGCGCTTTTTCATACCGGCCATAACGGCATTGCGCAGCTCGGGCATGCGCGCGGTATCCATCTGAGGTACGCCCTCAAGCTTATAGGGAATGCCCAGTTGCTCGTACTTGACGACACCCATCGTGTGATACGGCAGCATTTCCAGGCCCACCACGTTGTGCCATGGAGCGATGAGGCGACCGAGCTTCTCGCACTCCTCCACCGTGTCGGTAATGCCCGGCACCACCACGTGGCGGATAACGACCTTGATCTTGCGACGTGCAAGTTCATCGCCGAACGCCAAGATGCGTGCGGGATCGCAACCGGTCAGCTTTTTATGCTCGACCGGGTCGGCATGCTTAATATCGAGCAGTACCATGTCGGTCTCGTTGAGCACGGCATCGAACTTCTCGGGGTGGTTGGGGTCAAATGCATAGCCACAGCTATCTAGGCAGGTATGTACACGGCCATCGGGGTTGTTATGCATAGCACGAAACAGATCGGCCAAAAACTCGGGCTGCAGGAGCGGCTCGCCGCCGGACACCGTAATGCCACCGCTGCGATAGAACTCGTGGTTACTCTGGAACTCATCCATCAGGTGTTCGACGGTCACCATGGTGCCGCCGTTGACCGACCAGGTATCGGGATTGTGGCAATACGCGCAGCGCATGGGACAGCCCTGAACAAACACCACAAAGCGGATGCCGGGTCCGTCGACCGTTCCCATCGTCTCGATCGAATGCACGCGGCCAAGGGCAAACGCAGAGTCCTCGGGACGAGCGTCCACACCCTCAAGCGTCATTTCTGCCATTCGCGCTACCTTGCCTCTCCTTGGATGCAACCAATTAAAATGCCAGAGTCATTCTAGCCCATGCGTTTGCGTTTAAACGTCTCGGACTAGAACGGCACGTTTTAATCTATCCCCCATCACCATGGCTGGGGGCTACGTCGAGATGTCAGGCTGAAGAACGCTCGCCTGCGGCCTTTACGCCTTAAGCGTGAGCACCGCACCGAAGGCGGTCGGGCCGCAATGGCTCGAGATGACGCCGCCGACCTGAGTCCAGGTAACGTCCTTAAAGCCCAGATCATGCGCATAGACCTCCATGTCATCGCGCAGCTCCTGGGAAAGGCCCACCGAATACGCCAGGCCAATGTGCGAGTAGTCAATCTCGCCCTTCGCAACCATGTGGTCAATAAAGGCGCGGGCGCACTTGAGCATAGAGCCGCGGAACTTCTTGGTCGCCACGAACTTGCCGCCCGTCACCTCAATGCAGGGCTTAATCTTGAGCAGATGGGCGCCAAGGAATGCGACGTTGGACAAGCGACCGCCCGCCTTAAGAAAGGCAAGATCGGTAGGAACAAAGCCCAGCAGCACGCGGTCCATGACGGAATTCGTAAATGCAAAGATCTCGTCGACGGTGGCATCGGGGTGAGCCTCGATGTATTTGGCGGTCTCGACGACAACGAGCGACTGGCCTACCGAGACAAAGCGCGTGTCCATAGAGAACACGTAGTCGCGACCCTTGGCGGCGATCTTCGATGATTGATGCGAGCAGGTCGTGGCCTCGGAATACGCGAGATGCAGAATAGTCGCATCGGGCTGCTCAGCGTGAATGCGGTCGTACACGTGAGCAAAATCCGCAGGCGCGCAGCCGCTGGTCTTGGGCATCACGCCAAACTCGTTGCAGCGCGAATAAATCTCGAGCGGATCGATCGAGCCGTCCTCGACGGTCTCGTCACCAATCGTGACATGCATGGGCACGCGCACGATGCCGTAGCGCTCGCAGAGCTCCGGCGTCACATCCGACCCAGACTCAACCACGATTACGTACTTGCCCATTATTATCACGACCCATCTCGACATTGGCTTTTCAATACATGGCACGCGCCGCCGCACTGTTGCACAACGGCGTCCAAGCGCCAAAGAGACGCCGCCCTTTGCACATAACAAAGGACAGCGTCTCCCTGGAAAACTCCGTGCTTAACTGAGATTTTACACGGTTTATTAAGGAGTGTTACTTATTCCGCAAACGGTCGCTATACGCGATAAACGGTAGTTGGCCGCGGCAACTGCGACACATTCCGCCCAACAAGTCCAATCGTGCTCCATGCACGGTTAATGAGCGAGGCGGTAGAAATCCATCGACGCCGCGCCCTCGGCGTGCAGCGCCATCGCCGGAACCGCCGACGAATAGGTACGGCTCGTAAGTGCCGCCTCACCGCCGTTGGCAAAAATCTCGACCATCGTAGTGTCCGAAAGCACGCGCAGGTCGCGAAGCTCGCCGAGCTCAATCGACCTCTGGTCGCGCCCATAGCCTTCGTCACCCATGTCGAGGGTAAGCATCCCGTCCGCATAGCGCACAAAGACACCCTTGCGAATCTCGAGCTCAACCATCTTGGCGCCCTCACAGGAAACCACGAGATCAAACAGGCGGCCCGGCTCCTCAACGGTTTCACCGCCTGTCGTGCGAACGCAGTCGCCGCGCATCCTCTCAATCTCGTGCGCCGGCTGCTGGCAGAGCTTACCATCGCGCATGCTCAGCTCTCGCGGCACCGTCAACGCGCACTGCCACCCGCGCGCCACCGTCGGGTTTTCCGCCGTCGCATCGGGGCAACCCGACCATCCGATCATCAATCGCCGGCCTGCAGCATCCTCAAAGGACTGCGGAGCATAGAAATCAAAACCGGCATCGACCATCGGGGGCATGCCCTTCCCGACGATTTTAAAGCTCGGCGCCTCCCAATCGGCCTCGATGGGGAACCACACGCACTGATGCGGATTGCGGTAACGCCAACCATCGGCAGGCACACCCTGCGGACAGCAAACGAGAATAAGCTCGCCATCAAGCTCAAACAGATCAGGGCACTCCCACATAAAGCCAAACTTCTCGCCCAGCTCAATGCGCGTCGCATAGCTCCAGACCCCTAAATCACGCGAAGTATAGACAAGCACGCAGCCACGGTCGTCTTTCGTACGAGCGCCCAGAACCATGTAGTAGATACCATCGTGCTCAAGGATCTTGGGGTCGCGCACGTGCGTACCGATATCGTCGGGGTAATCGACTGGTCCAACAGCCATGCGCTTCTCGCCCAATTCGTCGGGATTCTCGGCAACCATATGAATCTGGTTTTGCTCACGGCCCGTCAACACGTAGTCGTAATCATCGCGGTCAAAATGCTTGACGTTGCCGGTATAGAAGTAGTGAATCTTGCCATCACGTACAAAGGCAGAACCAGAATACGCTCCGCTCGAATCCAAATCGGAATCGGGGAACAGCACGGGGCCGTGATTCTCGTACGTCACAAAATCCTTTGTCGTCAGATGGTTCCAAAGCACTGGACCGCCATGCGCAGCATCGAACGGATCGTATTGATGATAGATGTGATACGTATCACCGATCTGAACCAAACCGTTGGGGTCGTTGAGCCAGCCAAGCTCAGGCTCCACATGGAACAGAAGCCTATCGGGGTCGGACGCGATGCGAGCCGCCGTCTCATCCTGTCCGACACGCCACTGCTCATAGTCCGCGCGTGTCACCTTGTTTTTTTGATTTAACATCGCCGTTGACTTTCTCGTCTATGGGGAAGGACGCTCGACTCACACGAGTCGAACGCCCTTCCTCAAATGGACTTATCCTCAGATTACACTGAACGGCTCAACTAGAAGCTAACGTCGAAGCCAGCGCCAGCGCCCTCTTCATCGGTGGTCGGCACGCCCTTTGCCTTGTTGTAGGCAAAGATCAAGACGATCGGCACGATAAAGGCGATGAGATTGCCAGCCACATACCACACGAGGGTCTCGGGCGTGACGATGAGCAGGCCAAGCACGCCGGTCAGACCCTGACCGATAGCGCGCACCTCAAAGAGCTTGACGAAGGCACCGCCGCAGCCTGCACCGATGCATGCGCAGATGAACGGAATGATCGAATAGCGCATGTTTGCAGCAAAGATAGCGGGCTCGGAGATTCCGACCAGCGTCGGGATAAAGGACGACATGCAGATGTTGCGCTCTTTGGAGTGCTTCTTGTGAATGAGGTACATACCGATGGCGCCGCCGCCCTGGGCGATGATGGAAACCGACCAGATGGCCTGGATGTAGTTGAAGCCAGTCGTGGCAACAAGGTTTGCCTCGATACCCTGGATGAACTGATGCGTACCGGTAACGACGAGCGGCTGCAGGAACGCGGCGAAGACAAAGGCACCAAAGACGCCCATCCTGTTGTACAGGATATCGATTACGCCGGCGAGGACGTCACCGATCAGGTTGCCGAGCGGGCCGAACACGGTGAACAGGGCAACGTTAGCAAGAATCAGGGTAACGGTCGGGACAAAGACGAACGAAACGACCTCGGGGATGTACTTCTGGGCAATCTTCTCGACCTTGGCCATAAACCAGGCAGTCAGGATTGCGGGGAACACACCGCCCTGGAAAGCAACCATGGGAATGGATAGCGGACCGAAGTTCCAGTACTCAGCACCCGTCGGGTCCATAACGAACGTGTTGCGGTTCATAAGGCTCGGGTGAACCATGACGATACCGACGAGGATGCCCAGAATCGGGTTACCGCCAAAACGCTTCACCGCGCTGTACATAACCAGGACAGGCAGGTAGTCAAACGTGGTGGCGATAATGGCAAAGAAGCTTGCGAGGTTCTTGAGGAACTCGCTGTGATCGGCAAGGCTGCCCTCCATGCCAAAGAGGCCGTTGGCAACGATCAGCGACTTAAGGCCGATGATGATAGCGGCG
This sequence comes from Collinsella sp., assembly GCA_048373195.1. Lineage (GTDB taxonomy): Bacteria > Actinomycetota > Coriobacteriia > Coriobacteriales > Coriobacteriaceae > Collinsella. The sequence goes on from DBGDZK010000163.1 coordinate 11,786, forward strand.
CCGACGAAGGCGGGAATGATGGGGATAAAGATGTCCGAGAATACCTTGAGGACCGAGAAGAACTTGCCCTTCTTGTCCGCCTCGGCGCCCTTGACCTCGGAAGCGCTGATCTCCTTAACGCCCGTCAGAGCCATAAACTCATCGTAGACCTTGTTGACGGTACCGGTACCGAAGATGATCATGAGCTGGCCGCTGTTGTACAGCACGCCCTTGACGCCATCGATGTTCTCGAGCTCGGCCTTGTTGTACTTGCTCGTATCCTTGAGCACCAGACGCAGACGCGTAACGCAATGCGTGGCGCCCTCGATGTTCTCCAGACCGCCGACGTTATCGACGACTTGCTGAGACACTACTTTGTAGTCCATGTTCCTCTCCATTCCTTTACGAAATCATAAGACGTTTTGATGCCATTACAGAGACGCGATCGTTGCATTTGCGCACTTGAGCGTACCGTCGGTGACCGTCAGCGCCACACCCTGGCCCTGCTTATTGCAGAAGCGCGCGTTAAGCGCAACATCATCGACAAAGATGGTCGCGATATCGTCGTCAACGACCAGGCGCACATGATGAGTGCCCTGGCCCTTAAAGAACAACGGACGCTCGAGGCCCATGTTGTTGACCTGGAACCACGGATACTGGGGGGCCGCCGTAAACTCGAGCTTGCCCTCACGCAGGTTGGCGCGGAACTCATAGGCAAGACCGGACTCGGCGTCCTCGGCAAGCTTCACCGAGAAGCCGGCAGCGTCACCGGCGAGCTCGATGTCGGCGTCGAGCATATAGGTGGAACCGGCATCCGCGGCGAGCACCTGCTCGACCTTGCCCGACTCGCAGGAAAGCTCAAAGGCCTCGACTGCCTTAGCCTCGCTAAAGGCGCCAAGCATGCTGTCAGGGAGCTTGGTGCCGAGCGTTCCGTCAGCACGCTGAACGATCTCGAGAGGCATAAAGGTGCCACCCCACAGGTAAGAGCTGGGGTCGCCACCCTCGTCACGCGTAGGAACCCAACCAAAGAGAACGCGGCGCTCGCCGTCAAATGCGGTACGCGCGGCATAGTACGCGCGGCCATCGAAGGAATCGTCAGCGGGGGTAATCCAAGGACCGTTGATGGACTTGGACATGCGGTAACGGGTCTTGTTGCCGTCGCTGTACTCGGAAAAGACGAGGTACCACCAGTCGCCCATCTTAAAGAGATCAGGCATCTCAAACATGGTGTACAGGCCCGGGTTCCACCAGTCGCCCTGGAACTCCCAGTTGGTCAGATCCTTGGAGGTGAACTTGACCAGGCGGCCGGTCATCAGACGCTTGTCCTCGCCCACACGCGTGCCGAGGATGAGCATGTACTCTTCGTTCTCCTCATCCCAAAGCACAAAGGGATCGCGCCAGTTGCGGTCATCGTAACCCTCCTGGGGCGGAAGCAGCGTCTCGGCGATGTTCTTCTCCCACTTGACGGCGTCGTCACTCGTTGCGTGAAGAAGAACCTGCTTCATCAAGCGTGCCTTGACCTTATCGCGATTGCAACCAGTGTAGAGCGCATGGTACTTGTCGCCCACCTTAAACACCGTGCCGGCATAAACATACTGGTCGACTTCCTCGTCGCCGCCACGCTCAAGGCTCTCGCCAAAGTCTTTGTAATTGACGAAGTCCTTGGTTGTCGCGAGTGCCCAGCCAAACGGCTCTCCGAAAGGTCCGGGGTTTCGCGTGTCACGCTGATGATAGAGATAGAACGTGCCGTCCTCGCCGTACGGCATGATGTCGCCTACCCAAATTCCCTCAGGCTGGTAATACACCTTGTGCATCCGAGACTTCCTTTCTCACGAGATACTAACTCGGTACAACTGCAAGATATGTCAATCGTTTTCATATGTCAAACGTTTTCACACCAATACGTCTTTTCGCAGTTCCAGTCGTCGGCAAACGGTTGACATATGCCGGCGAACGGTCATCAGAGGTGTTTGAGGAATTCTTTTGGCACGGGATGAACTACGCGGTTTTACCCTCAATGAGTTCAACGGGGAGCTTGATATTCGATTCGGGCTTTTCGCCGTTAACAAGAGCAATGATGGATTGCGCCGCGAGCTCTCCGATGCGATCGATATCTTGGCGTACGGTTGTTAAGTCAGGCATAAACGTCATAGTGCGGCGGGCACCATCCGCGCCCACGACCTTAATATCGCCCGGAGCGCTCAAGCCGCGCTGCTTCATCACGTTAAGACAGATAGCCGCCATCGTGTCGTCTCCCGCAAAGATGCCGTCAATATCGGGGTTCTCATCGAGGATCTTCGCAACGACCGCGCTCTTTTCGTCGTCGGGCTTAACGAACTCGACCTCACGGACAAGCGCGGGCAAACCGGCCTGCTCAACAACATCGAGGTAGGCATCGGTACGCTTATTGGCAGGCATGCGCATGCGGCTATTGCTGCGCAGGCACAGGATGCGTGAACATCCGTCATCGATCAGGCGACGCGTGGCAAGTTCGCCGATGCTATAGCTGTCGCTCGCAATCTGAACAGAGGCTTCGCCAAGGTCGCAGTCGATACCAACCAGACTCAAGCCCATCTCGGCATACGCCTCGGCACCGATATTAAGCGAGTTGACGATGACGCCATCAACCATATTGCGTCGAAGCATGTCGATATAAGAGCGCTCAAGCTCGGGTCGATTGGCGCTATTGCACAGCAGCATCTTAAAACCGTTTTCGGCCAGGGTATGCTCAATGACTTGAACCACTTGGGCATGAAACGGACTGCTGACATAGGGGACGATCATACCGATAAGATTCAGGCGACCGTTGAGCATGGCACGGGCGATATCGTTGGGCGTATAGTTGATGCGCTTCATCGCGGCATGGACCTTATCGCGGGTCTCTTGGCTAATATAGCCGCGATTATTAAGCACGCGAGATACCGTAGTAGGCGAAACCCCCGCCACCGCTGCAACTTCCTTGATGCCAGGCTTAGCAGAATCCTTAGAACGAGCGCCCTCGCGAGCCATAGCACCCTCCCCCATCAACATGTCAAACGTTTACATACGAACAAAGCATACCCCAACAACAGCGGGAAGACGGTAACAGCACAAGTAAGTAAACGACTCATCCAAATAATTAGGAGAGTTCCGCCTAAAGGGTGACTACACAGGACCCCCGCCGGGCCGCTTTGGGTTACTTTCCAAAACATTTCCGCAGGACGCAAAGGGCTCCGCCGCGCGAAGCGCGCAGCGGAGCCCTTTGCATGTCCGAGGACGTTTTGGAAAGTAACCCAAAGCGGCCCGGCGATCCTGCGGGAGTTAAACCCCTTTAGAACTTGTCGTGGAAGGTACGCGCAATGACCTCGTCCTGCTGCTCCTTGGTGAGCGTGTGGAAGTTCACGGCATAGCCGGAAACGCGGATGGTCAGCTGCGGGTACTTCTCGGGGTGAGCCTGAGCGTCGAGCAGCGTCTCACGGTTGAAGACGTTGATGTTCAGGTGGTGGCCACCCTTCTCGGCGTAAGCGTCGAGCATGTGGACCAGGTTATCGGCCTGAGTCTCGGAAACTTCAGAAACCTTCATAATGTGTCTCCTTCGATTGATAGGCGCCGGCCGAAACCGGCGCGCTAATCAGTAATCGTTATTGTTAGTATAGCACTAACAATAGTTACTCGCCCAGCTGATCAAGGTCGATATCGCCAAAGAACACCTGGTCCTCCTTGCCGAGCGCACTCGGGATGATGGAGAAGGTGTTGGAAATGCCGTCCTGAGCATCGCGGAACGGGAGCTTGGAAACCGAAGACAGCGAAGCGATGGCGCCGTGGCTATCGCGCTTGTGCATGGGGTTAGCACCCGGGGCGAACGGCTGGCCAGCCTTGCGGCCGTCGGGGGTGGAGCCGGTCTTCTTGCCGTACACGACGTTGGAAGTAATGGTCAGAACCGAGGTCGTGGGCACGGAGTTGCGATAGGTGTCGTTCATGCGGATGTACTCCATGAACTGGTGCACAACGTCGTGAGCGATCTGGTCGACGCGGTCGTCGTCGTTACCGTACTTGGGGAACTCGCCCTCGGTCTCGAAGTCGACGATGATGCCGTTCTCATCACGGACAGGGTGGACCTTGGCGTACTTGATGGCGGACAGGGAGTCAGCCACGACGGAAAGGCCAGCGATGCCCGTAGCGAACCAGCGGTGCACGTGCTTGTCATGCAGAGCCATCTGGATGCGCTCGTAGCAATACTTGTCGTGCATGTAGTGAATGATGTTCAGCGAGTTGACGTACACGCCGGCGAGCCACTTCATCATGTCGTTGTACTTGGCCACAACGTCGTCGTAATCGAGGGTATCGCCCTCGACGGCGCGATACTTGGGGCCGACCTGCTTCTTGGAGACCTCGTCGACGCCGCCGTTGAGTGCGTACAGCAGGCACTTGGCCAGGTTGGCACGGGCGCCGAAGAACTGCATCTCCTTGCCGATGCGCATGGAGGACACGCAGCAGGCAATACCGTAGTCGTCGCCATGATAGACGCGCATGAGGTCGTCGTTCTCGTACTGGATCGAGGAGCTGGCGACAGAAGTCTTGGCGCAGAACTTCTTGAAGTTCTCGGGCAGACGGGTCGACCACAGAACGGTCATGTTGGGCTCGGGGCTGGTGCCCATGTTCTCGAGCGTGTGCAGGTAGCGGTAGCTCATCTTGGTAACGAGCGTACGGCCGTCAACACCCATGCCGCCGATGGACTCGGTGACCCACTGCGGGTCGCCGGTGAACAGGGCCTGGTACTCGGGGGTACGGGCAAACTTGACCATGCGGAGCTTCATGATGAAGTGATCCACGAACTCCTGGATCTGCTCCTCGGTGAAGGTACCGTTGGCAAGGTCGCGCTCAGCGTAGATGTCGATGAACGTAGAGGTACGGCCGATGGACATAGCGGCGCCGTTCTGCTCCTTAACGGCAGCGAGGTAGGCGAAGTACATCCACTGGATGGCCTCCTGCGTGTTGGTAGCAGGGTTGGAAATATCGAAACCATAGGTCTCGGCCATCATCTTGAGCTCGCCGAGGGCGCGGATCTGCTCCTGCAGCTCCTCACGGTCGCGGATGTTGTCGGCGGTCATGACCGTCGGGGTGGAAGCCTTCTGGGCCTCCTTGTCCTTGATCAGGTAGTCGACGCCGTACAGGGCAACACGACGGTAGTCGCCGATGATGCGGCCGCGGCCATAGCCATCGGGCAGACCGGTGATGATGTGAGCCGAGCGGCAAGCACGCATCTCGGGGGTGTAAACATCGAAGACGCCGGCGTTGTGAGTCTTGCGCTCGAAGGTGTAGCGCTCGACAACGTTCTCGTCGACCTTGTAGCCGTGCTGGCTGGCAGCCTGGCAAGCGATGCGGATACCGCCGTTGACGTGCAGAGCGCGCTTGAGCGGCTTGTCAGTCTGGAGACCGACGATGGTCTCCTTCTCGCGGTGGGCGTTATCGATGTAGCCAGCGGGGTGGCTCACGATACCCGTAACGGTCTTGGTGTCCATATCGAGGACACCGCCCTGCTCGCGCTCCTTAAGCAGCAGGTCGAGAACCTCGCCCCACAGCTCCTTGGTACGCTCGGTCGGGCCGGCGAGGAACGACTCGTCGCCCTCGTAGGGGGTGTAGTTCTTCTGGATGAAGTCTCGGACGTCAACCTCTCCCGTCCAGATGCCTTCCTTGAAGCCTTC
>DBGDZK010000164.1:0-3242 GCA_048373195.1 Collinsella sp.
GCCGCGAGCTCGAACGCGTGTCGTGCAAGATCGATAACCGGCTTGCCCTGCTGCACAATGCCTTGAACACCGAACTCGATACCATTTGCACAATCGATGCGCCCGAGCTTCGCTGCGCCGTGTTGCGCGAACGCGTCAACCCTACCGACGCCTATGCGCTGGAGTGGCAGATTCGTCAGCTGCAGAAAGGCCAGCACGAGACCTTTGTCTTTCTGGGCAACTTAGGCGTCGGGATTAGCGCCGAGCGCCTGGCCGCCGGCGACTTTGACGGCTACGACGAGGTCTTTCTGCTGCTCGACGATACCGATGAATACCTGGGCGATGTCGAGGTGCGGCCCGCCACGCGCTGCCTGACCATTAGCTTTCGTGGCACGCACGGGCAAGCGGACCCGCGCTACGAGCAGCTGCTCGGCTATATGCGCGAACATAACCTGACACCCGCCGGTCCCTCGCGCGAAATCGCCCTCATCGACGACATCATCAGCGACGACCCGGCGACCTACGTGACGCAGATCACGGTGCCCGTTGCCCCAGCAAAGTAAGAAACGCCCGGAAGGCATCGTGCTTCCGGGCGGTTCTTCAATTTGACTATTGACACCTTAAGCCTGGGGCACCTCACCAGTAGCTAAGATCTGCTCGAGGGCATCCTCGTCTAGCACGGGTACGCCCAGCTGCTCGGCCTTGGTGAGCTTGGAGCCCGCTTTGGGGCCGGCGACCAGATAGCTCGTCTTCTTTGACACACTGCCCGAAACCTTGGCACCGAGCACCTTGAGCGCCGCGCCCGCCTCGTCGCGGGTGCGGTTGACGAGCGTGCCGGTGAGCACGAAGGTCAGACCCGCAAGCGGCTGTGCGTCGGCGAGCTCGCCCGCCACGCCAGCGTCGGCCGCGGCTTGCGCGTGCGCGGCGCCCAGGTCGACCTCGAGCGACAAACCTGCCTGGCGCAGGCGCTCCAGCACGGCAAGGTTCTCGGGCACGGCCAGGAACTGCTTGACGCTCGCCGCGATCTTGGGACCGATGCCCTCGCACTCGGCGATGTCCTCTTCGCTCGCCAAGATAAGCTTGTCAATCGACAGGAATCGCTCGGCGATGACCTCGCCCACACTCTTGCCCACGTGGCGGATACCCAGGGCAAACAGCACGCGACCGAGCGGCTGGCTCTTGGACTTGTTGAGCTCGGCGATGATTTTCTCGGCCGTCTTGAGGCCCACCGGAATGGGGTCGCCCTTCTTGACGCCCTTTTTGCTGTTGGAGCTGGCATAGATGCGCCCCGTGTCCAGTCCGGCGATGTCGTCGACCGTGAGCTGGTAGAAATCTGCGACGTCGTGGATCAGGCCGGCGGCGATCATCTTGTCGACGATCTCATCGCCCAGGCCGTCGACGTCCATGCAGCCGCGGCTCACCCAGTGAAGCAGGCGCTCCTTGAGCTGCGCGGGGCAGTCGATGGAGACGCAGCGGTAGGCGACCTCGCCGTCCTCGTGGACCACGGGGCTGCCGCACACGGGGCAGACCTCGGGCATGTGCCAGTCGACCGAATCGGCCGGGCGCTTGTCGAGCACCGGGCCCACGACCTCGGGAATCACGTCGCCCGCCTTGTGCACGATGATGGTGTCACCCTCGCGCACGTTTTTGCGGCGGATCTCGTCAATGTTGTGCAGCGTGGCGCGCGCGATAGTGGAACCGGCGACCGTCACCGGATCGAACTCGGCGACCGGCGTGAGCACACCGGTGCGGCCCACCTGGATGCGAATTTCGCGCAGGATGGTCTGCTTTTCCTCGGGCGGAAACTTAAAGGCAATGGCCCAGCGCGGCGCGCGGGCAGTAAAGCCCAGGTCGAGCTGCTGCTGGAAGCTGTCGACCTTTACGACCACGCCGTCGATGTCGTAGTCCAGGTCACCGCGGTGCTCAAGCGCCTGGGCACAGAACTCGTGGACCTCGGCGGGCGTGGCGCAACGGGCAACGTTAGGGTTGACGCTAAAGCCAGCGTTGCGCAGCCAGTCGAGGAACTCGCGCTGGCTGTGGACGTGCAGCGGATCGGTATCGGCGATGGCATAGATAAAGGTGGCAAGATCGCGGCGTGCCGTGATCTTGGGGTCCTTTTGGCGCAGGCTGCCGGCGGCAGCGTTGCGCGGGTTGGCGAAGGGGTCGCGACCCTCGGCATCGGCCTCTTCATTCAGACGAACAAAGCTGCCCTTGGGCATATAGACCTCGCCGCGTACTTCGATGGTACGCTCGCGGTCGGCACCCATGTGGGCGAGCGCCGGCTCGGACAGGTGCATGGGCACATCCTTGATGGTGCGGACATTGAGCGACACATCCTCGCCCGTTGTGCCGTCACCGCGCGTGGCGGCGCGCACAAAGGTGCCGTTTTGATAGGTAAGCGCCACGCCCAGACCGTCGATCTTAAGCTCGCAGGTATAGGTGACGCTGCCGGCACCGAGCGCATCCTCGGTGCGCTGGAGCCACGCGTCGAGTTCATCCAGATCCATGGCATCGTCCATGGAATACATGCGTGCCATGTGCGTGACCGGCGTAAACTGCTCGCTCACGTAGCCGCCCACGCGCTGGGTATAGCTGTCGGGCGTCACCAGGTCGGGGTAGGTGGCCTCAATTTCCTGCAGCTCAACGAGCATCTTGTCAAAGGCGGCGTCCGTGATCTCGGGCGCATCGAGCATGTAGTAGCGATAGGCGTGGTAATCGAGCTCGTGGCGCAGCTCGGCCGCACGCGCTGCCGCCTGGGCACGGGCATCGGCCGGTACGGCGGTATCCGTGCTCGCGGGCGTTTCGGTATCGATGTCCACGCCGTCACCAAACAGGCTCGATTGCTCCATAGCGGCACTCCTTCGCTCGATTTCAAACGGATACAAGAGTACCACCGGTCGCAACGGCGCCGAACAGCCCTTTCGAACCGCACCGAATCGGCAGCGGCCGGACCGGGGTGGACAGTTAGTTCAGATACGTATAAATCCTAGAGCTGAATCAGGCACGAACACCCCTGTTTCAACTAATTTTGGCTCCTCGAGACCATGTAAACGTCCCACTCTCCCTTCCAAACACCAATTCGAGCCCCATCCCAATCAAAAATTGCTCAAAACGCATCCCAAGCTGTCCCAGATTTATACGTATCTGAACTAACTGTCCAGACCATACCGAAACAAGCCTCTTGCCAGCCACAAGTGATCCGTTTTCCTCCGTCCCCAAGGGATCATCGCGAAAAGAGGGGGCTGTCCCGCGTTGGCGGGACA
>DBGDZK010000165.1:0-7847 GCA_048373195.1 Collinsella sp.
GTGAAACATGCTCAGTTTTTACTATTATAGAATACAACGTTTCACGTGAAACATTCAATCATAAGCTGCAGACTTTACTATATATCTTTCTACAGTATTTCTAAATGAAATGACTAAACCGGAATGGGAGGTCCGATTATAAAACTATATTACCTAATTAGAAGTAATAGAAGTCTTTCAGAGGTGATTAGCAACAACTCAATAACAGCTAATTACCATCTATTCAAATGTAAGTTGTCATTTATTGCATTACAGATGCTGAATCAAATAGTGAACTATTACTGCAAATCACAATAAATGTGCCAATGAGTCATTTCGATACATTCACATAGCGTATTTAGTATCAATTTCACCTATGCTATTTCAATTCAGAATATACCAATGTCAAACAATCAGATAGATACGCTAATAGACAGGTCTATTAGTAAACTGATTCTAAAAATCATGTCGAAGTACTGGCATAAACTCAGAACACAGAAATTGACAATTTTGGATTTGTGCAATATTTCTCACAGCCACGTGCCAAATTCTTACAACTGGTAAAGAGCTAGAATTTAAAATTTCATTTCAATTAAGTAATTACTAGACGTGATGCCAACAATTCCAATAGATAAACTGCAATTAACTCAACCGGATCACTATCAAATAAATGACCAACTGTTCAAGCGAATTTGGTTTTAAGATGCAATATTGGTTATCAATAGTGCGTTCAAATCAGTTCTTTGTTCAAAAGCAACATAGCTTTTAAATTAATAATCTAAATTGACCTATGATCTTAAATTGAAGCTACTAATAATTAACGATTCAGTTAATCAAAATCTCGATTAGTAGTCAAAGATCATTTTAGACTATGGTTAATTAATCAAAACAGGTAATCACATTCTTATAAACTCTGAAGCCAATAGATTGCCTATATTTATAATAAACAAGCCGGCATCATGCCGGCTTGTTTGAACGTTTCACGTGAAACACTAAGCAAGAGGATTCTTTCGAGCAAGCCCATTCTGTCTAGGCAATTTAACTTTAGAGCTTGATACAACCTTAAAAGAAAAGATGACTCGATGACCCAAATTATCAGGAAGATCAACCTCCTGCTTATCAGCGAACTTAAATCCGCACAGTTGCGCCGCTTTTAAACCAGAAGAGATTTCAGATTCATCGGGAACACCTTTGCTGACTATAAGAGTTCCACCCATCTTCAACAACGGTCGCGCATACTCGACCAATACAGGAAGAGAAGCAAGAGCCCTTGCAGTAACGATGTCAAACTGACCAGCTTTATTCTTAGCATAAGTTTCCAACCTATCAGATACACAAGTCAGATCCGAAACACCAAGAGTGTCAGCAATAGTAGAAACTGCATTCATCTTCTTAGAAACAGAATCTAAGAGAGTGGTTGAAATACCTGAGCAAACATGAAGAGGAAGACCCGGGTAGCCAGGACCTGATCCCATATCAAGAAGATGATTTGAATCCTCAGGGATAAAAAAAAGAAACAGCAATGAATCAAGAATATGAAGAACGAGAGCTTCGTCAAGATTAGTGATACGAGTGAGATTAATGTAATGGTTCACCTGTTCGACATAAAGAAGATGCAGGACACATAGACGTAACCGATCATCATCAATCGAAAGCCCAAATGTTGGAAGATAAGAAGAGAGCTTGCTCACAAGCTGATCGACGAGCTCGGAGTCGGGATCAATAGAATCTAACTCGATTGCACGCGCGACAGGAAAATCGGACATTGAAATCCTTTCAGATAATTACTGACAGAAATCAGTGTAACAAGAATTTGAGTCAAAAAAAGGGGACGCACAAAGTGCATCCCCTTGAGAACAACTAAGCAGTCGATTAAAGCGCCTTGATAACAACGCGACGCTCAGGATCAACGCCTTCAGAGTGAGTCTCAACAGCATCGTTCTCTCTAAGCGCAATATGAACAAGACGACGTTCATAAGCGTTCATAGGAGGAAGAGAAACGGAGCTGTGCTGACGAACTGCACGAGAGGCTGCAGAGTGAGCCATAGAAACAACCTTGTCATGGCGTCGGCTCTTATATCCTTCCACGTCAACAACAACCGGATACCTAAAGCCAAGCTTGCGACTAACCAGAAGAGAAACGAGAACCTGCAAGGATTCGAGAGTGCGTCCGTGACGTCCAATCAGGACAGCAAGATCAGGAGCGGTAACGTCAAGAATGAGCTCTCCGTCGTCACCATCGTACTCATCAATAGGAGAGGATTCGGCATCGAAATGAGTGAGAATGGAGCGAAGGACAGATACGGCAACATCTGCAATAGTATCGAGTTCCTCGTCCGTAAGCTGCTCACCAGCCTTATAACGCTGAGCGATCTCCGGATACTCACCGGTAGTAGCGGAAGAATCCTCGGTAAGAACCTCAGTAATTTCCTCAGACATCATAAACTCCCTTATTAGTAAGGTACCTAATTAGCTCTTCTTATGCGGGCGGGGCTTGCGCTCACGGCGAACAACGTCTACCTGAATGGGAGCATTCGCCATGCGCTCCTCTTCCTCGGCCTTCGCCTTCTCAATAACCCTCTGAGTGACGAAGAGCTGCTGGACAACCTGCCACAACGTGGAGACGTCGTAGTACAGAAGGACGCCGGCAGGCAGACCCCAACCAACAAACAACATCATAAGGGTCATGACAACGGACATCATCCTCATGCTCTGGGCCTGGGCGCCGGTCTGGTTGCGAGACTGTATAAGCTGAGGGATCAGAGTCAGAACAGAGAACAGAATAAGCGCGATGAGATACGGAAGGCCCGCGGTGAAGCCCTCTGCAAGGCTTGTGGCAGGAGACGTCGTAAGGTTGGGCAGGATATTGAAAAACGAGAAAACGCCATCGTGATCGGGGAAGTACTTGGGCAGGTCACGAAGAAGCGTGAAGAGCGCAAGAAGGATGGGCATCTGAATCAGCAAAGGCAGGCATCCGCCAAAGGGGTTGAACTTGTTCTCGCTGTAGAACTTCTGCAACTCCTCCGCCTGGCGCTGAGGATCGTCCGCATACTTCTCCTGGATCTCCATCATCTTGGGCTGGAGAACCTGCATACGTGCAGTCGCCTTGGTCGACTTAAGAAGCAACGGCGTAAGAATAATACGGATGATCAGCACCAAGATGATGATCGAAAGGCCCCAGTCAACAGCAAATTGCTGTATGAACTGCAGGACCACAAATAGAATGTTTACGATCCAATCCCACATGTTTTAGTTCCTCCGATACGGATGCGGCCTCGAGGGCACGGGGTCGTAGCCGCCGACATGCAAGGGATTGCAGCGCAGGATCCTCTTTGCTGCAAGCCAACAGCCACGCATAACACCATATGATTCAATAGCTTCAATAGCATACTGTGAACAACTCGGGAAGTATATACACGAGTCAGGCAGAAGGGGCGATAGACCCTTTTGATACACGTGTATGAGGGCGATCGCCATCCCCTTCGGAAGTCTTTTAATACTACCGAACAGAGACATGCAGATCGGCCCTCTCACAGAGCTTGCAAAGCGCTTCGATCATTTGTTGCGGCGAAGAGTCGCGGGTGCGAGGGGTAGCGAACAAGATGATGTCATACCCATCGACGGGAAGCTTCACGGCGCGGGCGGCCTCGCGGAGCACGCGCTTGGACCGGTTGCGCACAACGGCGCAACCAAGCCTTTTTGCAGCAACGAAGGCGACCCTACCCGGATCGCCTTCGTTAACTGCATCACATATAACCATTCTAATCAGGGGATGGTTATAGCGCCTTCCCTGAGTGAACGCACGCTCGAACTCCAGCCGAGACTTCAATGTTCTCATGCGAGTTGCGTGAGTTATTTGTCGCTCACCGTGAGACGCTTGCGGCCCTTGGCGCGGCGACGGGCGAGAACGGCACGGCCGCCCTTGGTCGCCATACGGGAACGGAAGCCGTGGGTCTTGGCGCGCTTGCGCTTGTTAGGCTGGTAGGTACGCTTCATGGTTAATATCCTCCTGCTGCATTTCGTCTGCTCACATATACACGTGAGCTTAGAGATTGTATGGAATAAGGTGCAAGAATGTCAATGTATCTTGCCTGAAAGATTGACAAGAAACCAGCGTTTTTCACCGTTCGTCCAACTCTCATCATTTCTTCAAGAAGCGTTTCACATTCTTCCATACACTTTTCCACAGGTTGTTTGCATGTTGTTAATAACTTTTCGGTTCTTTTCTTCACTTTTCAACCGATTGGGAAAAGTTGTTGAAAGGTGCAGAACCTTTCGCAACAAGCTGATATTCTTGAGAGAGGTCACGAAAGATTGAGAAACGAACCATGGCAGATGACTTCTATCCCTTTGTGGATTCGGGCGATCCGGCTCCGGACAACGCTCATTTAAATGGAACAGCCACGTCGGCAGGGCTTGATGCGCAAGCCACTGCCGAGAACTCGTACACAACGCGAATAGCCGTGTACGACGACATGCTCTCCACGCCCCGCGTGGTGGTCATCACCCAAAACGACGTGAGGGCATACCTGGAAGAAGTCACCAACACCGTATATAGGTGCATGAAAGAACAGGGCGGGAACATCTCCCTCATGGTGATCCGCGAGATTGTGGAAAACTTTATCCACGCCCGGTTTATGGAACCAATCATCTCGGTGCTCGACGCAGGATCCACCATCCGCTTTGCGGACCAGGGGCCGGGCATCGCCGATAAAGAGAGGGCGTTCGATTTTGGCGTAACCTCTGCGGACAGAGAGCAGAAGCGCTATATCAGAGGGACGGGCGCGGGCTTTCCCATGGTCCAGCAGTACCTGGAAAACGCCGGCGGAGCCATCTCCATAGAAGACAACCTTAATAAGGGAACCGTCATCACCGTAAGCGTTGACCCCACACGCGTCGCCGAGATCGAAGCGGCGAGCGCAAGAGGAGCGGCGGTGCGCAGCGGGCACCCGGCGGTAAGCGCCAACGTGGGACAGCGCGTCCAACCCGCTCCCTTCAACCAGAAGACCGCGCCGCAGCAGCCAGTACAGCCCTATGGAGCGGCGCCCCAAGGTCAGATAGCGCCCGAAGGCCCCGCGGGCGCTCAAGACGGCATGCAGCGCGCGGCGGATACGGCGGCCGCGCAGTATGACGCATCGTCCGCCTACCAAGACTACGGCGAGGGCGCGCAGCAAAGCCCGTACGGCGACGCATGGCAAAACGGACAGGCGGCGGGGAGCTACCAACAACAAGGCTGGGGAGCCGCTGCGGGCGGGCCCGGAGCGGCAGGGACGGGGATGCCGGCGGCGGTACCCAGCCCGTGGGGGCAACAGTACCCGCAGCAGATACAGCAGCCACCACAGCAATATGCAAACCAGTACCCGCCGCAATTCCAACAGCCCTACGCGCAGGGCTACCCCTACCCGGGGTATCCCCAGCAAATGGCGCAAATTCCCCCTATGGGAATGGGGTATATGCCCGCGCAGACGCCCTACCCGACATATCCGCAGGGCATGGGTCAAATGGGACAACCCCAGCCGCAGGTAAACAGCGGCATGCCGTATATCAACGAGCGAGGGCGGGAGGCGTTGCAGTACCTGGCGACATACGAGATGTGCGGGCCAACGGACCTCACCGCCGCATACGGCCACTCCAATGCAACATGGTCGCGCGAGCTCAACGCGCTTACGGCGGCCGGACTCGTGGCAAAGCACGGCCAGAAGCGAATCCTCACCGACATGGGGCGCTACTGGCTACAGGAAAACCAATAGGTCGGATAGCTGATACAGGAGACTCATGGAAAGCGAAGCTCAGATACTTCTTGATGACGCCATCGCGTTCTGTCAGCGCGACGGCCAAAGCGATCGGCTTGTCAACATGCTCAGCCAGTCAACGCCGGTTGAGCTGGACGATGAATCGCTCTATGTAGAAGCGCCCAGCAGGTTTGCGGTGGCGTTTCTTGAAAAGAACCGCTCGGTTGTCGAAGCCTACCTGGAAGAGATAGCGTTTATGCCCATCTCCCTGGTGGTGAAGGCGCCCGCCGGCTCGCCCACCGGCTCGCCGCGAGCGTCCGTACATCCGCCGGTGGCGCACCCGGACGCACCGGAGATAGCCGCGGCGGAGGCCGCTCGTCCAAATCAATACATCGCGACGCCGGAAGCGGGAGCGGATATATCCCGCCTGGCATCGCCGCATATGGCTACCGAGCCGCTTGAAAGGCCGGTTGAAAACCCGTTTGACTTGGAGGCAGCCTTTGCAAAGCCTAGGGTAGCCGCGGAAAGCGACGCTGCGGGATTCGCCACGGCGCCAGGCCCCATGTCATTCGCCCCCGCGGGGGAGCACGGCGGCGTAAACGTGACCAATACCATGTCACGCGACCAATTCAACAGAATGTTCGCCCAGATGAAGGGCGTCGAGGCCGGCCAGGCGGTGCAGAAGAAATCTATCGAACCGGCAAGCGCGGGAGCGGCGATACAGGACCCGAGCGATCAACCCGTAGCCAATCCCATAGGATCCAAGTTCACGTTCGACAACTTTGTCTACGGAGACGAGAACAAGCTCGCGTACCACTCCGCCATGCGGTTTGCGGCGTTTGCGGACGAGCCCGGCCAGTACAACTCGCTATTCATCTACGGAGGAAGCGGGTTGGGCAAAACGCACCTGCTCCTGGCCATCAAGAACCACCTTGCCGCCAACAAACCGCACATCAAGGTAAAATACGCCAATTCGCAGGCCTACATCGACGACTTCATCAACGAGATCGCCCGCCAAAAGACCGAGGGCCGCGCGATCCTGCGCGAGTACCACGAGGCAAACGTCCTGATTATCGACGATATCCAAAACATCATTGGCAAGCAGGCGAGCATCGAATACTTCTTCAGCCTTATGGACGAGTTCATCCGCGAGAACAAGAAGGTTGTCATCGCATCGGACCGCGCGCCCAAGAATCTTGGTATGGACGAGCGCCTGACCAGCCGCTTTAACGCAGGCATGCTGTGCTTGGTGTCCGAACCGGGCTTTGAGATGAAGTACATGATCTTGAAGCGCTACTACGAGAACACCATCAAGGGTGGAGACGACCTCAGCGGCATGAACGTGGACCCGTCGCTTTTGGGCGCGTTCCAAACAAACGACGGCACGCTGACCGACGAGCAGCTGCGACATATGGCGGAGATCTCCGGCAACAACATCCGCGAGCTGGAAAGCTACTGCGAGCGATGCGCGAGCCTCTCATTTGAGCGCGAGCAGCAGGGAGGCGAGCTCACCACCGAGGATATCGAGAAGGTTGCCAACGAGTACTTCGATACCGCGCGCAAGATCATCCGCATCGACACCGTCCAAAAGGTGGTGGCCGACTTCTATCACCTGCAGCCGGAGGACCTCAAGGGCACCAGGCGCACCAAGGAGATCGCGTTCGCGCGCCATGTGGCCGTCTACTTGTCGAACTCCCTGTGCGAAATGACCTCGTCCGCTATTGGCGCGGAATTTGGTGGGCGGGACCATTCGACCGTACTCAACAGCCTTAAGGTGGTTGAAAGCAAGATCAAGGAAGATCGCCGCATTTGCGACGACCTGCAGAAGCTAAAGAATAAGATTGTCCTTCAGTCTCAGTCGTAAACAGACAGGCGTATCCAAACTCACCGCCGCGCCAAGCGCCTGAAAGCCCGTGAAAGGCGGTGAAAAGGTTGTGCAAACACGCGGGAAAGGATGTGAAAGAAACGGCCTACTCGGTGGGAAAAGAACCCACACCCTTTGACTTGTTGATAACTGACTGAGTTTTCAACAGGTCAAAGCGCACTGTTTTCCAGTCCCCTACCTGCAGAAATACTAGTAATCCACAGCGTCCACCGACTTATTACTATTATTAGGTATATATCTATATAGAGAGG
>DBGDZK010000166.1:0-19188 GCA_048373195.1 Collinsella sp.
ACCGCCGTCAATGCGTTCCTCAGGGCGCTCGTCCGGGAGGGCGGGATGCCGTTCGAGATGAGGGTCAAGACGCCGGCGCCCGATGGGGAGACGGCGAGTTAGCCGGCAGGTCGGCATGTCAATCCTGGTCTAACAGAGCCAATCTCAATCGTACCGCCCATCAGTTCAATAAGCGACTTGACGATTGGCATGCCCATGCCGGTTCCTTGGAACTTGCTGCGCGCATCGTCACCTTCTTGGGCAAACGGTTCATAGATATGCTTTAAAAACTCGGGAGCCATGCCAATGCCGGTATCCGAAACGCTAAAGCAAAAGAGCGCGCGCCCATCATCGAGTGGCTTGGTCTTTGAACTAAAGGTGACGGAGCCGCCGCGCTTGTTGTACTTAATGCTGTTGTCTAACAGGTTGATTATGATCTGTCGGATATGGGTGGGACTGCCGATCATGTATGGCCCCGTGGCGTACGGCAGACTATTGTCCTGCATTGTGATGCCGTTATCGGATGCGCGGAGCTTGCACAGCACCAGCGTATCGTCACAGAGCTCTTTGAGGTTAAAAGGCGCATGTTCCAGAGTTAGCTTGCGGTCTTCGATTTTGCCCATCTCGAGGATGTCGTTGATCAGCGAGAGCAGGTGATTGGCGGCAACGCGCGCCTTGGCACGGCTCTCGCGGGCGACCTGGATATCGCCTTCCTTCAATTCCTCGATCTCGATAAGGCCCAGGATGCCGTTGAGCGGCGTGCGGATGTCGTGACTCATGCGCGTGAGGAATGCCGTCTTAGCGGCGTTGGCAGCGTCGGCTTTTTCGCGCTCGGTTCGAGCGCGCACGAGCGCCCAGATGAGCAGGACGACGCCGACCGACAACATACCGATGAGGGTAGCTGCAACGGCGGCGCGGTTGCGATAAAGGAATTGAAGCGTGTTGGATTCCTGGGCCGTGTACGACGTGGAGGAGTAATTGCTTGCGGAGAGCGATTCTCCGGCATTGATGATGCCCTTGTTGATGATTCCCAGCAGCTCGGGCTTTCCGCGCGAAATCCAGCACGAGAGCTCACAGGTATCAGGGAGCTCGACCGTTTCGTAGCCCTCGAGATCGTAACGGTCGCCAATGGTTTTTACGCGTGAACTGGGAGCGACGATGCAGTGCGCCGTTCCCTTCCTGAGGGCGTCGAACACTTCATCGTCGGATTGGTATTCAGTTACGGTCGCTGTGGGGAACAGACTTTCAAGTGCATTTTTGTTGATAAACGATGATTTGGTACAGGCGATGTTCTGGAGGTCTTTGTTCAGGTTGCTGCCGGTGTGGATGGCGGTGAGGGACATGGTCCCCAACGATACCGACTGCACAACGCCTATTTGCTCGGCAAACCAGTAATCTCGGTATACCGGCAGCGCAACGTCTATGCTTCCCTTTGACAGGGCCTTTGACATCATCTTGTAGCTATCAAAGGCGACGGTTTTGACCGTAATGCCAAATTTATCGTGCAACGTTGTCGCAAGCGATGCGAGCGAGCCTTCCATTTTGCCGTCTTCGTCTTCGTCTTCGTTGCAGTAGGGGAGTTTGCCCGTAATGTAGCCGAGTGTGATGGTGTTGTCATTTGCTTTGAGCCAGGAACGTTCGGGGCCGTTGAGCGATGATGAACCGCTGTTTTGGGTCGAGTAGTTAGATTTGACTTCGTCGTTATAGCGTGGGTTGACGCGGGCGATTGCCGTCATGGCAGCATTGATGTCGTTCATCAGGTCGGGGCGGCTTTTGGGAACGGCAAAATAGTAGTCGCTCGAGCCGATGTAGAACATGGGGGAGGCACTGGGCGACGAGGTCGTGTCGTTCATGATGACGGCATCGACTTCGTCGTTTGCGAGCGCATCAAAGAGATCGGATCCTCCGTCATACTCCCTGTATGTGCAGGTGACTCCCTCGTTGGCGAGCCACTGCTGGCCAACGAAGGTTTGCATGACGCCGGAGTTGCAACCGATAGTGAGACCCTGGAGCGCTTGGGGGTCACCCTTGGCCAGATCGTCGCGATCGGGCTTGGCGTAGATGTAGTAGCGCTCGGTGCCCTCGGGGTTCGAGGAAAAGAGCAGCTTTTGGGCGCGTTCCTCGGAGTAGGAGATGTTGGGCATGAGGTCGATTTCGCCTGCCTCGAGCATGTCCATAAGCTCGGTGAAGGTGCCGGAGACGTATTCGTACCGCCAGCCGGGCGTGTAGTACGACAGGGTCTGGAGGTACTCGTAACCCCATCCCGAGAGACGCTCGCCGGGGGTGCCGTCCTGGAAGCCCTCGTTGTTGACGAGCCAGCCGACGCGGACCGTCTTGACTGGCTGGCTAGAGTCAGCGGCAAAAGCCTGGACAGGCGCGATAGAACTCAGCACGGCAAGCGCGGCGAGCACAATGGCCAGGGCGCGACATATAACTGAACGAAGGACAGTGGCAGCTCTCACATGCAATCCTAACGAATCGAGACATTACCGCATAAGGATACCAGCTCAGCCTGCCCAGTCGGCAGCTGGTGGTCATTGGGGACGTTCTTAAACGACTAGTTCCGTTTGCGGGGGAGGCGTGGGACAATACCGAGCGAACGTGATTTGTTGTCCGTGGAAAGGGTCGCGATGAAAAAGCTCAGGACGCTTGCTGACGTTTTGTGCCAGGCGGGCTTCGTGCGCATTACGGAGCTGTTCCTCGTCTTCTATCTGCTGTGCTCGACGGCCGTCTGGCTGTCCGAGCCCACGACCCTCACGTTTGGCGATGGTCTCTGGTTTAGCTTTGAGACGGTCTCGACCATCGGCTTTGGCGATATCCCGGCCGAAACGCCGGTCGCCCGCGCTATTACCGTCGTCCTGAGCGTCATCAGCATCTTCTACATCGCCATGCTCACGGGTGTGGCGGTGAACTACTGCAATACGCTCATTAAGCTGCGCCAAAAGGACACCATGGCGCGCTTTATGGACGATCTTGAGCATTTGGAAGAGCTTGATCGTGACGAGCTCGCCGACCTGTCGCGCCGTGTGCGCGAATATCGCCGCCGCCAACGCTAGAGCGGGCGCCGTGCGTCACGACGAGGGGGATTGAATATGAATATCACCGTGTATCTGGGCGCCAGCGTTGGTAACGACCCAGCATTTCTGCCTGCGGTGCAAGAACTGGGCAACTGGATTGGCTCCAACGGGCACGCGCTGGTATACGGCGGGTCCAAATCGGGCCTGATGGGCGCGCTTGCCGATAGCGTGCTCGGGGCAGGCGGACACGTGACGGGCGTTGAGCCGAGCTTTTTTATCGAGGCGGAGTTCCAGCACGAGGGCATCGACGACCTTATCGTTACAAGTGACATGGCCGAGCGCAAAGCCAAGATGATCGAGCTCGGTGATGCGTTCATCGCCTTTCCCGGTGGGACGGGCACGCTCGAGGAGATTGCCGAGGTCATGTCCGCGGTGTCGTTGGGGCACCTGAGTGCTCCGTGCATCCTGTATAACCTGGACGGTTACTACAACGATCTCAAGGCGCTGCTCGGGCACATGATCGATAAGGGTTTATCGAGCCCGCAGCGCCAGCAAGGCATTTACTTTGCCGACGATTTGCGCGAGATTGCCTCGATTATCAACGGATAAGTCTTGAGCCTGTCCCACTATGGCTCCCAATGGTGCCGTTTGCGGCGCAGACGGTTAGCTCGTTCGGGCAACGCTCGCTCTACAATAAAACATAACTATGTCGACTTTGACCGCGGGAGGACCCGATGGATAACCTTGCCAAACCCACAAACCGCGCGCTGTTTTTAGTTAGCGTTGCCGTGACCGGTGCGTTCGCAGGTGCCGCGGTCTGGCTGTTCTTTTTTGCGATGGAGCACGGTATCGACTATCTGTGGACCGAGATTCCGCACGCGCTGGGCGTCGCTTCGCCCGAGCTTGCCAGCGGCCCGTTTGGCTTTTTGCCGTACCCGTTTTTTGTCTGCTTGCTGGGCGGTCTGTTAATCGGTCTGTACGAGAAGATGACAGGCACCAAGACCGATGACCTCAACCAGGTGATGGCTAAGGTTAAGCAAGACGGGCGCTACCCGTACGACAACCTGGGCAAGCTTTCGCTCGCGGCATTGCTGCCGCTGCTGTTTGGCGGAAGTATTGGACCGGAGGCCGGCCTGACCGGCGTTATCGCGGGTCTGTGCAGCTGGGTTGGCGACCGTATGCGCCGCTTTGGCGCCGAGTTTAGGGAGCTCACGCTGCTGGGTACCCAGGCTGCCCTGACGGCGCTCTTTACCGCGCCCGTCTTTGGCTTTGTGGCACCGCTTGCCGGTAGCGCCGACGGCGACGAGGGCTCTGCGTCCGACGAGATCACGATCAAGCTGCCCAAGGCACAGAAGACGGTGGTCTACGGCATTGCGATTGCCGGCGGCCTGGGCACCTACCTGCTGCTCGGCCAGCTCATGGGCGGCGGCATGGGCATGCCCAGGTTCGAGGCCGCCGAGGTGGGCAACCTGGAGCTTACCTGGCTCATTCCTCTGTCGCTGATCGGAACAATCTGCGGCTGGCTGTACTTTGTCTCCGAGCACGCCAGCGAGGCGCTTGCCCATGCAATAGGGGAGCGTCCTGTCGTCAAGGCCATGCTAGCCGGTCTGGCGCTCGCCATCTGCGGCACGGTCCTGTCCTACACCATGTTTGCCGGCGAGACTC
This sequence comes from Collinsella sp., assembly GCA_048373195.1. GTDB lineage: Bacteria > Actinomycetota > Coriobacteriia > Coriobacteriales > Coriobacteriaceae > Collinsella. The sequence goes on from DBGDZK010000166.1 coordinate 4,662, forward strand.
AGGCCGACGTGCTCATGGAAACCTACCTGACCATTCCCGCTGGCGTGCTTATCGCGACCGGTCTGGTCAAGGCCATGCTGACCCCCGCCCTCATCAACCTTGGTTGGCGCGGCGGTCACTTCTTCCCCGTTATCTTCTCAGGCGTAAGCCTGGGCTATGGCCTTGCCATCCTCACCGGCGCAGATCCGGTCTTTTGCGTCGCCGTCTGCACGGCATCGACGATGGGTGCGGTCATGCGCCAGCCTGTCATGGTTGTGGGCCTGCTGCTTATGTGTTTCCCGCTCAAGGGCATCGTTTGCATGATCATCGCGGCTGTCATCGCCGCCGGCATTCCGCTGCCCAAGCCGCTGCGCAAGTAGCACGGTAGCGCGCAGTCAGTACAAACATCTCAAGTCCGGTGCGGGCGCTGTGTCACGGATTTGCGGGTGGACTGGATTTCGTTCGGTATCGGCGCTACTTCCAAATTGCAAGCGCGGCGGTGCCCAGTACGATGAGGGCGAGACCGATGGCGCTGCGGCGGGAGAGTTTTTCGTTGAATGCCAGGCGCGCAAATAGCACCGATACGACAATCGATAGTTTGTCGATCTGCACCACGACACTCACCTGGCCTGCAGCGATGGCATAGTAATAGAGCAGCCACGATGCTCCAGTCGCGATGCCCGATGTTGCGAGAAATGTGAGTTCGCGCCGGTCAGCGTGCGCGACCTGCTCCAGTTTTCCCTTGGCTGCCACGATTGCCCATGCCATAACCAGTACCACGCAGGTGCGGATTGCCGTGGCCAGGTTTGACTCGATGCCTTCGATGCCGATCTTGGCGAGGACGGAGGTGAGTGCCGCGAACACGGCGGCGCCGAGGGCGTAAGCGAGCCAGGTTCGGTCTTGCTGCTGCTCGGGTTCGGCGGACTGCTTCTTCTCGATCATTAAAAACGTGCCGAGGGTGATGACAGCGGTTCCCACGAGCTTAACCGCAAGGTTGCTCGTCTCGTCAAAAAGCGCGATGGCGACCAGCGCGGCGAGCACGGTGCTCATCTTGTCGACCGGTACGACCTTATTGACATTTCCGATGCTCAACGCCTTAAAGTAACAGATCCACGAAGCACCGGTAGCGAGTCCCGAGAGGACGAGAAAGAGCCAGGATCTGGGTTCGATGCTGCCAATGGTTCCAATGGATCCAGAAATGCCCGCCATTGCCCAGGCGAAAACGAGCACCACGCAGGTGCGAATGGCCGTCGCGACATCGGAGTCGGTCTGCTTGATGCCGCATTTGGCCAAGATGGATGTGATGCCGGCAAAGAATGCTGACGCAAATGCTGCGACAACCCACGACACGGGTGCGGTGCCTCCTTGGATAATGGGTTTATCCTGCGAGTTTTATGGACATGAGGATACCGCCCCACCATGAAGGTTTGATATGGCCGCGGCGAGACGGGGGTTATGTTCCGGGGAGCCATTTGGTGAAGGCTCGAATTGTCGATATGCTGTCGACTTCTCTTTGGTTTCCAAGATCTAAACGGCATGCTTCGAAGGGCGGCGGCGTTGTTGTTGCTTCGTCTTATCTAGTAAATGAGGTGGCGTGCAGCCCAAGCCCTTTGGCTGTCGATTACAGGTCGCGTGCCCGATAGACCTTGGTGCTGACTGCGCAGCTGATTGCACATAGCGCGAGGGTAAGTGCGGCGATGCCTGCACACAGACAGCCCAGAACGGCGGGATCGGGATTCGCTCCGGCAATCGACATGAGCCAGTTGCTGATGGGGTTGGAGGAGCTCAGCGTGGCCATGGCAAGGCATCCGAGCATGGCAAACAGACCAACGGATAGGCGCAGCGCTTCCATGTGTCCAAAGCGAAAGAACAGCGGCTGCGCCAAAAACACCATCATGAGGGAGATGAGCATTGATGCTGCTGAGGCTACTGCAATCTCAAAGACAATCTGTCCCGTCAACGGGATACCCGCGCTGTTGAAGAGCGGGAAGGAGACGATGCTCAGAAGCGCGGCGGCGCACGCCGTGACAGCCGAGAAGACAATGATGCTCAGGTAGCGTGCGCAGATGATGTCTTTACGCGAGAGAGACAGCGTTGCGCGATAGCGCTCCCAACCGTTTTGATTGTCGAAGCCGGCCAGCGAGCTCATGACCATGATGGGTGACATGGCACTGACCGCGCAGGCGCCAGCGCTCATGCCGGAATCGCCGTCCGATGCGTTGGCAAGGGTCAGCACGACGAATATGAACAGGCCGACGCCCGCGATGCTCGGGACGAGCGTGCGAACGATAGCGAGCTCGGACATAAAGGCGCGTTTCATTTCGAAGCCCCTTTCAGCATGAGGCGCAGATAGTCGTCAATGGTTGCCCGATCGCAGGGAATCTCGGGGAAGGCCTCGAGCGTTTCGCGACGGTTGGGCACGAGCACGTCCACGCTATAGGCGTGGTGGGCGGCACGGGCACCTTCGACGCAAGCCATAAGCTCGGCGGCCTGTGCTTGGGTGCAGTGGGCGATGCCGGCGCGGTCGGTAATGTCCTCGCGCGGCAGATCAAACACAATCGAACCGTTATCGATGCAGATGATGCGGTCGGCGGCACGATCGAGGTCGGACGTAATGTGGCTCGAGAGCAGCACGCTGTGCTGGCCGTCGGCGACAAAGGCAAGCAGCTCATCGAGCAGCTCCTCGCGTGCCATGGGATCGAGGCCCGCGGTGGCTTCGTCCAAAACGAGCAGCTTGGCATTGTGGCTGAGTGCACAGGCAAGCTGCAGTTTCATGCCCATGCCGCGGGAGAGGTCCTTGACCTTTGTCTTGGGATCGAGGCCAAATCGGTTGATGAATCCGGCGAACGTTTCGCGGTCCCATGTGGGGTACGTCGGGCCTACGAGCGACTCGATCTGGCCCACCCTGAGCGTGGAGGGGAAGGGGCACGTGTCCAGGACAAGACCGACGCGGGAGCGTAGATGGCGTTGCGACTCATCGGGCGCGTCGGCGCCACAGCGCTGCCCAAACAGGTGCACTTCGCCGGCATCGAGCTTTATAAGCCCGAGAGCAGCTCGAATCGTCGTTGTTTTGCCGGCACCGTTGGCACCCACAAAGCCGACGATCTGGCCAGGCTCCACGGCAAGCGTGACGTCGCGCAGCGAAAAACGGTCACTCACATGGCGTGAGATGCCTTTGAGTTCTAAAAGGTTTTGCATGGTATAGCCTTTCTTGCAGATGGCTACTGCATGGTTTCGGGGGCTACCAGGTCGAGCATCTCGTGCAGCTTGTCGCGCGTGACGCCCAGGGCCTCGGCTTGGCTTGCCGCTTTCGCGAGCAGCTCTTCGATATGGCAGAGCTGGTTTTCGCGCAAAAGCTCCTGGTTGCCCTCGGCGACAAAACAGCCCTTGCCCTGCACGGTGCAGATAAAGCCAAGCTGCTCCAAGTCGGCGTAGGCACGCTTGGTGGTGATTACGCTCACGCCCAGGTCGCTCGCGAGTGCACGGATGCTGGGGAGTTTGGCTCCCGCAGCGAGCGTGCCCGATAAGATCTGAGCTTTGACCTGCGAGGTTATCTGCTCGTAGATGGGCTTATCGCTCGAATTGGATAGGATGATGTCCACAGCGGCTCCTTAGCTGTTGGGCTACACGTGTATATAACCGGTAAGCACAGTATATATACACTATGCACAGTTATGCAAGAGCTAAATGTGGAATAGACCATCGGCGCCGCGCTTGCTCCAAAACAATCTCAATCTGTAACATCTGGGTCCGTTTTTGGTCGCCAGCTGTTACAGATTGAGATGTTATTTTCCCGCCTGCCTATTTGTCTCAATCTGTAACAGTAAGAGTCGATTTGCGCGGCTAGATGTTACAGAACGAGACATTGGCTGCCTGCCTTTCCGTTTATCTCGATTTGTAACAGCTAGACCCAATTTGGGCGGCCAGGTGTTACAGATTGAGATTGTGCCGGCGGACAAGTTCGTTTGTCTCAATCTGTAACAGATAGGGGGGCAAATAAGCTCTGCTGTTACAGATTGAGACAGTCTGCTGCAGAATACTTTCGATAACTAGCCGTTCACGTTCTGACTGATGAATTTGTCCTGATAGGCGCCCTAGAGCGAGATTTCGCGGCTACAATAGTGCGGTTACAACGACGTAATGCACTCAATGCAAGAAAGGATCCGCATGGCAAGCCTGTCGGATGAAATCTCGTCGCGCCGCACATTCGCGATCATCAGCCACCCGGACGCCGGTAAGACAACGCTTACCGAGAAGCTGCTGCTCTATACCGGCAGCATCCAGACCGCCGGCTCGGTCAAGGGCAAGAGCTCGGCCAAGCATGCCGTTTCGGACTGGATGGACATCGAGAAGGAGCGCGGCATTTCCGTTACCTCCTCGGTGCTGCAGTTCACCTACAACGGCGCCTGCGTCAACATCCTCGATACCCCCGGCCACCAGGACTTCTCGGAGGATACCTACCGTACCCTTATGGCCGCCGACGCCGCGGTCATGGTCATCGACGGCGCCAAGGGCGTCGAGGCCCAGACCAAAAAGCTCTTTAAGGTCTGCACGCTGCGCCACATTCCCATCTTCACCTTTGTGAACAAGCTCGACCACGAGGCCCGCGATCCGTTTGAGCTCATGGAAGAGATCGAGAATGTCCTGGGCATCAATACGTATCCCATGAACTGGCCGATCGGCAGCGGCCGCAACTTCCGCGGTGTGTTCGATCGCCAGACCCGTCGCGTTATCGCCTTTGAGGGCGACGGCCACGCTAACGCCACCAAGAAGGTCGCCGAGGTCGAGGCCGAGCTGGGCGACCCCGCTATGGACGAGCTCATCGGCGAGGAGAACCATAAGAACCTGATGGACGACATCGAGCTGCTCGATGGTGCCGGCGACGAGCTCGACTTGGATGCCGTGGCCTGCGGCAAGCTAAGCCCGGCGTTCTTTGGCTCGGCGCTCACCAACTTTGGCGTGGAGCCCTTCCTCAAGGAGTTCCTGCGCCTGGCCCCGACGCCGCGCGCCTATACCGATACGCTCACCAACGAGCCGGTCGATCCCTGCCGCGACGACTTCAGCGGCTTTGTGTTTAAGATCCAGGCCAACATGGACAAGAACCACCGCGACCGCATCGCCTTTGTGCGCATTTGCTCGGGCAAGTTCGAGCGCGGCATGGACGCCTTCCACGTGCAGGGCAACCGCAAGCTCAAGCTTGCCACGGGTACCTCGATGATGGCCGATGACCGCGCCATCGTGGACGAGGCGTATGCGGGCGATATCGTGGGCCTGTTCGACCCGGGTATCTTTAGCATCGGCGACACCGTGTGCTCCGGCAAGCGCCACGTGCAGTATCCGCAGATCCCGACGTTTGCCCCCGAGATGTTCGCTCGCATTACGCAGGTCGATACGCTCAAACGCAAGCAGTTCGTCAAGGGCATGGAGGAGCTTGCCCAGGAGGGAGCTATCCAGATCTTCCGCGAGCTGGGTGCCGGTATGGAGAGCGTCATCGTGGGCGTGGTCGGCGTGCTGCAGTTTGAGGTACTCGAGCGCCGCCTCAAGGCCGAGTACCGTGTTGAGGTTCGTCGCCAGCCGCTGCCCTATACGGACATCCGCTGGATCCAGAACGACCCCGACACCATCGATATCCCGGGCCTTTCGCTCACGCGCGACACCCTGCGCGTCGAGGACATGCGCGGCGGCAAGTTGCTGCTGTTCACGAGTCCGTGGAACGTGGATTGGGCAACCGACCACAACCCCGACCTTATCCTGTCGGAGTTTGGCAACGTAGCGTTTTAACGCATCGGCGCGGTGGCCCTGCGGAGCTGCCGCGCCGTTTGCTTGCCTGATGCCGTGTGAGCGGCTATCATACCCACCGTCGTCTCAAGACCGGGGCGTCCGAGCAGTTCGGGTCCGATATCCTGCTCGTTAAACCTAAAACCAAAGGAGTACATAATGATCAAGAAGGTCATGGAGGACTACAAGGTCCTGTTGCGGAGCATTCCCGCGGCAACGGTTTCGCTGTTTTTCGTGAGTGTCATCATGATGAACCTGCTGGCCAACAAAGAGCTCATCAGCCTGCCGTATCTGGCACTCGATTGCGGCTTTGTGGTGAGCTGGGTTTCGTTTTTGTGCCAGGACATGATCTGCAAACGCTTTGGCGCCAAGGCATCCATCAAAATCTCTATCCTCGCGCTGCTGGTCAACCTGGCCGTGAGCCTGTGCTTTTGGGCATGCTCGCTCACGCCCGGTATGTGGGGCGCCTACTACGACACGGGCATGATCGAGGTTAACACTGCCCTTAACGCTACCATCGGTGGCACCTGGTACGTGGTGCTGGGCTCTTCGCTGGCAATGCTCGTCTCTGCCGTGGTTAACTCCACGCTCAACCAGTCGCTCGGCCGCATGCTCAAAAAGAATAATTTTGCGAGCTTCGCCTTCCGCTCCTATGTGTCCACGGGTGTTGGCCAGTTTATCGACAACCTGGTCTTTGCCATTGTGGTGAGCCACACGTTCTTTGGTTGGACCTGGGTGCAGGTCCTTATGTGTTCGCTGACCGGCGCTGTCGCCGAGCTGCTGTGCGAGGTCTTCCTGAGCCCCGTGGGCTACAAGGTCGTGCGTGGCTGGGAGCGTGAGAATGTGGGCGCCGAGTACCTCGAGCGCCACGCAACCGCCTAAGGAGCGAGTATGCGGGTTTTGATCACGGGCGCTTCGGGCGGTATCGGAGCCGCGTGCGTGCAGCGCTTTTTGGACGAGGGCCACGAGGTCGTGGGTTTTGATCTACTGCCGGTGGCGATCGAACACGAGCGCTACCGCCATCTGATCGTTGATGTCCGCGAGCCGGACTCGTTTCCAGGCGACCTTGAACCCCAGGTAATCGTGAACGTTGCCGGTACGCAGGATTCGGCCGACGATATTGCTGCCAACCTGCGTGGCACCATCAACGTGACCGAGCACTACGCCTTTGTGGGGGAGGGGCTTGCCGCCAAGCCGACACTGGCTATCAAATCCGTGGTCAATGTGGGGTCGGCGAGCGGACATACGGGATCGGAGTTTCCCGCCTATGCTGCCAGCAAGGGCGGCGTTATCGCCTACACCAAGAACCTTGCAAACCGCCTGGCACCGCAGGCTATCGCCAACAGTGTGGACCCGGGCGGCGTTATCACGCCGCTCAACCGTTGCGTGATGGAAGACGAACACCTGTGGAACCAGATTATGGAGCTCACGCCGCTTAAACGCTGGGCCACCGCCCAAGAGATCGCCGAGTGGATCTACTTTGTGGGCGTGACCAACCGGTTTATGACCGGGCAGAGCCTGCTGATCGATGGCGGCGAGGCCGGCCGCACACAATTTATTTGGCCCGAATAGGAAACGCGCCCGATGGAAAGCCGTCGGGCGCGTTTTTGATGTATCGATTTTTAGCTGAGGCAAGTCCAGTTGACGGGGGTCGAGCCGTGCTGTTCGAGTAGCCGATTGGCAGCGGAGAAGGGGCGCGACCCCATAAAAGCGGGGAGTTCTGCCGTGGCACGGTTGGCCGAAAGCGGCGAGGGGTGCGTAGAGGCCAGGCAGAACTTGCCGGTTGCCTTGCCCGCGCCGATTGCGGCGAGCTTGCCTTCGACCATCTGCTGGGCAAAGCGGCCCCATGCCAAAAAGACGACCGGCTGGGGCAGCTGGCAGCAGCGTTCGATAACGTAGTCGGTGAGCGTGCTCCAGCCCAGCTTGGCGTGCGAGTTCGCGGCATGCTCGCGCACGGTGAGCGTAGTGTTGAGGAGCAGGACGCCCTGTTGTGCCCATGGGGTTAGGTCTCCCGTGGCGGGAATGGGGCAGCCCAGATCGGCTTTGAGCTCCTTATAGATGTTGCGCAGGCTCGGCGGCAACTTGGTTTGCGTCGCGGGGACCGAGAACGACAGCCCCATTGCCTGGTTGGGTCCGTGATAGGGGTCTTGACCCAAGATGACAACCTTGACCTGGTCGGCCGGCGTGTAGGCGAGGGCATTGAGGATGTCGTCTTGTGCCGGGTAGATGGTTTGCTCGGCACGCAAAAGGGCGATGCGCTCGAGCAGCTGGTTCGTAGTGTCACGTACCGGCTGCGGCGCATCGCCCAACCAAGTTGCTATGTTGCGGTCGCGGGTCGCGGCGTCCATGGGGCTCCTTTACGTCAGATGCTCTGTTGACATCTATTGTAAAGGCGCACCGGTTGCCTTTATGCCACGGCTGTATGAGGAGTGGGGTCTACGAGACGTGCTCGGGCGCTCCTGCCATGCGAGCCTGTCCATGTGCGCGAAGGTGCGGAAGTTCGACGGTTGCCACCATGACGCCGGTGAGGATGAGGGCGGCGCCAAAGAAGGCGATGGGGCTGAGGACCTCGCCGACCAGGAAGAACGAGAAGACGGCGGAGCATACCGGCTCGAGCGAGAAGGCGAAGCCGGTGGTCTCGGCAGGCACGTGGGGCTGCACGAGCGTTTGGGTGATAAAGCCATAGGCAGAGCAGATGAGTGCGAGCGCGACGACAACGACAATCTCGCTAGGCGTGCCGGGAAGCGTGAAACCGCCAAAGGTGAATGCGGCGATACCCGAGAATAAGCCGCCGAAGCCCAGCTGCCAAACGCCCAGAGCAAGCGGATCGACTTCCTCGACAAAGCGCTTGGCCACGATAATGTGGCTGGCATAGATAAAAGCCGAGAGCAGCATGATGATTGCGCCGGGATTCAGGCTGGTAAAGTCGGCGCCCGAGAGCAGCAGCATGCCGCAGGTGACGATGGCGGTGCCGACGAGCACCTTGCGCTCGGGGGCGCGACGCAGCAGGGCGGCGTTGGCAAACGGCACGATTACGACCGTCAGGCTCTGCAAAAAGCCGGCGGTGGAGGCGGAGGTGAGGCTGGAGCCCAGGCACATGCAGGTGAGCTCGGTTGCCATGATGGCACCGATGATGGCGGCACGGACCATAAGGTCGCGGTTGATGCGCAACGCGTGCTTGTGGAAGAGCAGCAGGCAGACCACAAAGGCGATGATGCAGCGTAGCGCGACGATGCTCGTGGCGTTCATGCTGTCCATGCCGATCTTCATGAGGGGTACGAAAAGCCCCATGCGACGGGAACAGAAAATGAGAGCGCGATTGCTTTTTTGCGATCCATGGGACTCCTTTTGTTACAGAACGGTTTCGCAAAAAGGATTCTGCTCCCAGATGTGGATGTAGTAAAGCGAATGTATCTTCAGTATGATTAAGAAATGCTAATGTTGGCAGGAAAAGTCCTGGCAAAACGTTTTACAGCTACATCGATGTGGAGGCACGATGGCATCGCGGTATCAGATTGTATGTATGGTGGTCGATTGCGGCAGTCTTAAGGGCGCGGCGGACGAGCTGGGCTATACGCAAAGTGCGGTGAGCCAGGCCGTCAAGGCACTCGAGCGCGAGCTGGGCACCACGATTATCGAGCGCGGAAAGCAGGGCGTTTCGCTTACGCGCGACGGTAAGCAATATCTGCCGTACCTGCGCCAGATCGTGACCGCCGAGGCCGAGCTCGAGGGCAAGCGCCAGGAACTGCTGGGGCTTTCGTCGACCGATATTCGCATTGCAACGTTTACCAACGTGAGTCGAACCGTGTTGCCGCGCGTGATCCGCGACTTTGGGGCGCTGCACCCGGGCGTACGCTTTACCCTCAAGCAGGGCGATTACACGCGCAACGCCCAGTGGGTGCACGATGGCGTGGTTGACTTTTGCTTTACGGCGCGTGGGTTTACCGCAGGGCTCGAGAAGCGCGTGGTCTATCACGACGAACTGGTGGCGCTGTTACCGACTGCGCACCCGCTGACAGCAAAGGAAAAGGTGACGCTTGCCGACCTAGCGTCCGAGCCGTTTGTGCTGCTGGATGAGGGCGAACAGAGCCTGGTGCTCGATGCATTTGCGGCGCATGGCTTGTCGCCGCACGTGACGAGCGAGGTCACCGACGACTACACCATCATGGCGATGGTGGAGGAGGGTCTAGGCGTGAGCATGCTCTACCGTCGTACTGTGGAGGGCATGCGAGCCGATATTCGCGTGCGGCCCATCGTGCACGCTCCCTCGCGTGACGTAGTGGCAGCCTGGCGCAGCTGGGATACCATGCCCATCGCCACGAGGCGCTTTATCGACTATATGAGCTCGCATATTGTCAATTAATGACTGGCGTGGCTTTGAGTGCGGTGTTTAGCGGGCTGTCGCTTTGGCTTGGGTGGCGCGATAGGTGCGTGCCGGGTGGCAAAGTAGTACCGCCACGACCATAAAGAACGCCGTGGTGCCCAGGCTGATGGGGTAGACCATCATGATGTTCGCAAAGGTGCGGAAGTGCGGGAACACGCAGAACACCCAATAGAAGCGGATGCCGCAGACGCAGATCATGGTGATGAGAGCGGGCGTGAGCGAGATACCAAAGCCGCGCAGGTAGCCGGACATGTTTTCGTAGAACATGCTAAAGGCGTACGCCGGGAAGATCGAACACACGCGGATATAGCCGATCGAGACGATGTTGGGATCGCTGTTGAACAGCGACAAGATCTCGCGTCCCATGCCGACAATAACGATGATCGTGGTGAGTGCAACGATACCGCCTTCGACCAGGCAGACCTTGAGCGTTTTGGTGCAGCGGTCGATCTGGCGGGCACCGTGGTTTTGTCCCACAAAGGTGGTGCAAGCCTGGCTAAAGCTGTTGAGCAGGTTGTAGCATACGTACTCCAAGCTCATAGCGGCGCTCGATGCCGCCATGACCTCGGTGCCCAGGCTGTTGATAGCAGACTGGATGATGATGTTGGCGACGGCAAAGACGGCGCTCTGGATGCCGGCGGGCAGGCCGATCTTGACGATGCGCTTGAGGGCGACGGGGTCGATAGCCAGGTCGCGCGGGGTGACGCGGACGACGGAGTCGGTCTTGAGCAGGCGGATAAAGAGCGTAGCGGCGCTGACAGTGTAGGCGATAGCGGTGGCGATGGCGACGCCCGCGACGCCCCAGTGGAGTATGGGGACAAAGATGAGATCCAGGCCAATGTTGAGGACGGTGGACACGGCAAGTGCCTGCAGCGGCATGCGGGTGATGCCGACGGAGCGGAAGATCGCGGCCTCAAAGTTGTAGAGCAAGATCGAGGGCATGCTGAGCAAAAAGACGCGCAGGTAGAGCGAAGCGAGCGGCATGGTTTCGGCGGGAACATTGAGCGCGGCGAGCATGGGCTCGGTAAAGATCTCGCCCAGTGCGATGACGACAAAGCCCACGAGCGCCATTAAAATCGAGGTATGGACGGCGCGTTTGACCATGTTCTGATCGTTGCGGCCGATAGCGTTGGCGATGACCACGTTGGAGCCAAGCGACATGCCAATAAACAGGTTGAGCATAAGACTGGTAAGCGGAACATTGGAGCCGACCGCCGCCATGGCGAGGGTTCCCTGGTCGCCCGAGAAGTTACCGATGATGACCGTGGCGATGAGGTTCGACAGTTGCTCCAAGATGCTCGTGGCGGCCACAGGGAAGGCGAACAGGGGAACATTGCGCCACAGCGATCCGGTGGTCATGTCAATGTGCTTAGATACGGTGTCAGCCATACGCTCTCAATCTCTAACATGCTCTTTTGTGCTTATTTGCGCAGACGATGATACTCCTAATCGCCTAGTCATTGGGGACGTTCTAAAACGATTACTCATTCAAGAACGTCCCCAATGACTAGGCGGGGAAGGCGTGCGACAATGGTGGGCGTTGTGTTGTTCGCGCTAAGGAGTTGCCATGTTGTTGTGTCCCGTTTGCCATGAGCCGCTGGTGGATGACGAACGCGGTGCTGCATGCGCGGGCGGACACCGGTTTGACCGTGCGCGCGAGGGCTATCTATATCTATTGCGCTCGTCCAAGAGCGGCGACTCCATGGGCGATCCCAAGTCACAGGCGCGCAGCCGTCGTGACTTTCTGAACCGTGGATACTACGCGCCGTTGCGCGATGCGATGGTCGAGCTGGTGCGCGAGCGGGTGTCTGGACGTGCTGCGTCTACGAGCGGTCCCATGACGCTGCTCGATATTTGCTGCGGCGAGGGCTATTACACCAGCGCCATGGGCGCGGTGCCGGGCGTGGATGCTTACGGTTTCGACCTGGGCAAAGAGATGGTGCGCCTTGCCGCCAAGCGCGACGATGCGACCTATTTCGTAGCCAACATGAAGGACATCCCTGTGGCCGATGGCGCCTTCGATATGGTGACCGAGCTCTTCGCTCCCTTTAACGAGCGCGAGTTTGCCCGCGTGCTGGCGCCGGAGGGCTCGCTCTACACCGTGGTGCCGGGTGCCCGTCATCTGTTTGGGCTTAAGGAAGTGCTCTACGATACGCCGTACCTTAACGACGAGAAGCTGCCGAAGACTACCGAGCTCGAGTTGGTCGGAACGCAGCGGGTATCTGCGAATATTACGCTCCAGACCCAGGCCGACATCGAGGCGGTGTTCCAGATGACGCCGTACTACTACCGCACGCGCCCTGCCGATAAAGAGCGCCTGGCAAACTTGGACACCCTTCAAACCGACATCGACTTCATCATCGCCGAGTACCGCCACAGCTAACAACCTGCCAAAAAGGGACAGGTTTGTTTTGGTAGGTTTTGTCTGGGCAAACGTAAAGGGCCGACCGCGGAGATGCGCGATCGGCCCTTTTTAGTTGCTTGGCTGCAGAGGTTATGAGAAGCGAGCGCTTACAGGCGGTCCTTGTTCTCGGCCTTAACGGCGTGTGCCTGCTGAACAAAGAACAGGTCGTAGACCACGATGACAAAGGCGACGATATTGACGGAGCTGCCGCCGAGCGCGGGAAGCGTGAGCGCGGCCTGCGCAATCGTGGCGATTGCGGCAACGATGCCGAGCTTAAACGCACCATCCACCTGCGAAGGCTTGTTGGCGCCCTTGATGCCCGCAACGCCCGCGGCGAGATCGATGAGGCCCTTGGCGACCAGCACGACCGCGGCGAGCATGGCGTTCGACCCGTACGTGGAATCGAGGTTGCCGGTCGCGATGCCGACGCCGGCGATGACGAGGCTGGCGATGCCCAAAACAAAGTAGACGAGGGCAAGGATTTTGAGAGTCTTGCGAGCGGAACTCATGGCTGGTCCTTTCGATACGAGTACGTCAATCTGACGTACCCCATGTGCTGCACATATGGTGAAGCACATTGTAGTTCAACGCGGCGATGCATGCGCCTGAAAGCGCTTTGACCCCGCGCAGCCCACCCCAACCTTTCAAAAAGGAAAGCTGGACGTAAGCCAAATCGATGGCAGCCCATGTGCGGCGCTGCGATGATGAGGCCGTAACAAGGAGCTGGTCTCAAGGAGGAGTCATGATGTACGGAGCAGGGCAAGTGCGTGAGCCGCGGTCGTTGGGAAGGCGCATGGGTGATTCTGTGATCGCTGCCGTGTGCACGGGATTGATGGCGGTGCTTTGCATTGGGATGCTGTGGGCCATGTCGCATGTGGGACAATAGCGGACGGTTGGGTGCTGGCATGAACGGCGCTCACGTATTCGTTTAGCTTGTTAAGGAGTACCCATGGGTGTCGTCGATCCCTTTTCTGTTGCTCGGGCCGCGGGGCTTGAGCTGACCGGGAAGTCCGAGGGCCTCACGCTCACCGACGGCACGATGGAGCTGCGTGCCGATTTTGACCGCATGCTTCCGCGGCTCAAGCAGGGCCGTCTGCAGCAAGAGCTGTTGGTAAAGGCTGCGCGCGCAAAAGGCATCGAGTGCCCATGGGCGATTGATGCCACGGCAGGCTTTGGCGAGGATTCGCTGCTGTTGGCGGCCGCGGGCTTTACCGTCGATCTGTATGAGCAGGATTGCGTGATCGCGGTGCTCCTCAAGGATGCTTTGAATCGCGCGGCAGATGATCCGGCGCTTGCGGCTGCCGTGGCGCGCATGCGCTTACATGCGGGCGAGGACAGCATTGCCGGCCTTCGCCATGTAGCTGAGCTGATCGGGCGGGGCGAGCTTGCCGCTCCCGACGTGGTGTATCTGGACCCCATGTTTCCCGAGCGCACCAAGAGCGCGGCGGTGAAAAAGAAGTTCCAACTCTTGCACCATCTGGAACAGCCGTGTGCCGATGAGGAGACGCTGGTCGAAGCTGCGCTTGCGGTGCACCCGCGCAAGGTCGTTATCAAGCGGCCGGTGAAGGGACCGCTGCTTGCCGGCGTTAAGCCGAGCTATCAGCTTGCGGGCAAGGCCGTTCGCTACGATGTTTTGGTGCCGCCGCGTTCGTAGCTCGTGTGCGATGGCCGGCATTGCGCCGGCGCCGCGCCGATGCGGGACCTATTTCCAAGGGTGCGACGTCAGGTGCCATCCGCCGCAGTATTCGCATTTGTAGCAGGCCAAACCACGCCGCCCGCGGTTTTCGCAGTCGGCCATAACTGCCTCGGCCTCGGCACGCGTGTCGTAACGGTTTTTGCGCTCGCACGACTTGTAGCGCCAGGCTTCATCGCGCTCGGCGTCCAGGGCGTCGCGACGCTCGTCCTCGTGTGCAAACAGGTCGCTCATATCGCCGCCGGTGGCAGCGCCCAAAAACTCGCTTTTGGCCTTTGACCAGGCGGCT
>DBGDZK010000167.1:0-5514 GCA_048373195.1 Collinsella sp.
AAAATAGCCCCGTCCCAAATTAACTACCCTTGGTCTGCTTTCAAAACTATGCCGGATTACGGCGCTGGATCGCTCTTGGCTGACCATGACCAAAATGGCAAAAATAAAACCGCAGGTAGATGGGCTGGCGAAAATCGAAAATGGTTGGTGTGGTTGGTGGTTATCGATTTAGCCCCGTAAACCGGCATAGTTTTGACATGGCACCAATATGGCATCAGCCTTAAATCTGATCCAAAAGAAAGTTGCGGTGGAATAGTTCCTGGATGCCGGGGTTTTGGCGGAAATCAGGAACTATTTCACCGCAACTGCGGAGGAGGACCGGGCGGATGGTGGAGTAGCTAAAAGTGCCCCGTCCCTAATTAGCTACTTGGGCTCGGTCGATGTCCATGCTGGCGATGAGGTCGGTACCGGTGTCTAGGAGGTTCTCTAGCACGACGTCGCCCATGCGGATGGGGGCGTTGACGACTAGGCCGCGGATGAGGTCCATCGCCTGGACGTGGAGTTCGAGCGGGATGGCCTCAGCCGTGCGCACGGGCAGCAACGCCTCGTCGCCTCCGGATACGGCCACGGTGGTGGTGAGTACGCGCATGGGGCAGGTGAGCTCCTGATGTGCGAACTTATCACCACGCGGGCATCTGTTGCCGGTCGCGGAGCGCACTTCTGCCACGACGCCGTCTGCGTCACGCTCTACCTCTACGGTCAGAAGGCACTCGGATGGGCAGGTGGTGCAGTTGAACTGCAGCGTTTCGATCACGTTATAGGTCATAGTTTATGCCTCCTCGATGGGGTCAACGGACAGGACAATCTCGCTGGTACCCAGGTCGAGTGCACGTTGAATCACCTTTGCCGGTAGCGGGAAATTCTCCATTACGCTCGGCTTAAACGCACGGACCTTGCCGGCGAACAGTTCCTCGCCGTCGGCCAAGATCCTCACGCGGGCGGCATCGACCGGTCGGCGCACACGGAAGTTGAGTCTGGTGAGTGTCACAGTCGTAATGCGTCCCGGCAGCGCGTAGCCCGCGATGCCGGCAGGGGAGACCGTGAGCTCGCAGCCCGTTCTCGCAGCGCTCGCCCCGGCGTCGCCGCCCAACGCCCATGCCGCCGCAGCCGCGCCGGCGCGCTCGGACTCGGTCGTTACGTTATCGGCCAGATCGTGCACGTGCAGAACGTTGCCGCAGGCAAATATGCCCGGCACGCCCGTCTGCAGACTCTGGTCCACCACGGCACCGCGCGTGCGCGGGTCCAACTCCACGCCCGCGGCCACCGATAGCTCGTTCTCGGGAATCAATCCCACCGAGAGCAGCAGCGTGTCGCACGGAACGATGCGCTCAGTCCCCGGAATGGGCGCCTGGTGCTCGTCGACTTGGCTTACCTCGACGGCCTCCACGCGGTCGTGCCCGATCACGCGCGTGACGGTGGTCGACAGATGCAGCGGAATGCCAAAATCGTCCAGGCAGTTCTTCACGTTGCGACGCAGGCCGTTGGCGTACGGCATGAGCTCGTACACGCCCTCGACGGAAATCCCCTCGAGCGTGCAGCGGCGTGCCATGATCAGCCCGATATCGCCCGAACCCAAAATGACGGCGCGCGAGCCGGGCTTGAGGTTTTCGATATTGATGTATCGCTGCGCCAAGCCGGACGTAAACACGCCGGCGGGACGGCTACCGGGAATCTTGATCTCGCTGCGGGTGCGCTCGCGGCATCCCATGGCAAGGACGACCGCACGCCCGGTGAGCTGCAGCATACCGGCACGGCTCATGAGCGTGACGGTATGGACTGCGGCATCTCCCGCACCCTCGTTCACGCTCGACGCGCCCGCGCCCTCGCCCGAATCGATTCCAAGTACCATGCTGTCCAAGAACAGCACGATGTCGGTCGCGCGCACCTGGTCGATAAAGCGCTGCGCGTACTCGGGGCCGGTGAGTTCCTGCTTAAAGTGCGACAGGCCAAAACCTGGGTGAATGCACTGGCGGAGGATTCCGCCCAGATGCTGTTCGCGTTCAACGATGGCCACTTGCGCGCCGGCCTTTTGCGCGGCAAGCGCGGCCGCCATACCGGCGGGGCCGCCTCCGATAACGACCACGTCGAAGGCCTGCGTCTGCACCGCCTCCGTAGCTCCTGCCTCTGCGCGTTCGTCGCGCATATCAAGCGTCGCCATCCTAGCGCACCCCCTTCAGCGGTCCCTCAACCAGCCAAGATCCGGCATCCTCTAACAGCACCTCGCTGGGGTCGCAGCCCAGCTCGCGCGCCAGGATCGCAACCACGCGGCTCTGGCAAAAGCCACTCTGGCACCGACCCATGCCGGCGCGGCAGCGGCGCTTGACGCCCTCGACCGAAACTGCGCTCGGGCGGCGCCGAATCGCGGCCACAATCTCGGCCTCGGGCACCGTCTCGCAGCGGCAGACGATCTGCCCCCACGCGGGATTGGACTCAATGAGCTCTTCCTTGCGTGCGAGCGGCGCGCGGTCAAAGTCATCCGGCGCGTGGCGGATCGGGTTCCAATCGGCACGTTCACGCAGGGCCACGCCGGCGTCGCGCAGCACCTGCTCCATGCGGTCGGCAATGGCCGGCGCGCTCGCCACGCCCGGCGACTGAATGCCCGCCGCCTGGAACAGCCCCGGCACCACGGCCGACTGTCCAATAAAGAAGTCGTTCGTACCCTGAATGACCGGACGCCCGCCGGCAAATGCGCGCACCACGCGGCGCGTATCCAGGTCGGGCACCAGCTTGCGCGCACCGTCCAGCAGCGCGTTGACGTCGTCCGCATAGGTCTGCGTGTCGCCTGGCTCGCGCACGGCGGCGGTCGCGGTAATCACGGTGTTGCCATGCACGGTACCCGTGACGATGACGCCCTTCGATATCGGCGTCGGCACCGGGTAGAGCGGCATCAGCGCGCGCGGTTCCTTGTCCAGAACCACAATGTTTCCCTGGCGCCAGACCATCTGGAACTCCTCGGCGCCGGCCATATGCGAGATGTCCGCGGCACCGTTGCCTGCGGCGTTGATCAGATAGCGACAGCGCACGTCGCCGGCGGGCGTTGCCAGCGTAAAGCGCGCGGCTTTGTCATCCGAGCCGGCAACATCAATGGCCTCCACTGGCGCAGACCGCATAAACGTCACGCCGTTGGCGACTGCGTTCTCCAGCGCGACGATGGCCACTTCAAACGGGTCGACGTTACCGGTCGAAGGGCACCACAACGCGCACGTCGCCTTAGCACTCGCGCGCGGCTCCAGCGCGTGGATGCGCTCGGGGCCGACAATCGACAGCTCGGGCACGCCGTTGGCAAGGCCATTCTGGCGCAGCTTCTCCAGGTGCGCGCGGTCTTCGTCGTTAAACCCCAGCACCATCGACCCGGTGCGGCGGAATAAAAAGCCGAGTTCCTGAGACCATGTGCCATATAGCTCACAACCACGGGCGTTGACCTGCGCCTTTACGGTGCCTGGCGCCGGATCGTAGCCTGCGTGCACCAGGCCGCCGTTGGCCTTTGAAGCCCCCAGCGCGATATCGTTTACTGCCTCGACCACGCAAATGGACAGGTCAAACCGCGCGAGCTGCCGCGCGATGGCGCATCCGGTGATGCCCGCGCCGACAATCGCGATATCAAACGTTTCTGTCACAGTGCCTCCCAGACGAGTTGACAGGCCGTCAATAAGACTATCCTACGGTTCGCACACCCCCAGTGCGGCGGCAATGCGGCGAACAGCCCCGCAACACCCGCCAACGGCAGACGAGGGGAGACCCGGCAACGCCGACAAGCTCGTCTGAAGACAACTACGGCAACCGTTCGTCTCGATCTGTAACAATTAGATGAGGATTTGGGTTCCAGATGTTACAGATTGAGACGTTTGCCAGGCGGCCCCTCTGTTTATCTCGATCTGTAACATCTAGACCCGGATTCCGCTCCTAACTGTTACAGATTGAGATGTTTGTGTCCGCGCCAGCCCCGTACCCAGCCGTAGTCCCATATAAACAAACCCCGTGGTAAACTTGACCGGACTGTTAATATTCCGAAAGGTACCCGTAATGTCCAAGTACATCTCCGAGCTCATGTCGCCGCAGCTTATGGGCGTCATCTATGCCTTTGTTGGCTTTATCGTCGCCCTGTATGTGCTGTCGGTCGTATATGTGTTCATCGACGCTCGCCGCCGCGGCGCCAGCGCCTACGTGGCATGGGGCATCATCGCCCTCATCCCGTTTGTGGGCCTCATCGCCTACCTGGTTCTACGTCCGCACTCCTACGCGTCCGACCGCGAGGAGCAGGAGCTGGACATGGCCCTGCGCGAGCGCCAGCTTGCCCAGTACGGCACCTGCCCGCAGTGCGGCGCGCCCATCGAGAAGGACTTCGTCGTCTGCCCGGTGTGCGATACCCAGGTTCGCAATGTCTGCCCCAGCTGTCATCGCCCGCTCGATGCGCACTGGAAGGTCTGCCCCTACTGCCGAACTCGCATCCAGTAACGCATCCATCGCCGGGCCGGCCGCAAGCCACGGGCACCGCGCATCCCGCGCAACCGCCCCGCGCCACGGGCACGCCGCAAACCACGCGCGCCCCGCAGCCTCGCCCCCACACGATGAAGCATGCGTAGAAAATCGCCCGCCGTGCCATTAAGGTGCGGCGGGCGCTTGTATACCAAGGCAACCTGCCTATAATGATGCAAGTCAAAAACGCCGAGCGCATCGCGCGCACTTGCATCAGGCATCCGAGAGGAGAAAACATACCCATGAAGGCACTCTACAATGACGGTTCGGTGGCCGAGCTCCCGCAGGACGAGGTCACGCATGTCATCCGCCACTCCGCCGCGCACATCATGGCGCAGGCCATCAAGCGCCTGTACCCCGAGGCCGACTTTGCCTACGGCCCCGCGACCGACAACGGCTTCTACTACGACGTCGACCTGCCCGAGGGCGTCAAGATCAGCGAGGACGACTTCCCCGCGATCGAGGCCGAGATGAAGAAGATCGTCAAGGAGAACCTCAAGTTTTCCGTGTACGAGAAGCCCCGCGCCGAGGCCATCGCCCTTATGGAGGAGCGCGGCGAGAAGTACAAGGTCGAGCACATCGGCGACCTGGACGACGACGCCCGCATCACCTTCTACCAGCAGGGCGACTACATCGACATGTGCGTCGGCCCCCACATCTGCTACACCAAGGCGCTGAAGGCCTTTAAGCTCACCGGCGTCTCGGGCGCCTACTGGAAGGGCGACAAGGACAACAAGATGCTCACCCGCATCAACGGTGTCGCCTTTGCCACCAAGGAAGAGCTCGACGAGCACATGCACATGCTGGAGGAGGCCAAGAAGCGCGACCACCGCAAAATCGGCCGCGAGATGGACCTCTTTATGATGCGCGACGAGGCCCCCGGCTTCCCGTTCTTCCTGCCCAACGGCATGATCCTTAAGAACACGCTGCTGGACTACTGGCGCGAGATCCACCACAAGGCCGGCTACGTGGAGATTTCCACGCCGCTCATCATGAACAAGCAGCTGTGGAAGACCTCGGGCCACTGGGACCACTACA
>DBGDZK010000168.1:0-5989 GCA_048373195.1 Collinsella sp.
GAATATCGTCTTCGATCACGGCGTCGAGGGCGGAGTTGAGAAGCTGACCCAGTTCCGGCCCGGGCTTGACTCCGGCACGGATCAGGTCGCCGCCGTTGATGGCGAGCATCTTGAGCGTATAGGGCTCCCCTGCCTTCAGCAGCTCGTGCGCCAGCGCGCGCATCTCCTCAATCGTCTCAACATAATAGAAGCACGACGGGGCCTTGCCAAGTGTGTCGGCACGCTTAAGGTCCATGAGCTCGTCAATCAGGCGGGCCGTGTCGACGCCCTCACCCGAAAGCGCGCGCATCATATTGAGCAGGCAGGAGCGCTCGGGGCGCAGCGGCTTGTCATGGTATTTGATGAGCAGGCACACGTCGCGCACCAAGTCGTGCGAGAGGGCCAGGCGATCCATAATGACGCGCGCCTTCTTGGCGCCGAGCTCGGGATGACCGTAGAAGTGTCCGCTGCCGGCGTGATCGACCGTGAAGCACTCAGGCTTGGACACATCGTGCAAAAACGCCGCCCACATAAGGCTCAACGAGGGCGCGACGCCGTCACACAGCGCGAGCTCCCCCGCCACCGTCAGCACACGGGCGATATGCACGTAGACGTTAAACGCATGATAGACACTGCGCTGATCAAACCCGCGACCCGCTGCCAACTCGGGCACGGCGGCGCAGATGAGCTCGGGATAGCGGAGCATCGCGTCTCCCCCATGACCGGTCGAAAGAATGCCCTCGAGCTCAATACCCACACGCTCGCGCGCCACGGCATCGAGCAGCGGCGCGCACTCGGCAAGCGCACGCTTAGTCTCGGGCTCAATCATAAAGTCCAGACGGCAGGCAAAGCGCACCGCACGCAGCATGCGCAGGGCGTCCTCGTTAAAGCGACGCTTGGGATCGCCGACAGCGCGAATCAGCTTGCGCTCCAAGTCACCCTGGCCGTCGTAGCGGTCGACAAGCCCGCGCTCGGGATGCCAGGCCATGGCATTGACGGTAAAGTCGCGGCGCGCCAGATCGTCCTCGAGCGAGGCGGCACGCTCCACACTCTGGGGATGGCGACCATCGGTGTAAAAGCCATCCAGACGGTACGTGGTGACCTCGATACGCTCGCCATCGGAAATAGCCGTGATTCCGCCAAATTTAATGCCCGACTCCACAACCGCGATGCCGGCGGCCTCGAGCGCCGCTTTGGACTCCTGCCACAGGCCGCTACAGCACATATCAACATCGTGGCTGGGGTACCCCATCAGGGCGTCGCGCACCCAACCGCCCACGTACCAAGCCTCAAGACCAGCCGCCTCAAGCGCGCGCAGGACGCGCAGGGACGCATCGGACGGTTGAGTACCGTTGAGCGAAACATTGCACATGCCTATGGCCTCCTGCGACTATCAAATTGGCTATCGATTGCGTCTGCAAGAAGTCTAGCAAGAAACAGCCTCCACTGCACACGCAAGTCCGATAAACAAAAACGCATCCGTCCTAGTCTAAGACGGATGCGAAATAATCAAACTATTCAGACAAGGTGCCGGAACTAGCAGACCTGGCGAACCTCGATGTGCTTCTTATATTCGTCCACCTTGGCAAAATCACCCAGACCGGGGCACTCGACCACGTTGGCGCCAGTGGCCATCGAAAGGCGCAGGGCGTCCTCGACGCGCTCGGGGGCGTCGTGCCACACGGACAGGAAGGCAGCGAGCGAGGAATCGCCGGCGCACACCGTCGACAGCAGCTTGACGTCGAAGGTGCGGTTGGCAAACCAGATATGCTCGCCGTTGGAGAAGTACGCACCGGCGCCACCAAGGGTCAGCAGCACGTTCTTGGCGCCCCTGGCGTGCAGCTCGGCCATAGCGCCCTTGACGGACTCGTCGTCGCCACCGCTCACCTTGATGCCAAAGATGTCAAGCAGCTCGTCGTCATTGGGCTTGATCAGCAGTGGCTCCAGAGCAATGAGGTCTGCCAGCTGATGGCTCGAGATGTCGAGGACGAACTCGGCCCCCTTGGCCTTGACACGGCGCAGGACCTCGGCCAAGAAGCCCTCGGAAGTGTTGGGAGGCAGCGAGCCGCTGATGACCAGGCAGGTCATGTCATCGAGCGAATCGATAAGTTCAAACATCTCCTGCTCGTTGGCCTCATTGATGGCGGCACCGGCATTGACCATGTTGTACTCGGTGTCGGGACCGGCGTTGAGGAACACATTGACGCGCGTAATACCGTCGGTCCACACGGGCTTGACGGGCACGCCCAGGGCCTCGGCGCCCTTAACGATAAACTCACCCGAGAAGCCGGCGAAGAAACCCAGGATCGTGGTGTCGACACCATAGTGGTCAAGCGTAAACGAGACGTTGAGGCCTTTGCCGTTGGGCGTGTAGACGGCATTGCGGGTACGCGTGACGGTATTGGCAGTAAGGCCGTCGCAGGCGATGTTGTAATCAATGGCGGGATTAGCAGTGAGCGTGTAAATCATGAATGTTCCTTTCACGAAGCAACGTGTTAATGAAAGTATATTCCACGCATCGGTAAAAGGCTAGGACAACTCGGTGAACGGTGTGGAAGCGATGAAGTACGGCAGGACACCTCTCCCCCATGGCGGAACAAAAAAGGCGCCCCGGCCGAAACCGGGGCGCCGCATGCGCACGAATATGTCGCGTTTCGATTACTGACGATCGAGCTTGCGGACAGCAACGCGCTTGCTGTACTCGTCGACGTGACCGAAGTCACCAATGCCGACGGACTCGGCAACGTTGGCGCCGGTGGCCATAGCGAGCTTCATGGCCTCCTCGACGTTGTCGCGATCCCTGTACCACTTGTGCAGGAACGCAGCGAGGGTGCAGTCGCCGGCGCAGACGGAAGAGACCAGCTTGATGTTGAACTCACGCTTGGCGTACCAGATGTCCTCGCCGTTGGAGAAGTAAGCGTCGCCGCGGCTACCACGGGTGAGCAGCACGTTCTGAACGCCAGCGTCGTGAGCCATCTTCATGGCGACACGAACCTCGTCGTCGGTGTCGACCGGCACGCCGAAGATGGCCTTCATCTCGTGATGGTTCGGCTTGATGAGCAGCGGCTTCTTGTGAGCGAGCTCCTTGAGCTTGTCGGAGGACAGGTCCAGGACGACGTCAGCGCCACGAGCCTGAGCGTGCTCCATGACCTGAGCCAGGAAGTCGGGCGTAGCTTTGGGAGGCACGGAGCCGGAGACGATCAGGCACTCGAGATCGCCCGCGGTGTCCAGGATGTTGTAGAGCTCCTCCTGGTGCTGCGGCGTGATCGGGGCGCCGGGGTTCAGGATGCCGTACTCGTGCTGGCCATCGTTAACGTAGGTGTTAATGCGCGTGATACCGTCGGTCCAGACCGGGCGGCAGAGGCAACCCAGGTTCATGACCTCCTCGACGATGAACTTGCCCGTGAAGCCAGCGAAGAAGCCGAGCGCGACGGTGTCGACGCCCATCTTCTTAAAGGCGAAGGACACGTCGAGGCCCTTGCCGTTAGCCGTGTAGCTGGCCGAACCGGTGCGGACGTTCTCGTCGGGCTCGAGCGGAGAGCTCGAAACCGTCATGTCGACAGCCGGGTTAGCGGTTAGCGTGTAGAACATTTACAGTACCCCCTGTATATGTGAGGGCCGCGTGGCCGGCCCATTCCAACCACGCGGTTACCTCTGATACCAAATTAGCGAGCTGCGGACTCGAGCAGTGCCTTGACCTCGGCGGCGGTGTTGCAGGCGAGCGCCTTCTCGGCGAGCTCGTCGCACTCGGCCTTGGTCCACTGGCTGATGGTCTTACGGGCGCGCAGGATCGACGGAGCACTCATCGAGAACTCCTCCAGGCCCCAGCTGATCAGCAGCGGCTCGAGCAGCGGATCGGCAGCGGCCTCGCCGCACATACCGACCATGATGCCGGCCTTCACGCCGCTCTCGATGATGTTCTTGAGCGAGCGGAGCACGGCGGGATAGTAAACCTGGTACAGGTTGGAGATGGTGTCGTTGCCACGGTCGGCGCACATGGTGTAGCCGATCAGGTCGTTGGTGCCGATGGAGAAGAAGTCGGCGACCTCGGCAAGACGGTCTGCGAGCAGCGAAGCGGCAGGCGTCTCGACCATGATGCCGACCTCGATGTTCTCGTTGAACTTGCGCCCCTCTTCGGTCAGCTCGGCCTTGCACTGCTCGACGAGCTCCTTGACAGCCAAGACCTCCTCGACGCAGGTGACGAGCGGGATCATGATCTTGACGTCACCGAAGGCGCTAGCGCGCAGCAGAGCGCGGAGCTGGACCTTGTACTGGTCGGGATTGGCCAAGCAGTAACGCACGGCGCGGAAGCCCATGAAGGGGTTGTCTTCCTTGACCATATGCAGATACGGAATCTCCTTGTCGCCACCCACATCGAGCGTGCGGATGATGACCGGAGCACCCTTGAGCGCGCTGGCGACCTTACGGTAGGCGTTGAACTGCTCCTCCTCGGAAGGAAGCTCAGCAGAGTCCATGAACAGGAACTCGGAGCGGAACAGACCGATAGCCTCGGCGTCGTGATCGAGCGCGTTGGGCACGTCATCGGGGTTACCGATGTTGCAGGCGATGATCTTCTTGATGCCATCAGCAGTCACGGACGGCTTGCCACGGAAGGCCTCGAGGGCTGCCTTCTCGGCAGCGAAGGCCTCGGCCTTGGCGGTGTAGGCAGCGAGCGTCTCCTCGTCGGGATCGGCCTCGACGATACCCTTGCCGCCGTCGACGACAACGGTCATGCCGTTGCGCAGTGCGGTGCAGCTGTTGGAGACCGAAAGGACAGCCGGGATCTCGAGGGCGCGCGCAATGATCGCGGAGTGCGACGTGCGGCCACCGGTCTCGGTGACGATACCGGCAACGTGGGCCTTATCGATCGTGGCGGTCATGGACGGCGTGAGGTCGTGCACGACAACGACAGTGTTCTCGGGCAGGACGGAGAGGTCGACGACCTCCTTGCCCAGCAGCTCGGCCAGAATACCGGTGCGGATGTCGGCGATGTCAGCCGCGCGAAGACGGAACATCTCGTCGTCCATGGACAGGAACATGTTCTCGAACATGGTCGAGGTGTCCATGAGCGCCTGCTCGGCGCAGGTACCGCCGTCAATGGCGGCGTTGATGGCGTCGGTCATACCCGGATCCTGAGCCAGAACAATGTGTCCGCTCATGATCTCGGCCTCGGCCTCGCCCACCGTCTCCTTCATGTGGTCGGCCTGAGCCTGGGTCTTCTCGCAGAAGACCGAAAGAGCGGACTGATAGCGCTCCTTCTCTGCTGCCGAATCAGCAACCTCGTGCGGCTCAAACGTCAAGTCGGGATCGACGGCGACCATGACGGTGCCGATACCGATGCCCTCGGAAGCGTTGACTCCCTGATACATTCCCATTCCTCTCTCCGTGTCATGTGATAAAGCGTTTTGCCATATCCATGACAAAAGAGCGCAGTTACCTTACAACAGGTCACTGCGCCCCCAAATATGAACTTAGTTGTTCAACATGCGACCCGTTTGAGTTCTACTCGCCAAGACCGCTCTTGATGAGCTCGATGGCAGCAGCCAGAGCCTCGGCCTCGTCGGCGCCGTCGCACTTGACCTCGACCTCAGTACCGCAGGGGATACCAGCAGCCATGAGGGCCATAGGGGACTTGCCGTTGACCTCCTTCTCGGGGGTGACGACCGTCACGTCACAGGCGTACTTGCCCATGGTGGAGGCGAACAGACCAGCCGGACGCATGTGCAGACCCTGAGGATTAACGAGGGTAGCCTTCTCAGAAACCATAATTGACTCCTTTTTGTGTTTAACCCCTGTCATGCATGTGGCAGGAGTCAGATTCACGACGTTCTTTATATTAACTCACATCAAACGGTTTTTCATTGTGTTTCGGACGAATTATTGGACGGATGTCGTTCCTGCACGCTCGCCTGCCGGGCGGGGTGGTTAAGTTTGCTGCTCTACAGTCCTGCGCAAGACGGAAAGCACATTAAGTGCTTTCCTTTGCGTGCGGAACTCGCGACAAACTTAA
>DBGDZK010000169.1:0-33000 GCA_048373195.1 Collinsella sp.
ATCATTATCTGCGGCCTGTTTGCCATGCAGCGCGCCGGTACCTCGTCGATCGGCAAGCTGTTCGGCCCGCTCATGACGCTGTGGTTCCTGTTCCTGGCAGGCGCCGGCCTGTTCAACATGCTCGGCAACCTGTCCATCCTACGCGCGCTCAACCCCATCCGCGGCATCATGTTCCTGTTCTCGCCCATCAACCACTCGGGCATCATGGTGCTCGGCTTTGTCTTCCTGTCGACGACCGGCGCCGAGGCCCTCTACTCGGACATGGGCCACGTGGGCAAGGCTAACATTTACGCATCCTGGCCATTCGTAAAGGCGGCCCTCATCCTTAACTATCTGGGTCAGGGCGCTTGGCTGCTCTCCAACAGCTCCAACCCCCAGATGCTCGCGATGGATATCGTTAACCCGTTCTATATGATGCTTCCCGAGCCCCTGCGCCCCTTTGCCATTGTGCTTTCGGCCGTGGCGGCCATCATCGCCTCGCAAGCGCTCATAACCGGCTCGTTCTCGCTGGTATCCGAGGCTACGCGCCTCAACCTTATGCCGCACCTGCGCATCCACTACCCCAGCGACACCAAGGGTCAACTCTATATTCCGCTCGTCAACAACATCATGTGGGTCGGCTGCATCTTCATCGTGCTGCTGTTCCAAAACTCCGAGCGCATGGAAAGCGCCTACGGCCTCGCCATTACCGTGACCATGCTCATGACCACCACGCTTTTGACGAGCTATATCGCTGGCATTCTCAAGCACAAGCTGGGCGCCTGCGTCTTCGCCCTGCTCTTCGGTGCCATTGAGCTGTGCTTCTTCGCCTCGTGCCTCACCATGTTCTTTGACGGCGGCTACGTCATGATCTTCCTGGCCGCACTGCTGTTCGGCCTTATGTATGTGTGGCGTCGCGGCACCGCCATCGAGCGCACGCAGACGATTCTGCTGCCCGTCTCCAAGTACATCGACCAGCTCAATCGCCTGCGCAATGACGAGACCTATCCCGTGCTCGCTGACAATCTGGTATTTCTCACCAACAGCCCCGACCCGCTCACGCTCGACCGCGACGTGCTCTATTCCATCCTAGATAAGCATCCCAAGCGCGCCAAGGCATATTGGTTCATTAACGTGCACGTTACCGACGAACCCTATACGCACGAGTATTCCGTCGAGACCTTTGGCACGGACTTCCTCTTCCGCGTTCGCCTGGACCTGGGCTTTAAGGTCAACCAGCGCGTCAACGCCTATCTGCGTCAGATCGTCGGCGACTTGATGGCATCGGGCGAGCTGCCGCCGCAACATCACACCTACTCCATCTACGAGACGCGCGGCAACGTGGGTGACTTCCGCTTTTGCATGCTGCGCAAGATGCTTGCCCCCGAAACGGACATCAACCGCAATGACCACCGCGTGATGGCCATCAAGTACGCCGTCCGCCGCGCCTGCGGAAGCCCGGCACGCTGGTACGGTCTCGAGAACTCGGCCATCATCATTGAGTACGTACCGCTCTTTGCCCGCATGCGCCCGGCCGTCAAACTTGTGCGCACCCAGGTGCCGCTCGAGGTTCAGATCGAAGAGGCCGAGGAAATGGAGGTCGACATCTTCTCGGACGACTTGGTCAACGGCAACGAGGCCGGCAAGAGCATGAACGTCGATCCCACCGAGCTGCTCGAGAGCGTCGCCGATACGCCCGAACAGCAACAGCTCGACGGCCTCGAGAACGAACAACTCAACGACGCCAACTTCTAGCGACGTCGCGCATCAACGACAGCGGCCCTGCACCTCACGGGAGATGCAGGGCCGCTTTGCATTGCGGTAAAGCTATCGGCTACGAACGGCGCGGCTCGGGAACCACGAGCCTATCGGGGCTCGCGCCCTCGGCATCCATCAGGCTCACGTAGCGAATCGACGGATCCCCATACATCGCGTAGTAATAATTGCCCGTGCGCGCGCTAAAGCATCCGGTGTAGATAGTCTTCTCGAACTTGCCATCGCCCATCCTGGACGCTCCCTCGATCATCACCACGCCCTCGAGCGAGCGGAACATGCGAACGACGTTTTCGGTCTCGCTCTCCTTTTGCGGGTAATTGGCATTGAGGTACGCCGCCTTTACAAAACGGCTCGGCGAATAGCAATCGCCCGGAATGCCGCGCATGCCGGCACCGGCTCCATAGGGCTTAAGCTCGGCGCCACGCCACGTCGCCGTCTGCGGAAAATCGCTTGTGGCGGTGATATAGGTGCGTAGGTTTTCCATATGCCACGGGAAGGTCGGCTGATTGGCAAGGGTGTCGACCGGATCGTCGTATACATGCAGGCCGTCAGCCATCATCTCGACCACGATGCTGCGCTGGCTGTCGCCGATAATCCAATGGAGCAGTGACACGCCCAGCCCCTCTCCGGCAGATTTGGCGACAATCACCGTGTCGCGCAGCGCGGCCTCGACCTCATCGACCGTCGAGAACGTCGCTGCCACCCACAGGGGAAACTCATAGGCCGCGATATTGGTCTTGCCGTCGACAGGGCCCTCGGCATACTCGGCATAACCCGGGAAATTGAGACCCGCCACGGCGAGGCCCGCATCGTTGCCGCAATCGAAGAACATAGGGTAGTTCCTGTAATCGATGCACATACCGATCACCGCGTGCGCCGCTGTCGCGTCGTCGATAAACGAATACGGAATGTGAAACCCGCGCGGCATCACGCGAACCTGTTGGCCGTAGTCAAAGCTCCAGTCGAGATTGCGGCCCAGATACATGTGGCCAGAATTATCGGTAAATCGAATACTCGTACACATAGCGCCTCCTAGCTTTACGTTCTTGCTAATTTCATTGTCTCCAAACAAAAAGGCGCTAAACACAAAAGCCCGGACATGACAACAATGTCATGCCCGGGCCAAAAGAGACGAAGTGCGGTGCTTTGGTCCCCTTAGACCAACTTTCCAAGACAGTGATCGATCATATGCTGGATCATCTGTGCCTCAAAGCCCGCGTAGTCGCGGCGGCACTCCTTCATCTTGCCGTCGACAATCTGGTCAAAGGCAACCTTGCACTTGATATAGCGCGTGGACTTGGTGACCTCCTCGTGCGTCAGGCAGCTCTCCTCCATCTTGCTGGCGCCCAGGCCAAACACCAGACGGGGGTTGTAGAGCACGTGGGGCTCGCCGGCGTCGTCCAGGTAGACGCAGACCTTCTTGGTAACGCCAATCTGGTTGGCGGCAAGGCAGCCGGCGTCCTCGAGCGACTTGATGGTATCGATCAGGTCCTGTGCGACCGACTCGTCCTCGACAGTCGCAACCTCGCAACGCTGGGACAGGATAGCCTCGTCGTGGCAGAGCTCTTTAATCATACGTTCCTCCATAGGGGTCGTTGTAACTGCTTAAGTATACGGTACCCACACATTTTCATGCGAAAAATACCGTCCGTCTGCTACAAAGCGCCGAACATCAACATGCGAGGAACAACAGCGTCGTAAAGGGGCTATAGTGAGAACGTTCGTGTCAATCGGCCTAAACTCGGGGCCGAACAAGGAAAGGGTATGCATGGACGAACTTTTTCACGTCAGTGAGCGCAAGTCCACAATCGGGACCGAACTTCGCGCTGGACTGACAACGTTCCTGGCAATGGCCTACATCATTGCCGTCAACCCCGCGGTGCTCTCGGGCGCCGGCATCGATGCGGGAGCGCTCGCCTGCGCCACCTGCCTGGGCGCCGGCATCATGACCATCTGCATGGGTATCTTCGCCAACCGCCCGCTCGCCTGCGCGTCGGGCCTGGGCATCAACGCCATGATCGCGGGCATCGCCACCACCATGTGCGGCGGCGACTGGCACGTTGCCATGAGCGTTATCTTCCTCGAGGGTATCGTCATCTTGCTGCTCGTCCTGTGCGGCCTGCGCGAGGCCATTATGGACGCCATCCCCGTGGTCCTGCGCCACGCCATCTCGGTTGGCTTGGGCCTGTTCATCGCCATGATCGGCCTGTGCGACGCCGGCATTATCACCGCTGGCGCCGGTACGCTCGTCGGCCTGGGCGACATCGCCTCCCCCACCTTTATCGTCGGCATCATCTCCATCATCGTGACGGTTGCCCTGGCTTCCCGCAACGTGCCGGGCTCGCTGCTCATCGGCATCATCGTCGCCGTTATCGCCGGTATCCCGCTGGGCGTCACCCATGCGCCCGAGGGTCTCATCGCACCGCTCGACTTCTCGACCTTTGGCGCCCCGTTTGCCAGCACCGCCGATGGCAACATGGCCATCGTGAAGGTTCTGACCGACCCGATGCTGCTCGTCGTTGCCTTCTCGCTGCTCATGAGCGACTTCTTCGACACCATGGGCACCGCGATGGCCGTCGCCAAGCAGGGCGAGTTCTTGACCGAGGACGGCAATGTCGAGGACATCCGCCCCATCCTGGTCGTCGACTCCGTGGCCGCTGCTGCCGGTGGCTTTATGGGCGTCTCCTCCATCACCACCTTCGTCGAGTCCACCTCTGGCGCTGCCGACGGTGGCCGCACGGGCCTCACCTCCGTCACCACCGGCGTGCTGTTCATTCTCGCCGCGTTCTTCTCCCCCATCGTCACCATCGTTTCCAGCGCCGCCACCTGCGGTGCCCTGGTCTACGTCGGCTACCTCATGATGAGCGAGGCCTCCGAGATCGACTGGTCCGACGTGTCGCAGGGTTTCCCGGCGTTCATGATTGTCGCCGGCGTGCCCTTCACCTACTCCATCTCTGCCGGCATCGGTCTGGGCTTTATCGCCTACGTGATCGTCGCGCTCTTTAAGGGCGAGGCCTCCAAGATCAAGCCGCTCATGTGGATCGCAGCCCTTGCCTTCCTCGTCTACTTCTTTGTAGCGTAACGGCAAAGCTGCCAAAGCAGAACACCAAAGCGCGGAGTCGCATCGAGCGGCTCCGCGCTTTGCTTTTAAAGCCAGGCAACGCACAGACGCGCGATGTATTGCTTCCCAAGTTTTGGACATTTTGCCCTCCAAACGGCACTACCACCGGCTACATCCTGCAGATATGCTGGGCGTAATCGCATAGGCCCTATGAGGATGGGAGCAACCATGGCCGCCTTGTTCACGACCCCCAAGCGCAATGACAAAACCTCTGGAGCCCATTTTGTCGAGCCCGACGTGTGCCGTCGCACGCTGCTCACACACGGCAGCTGGCGCCGCGTGACGCGCCGCATCGTCTGCGGCCTGGCCTGCGCGCTTACGGTGAGCTCGCTGCTCATGCCGAGCGTCTCGCTCGCGGCCGAGTGGGTCAACGTCGGCGGCACTCAGTACAACACTGCAGCAGGCGACGAGGCCGGCACCTGGGCCTGGGACGGCGCCGACGACATGAAGCTCAACGGCTATAACGCCGGCGCGATCGAGGCAGCGGGCAAGCTCAACGTGAGCTACGAGGGCAACAACATCGTCACTAACGGCGATGGCCGCGGCATCAAGGTTAAGGATGGCGCGAACGAGAACGCCGAGCTTAATATTCAGGGCGACGCGTCCAGCACGCTCAACGTGACATCTTTTCGTGACGCCATCACTTCCGTCGGCAGCATCAACATCGACGGCGCTGGCACTGTCAACGCCACGAGCACCGAGCACGATGCCATCGATGCCGGGGGCGATGTCACCATCAAGGGCTCGGGAAACGTTAACGCCACGGGCGATTCGGATGGCATCAGGGCCGACGGCAACATCACGATCGACAACAGCGGAACCGTCACCGCCAAGGCCACCGAGGATCAGGGTATCGATGCTAACGAGAACCTCATCATAAAGGGCGGCGGCAAGGTAGAGGCAAGCTCTATCAAAGACAATGCGATTTGGGCCGACGGCAACATCGAGATCTCGGGTAGCAGCCAGGTCAAGGCAAGCTCCGAGGAAGACGCCGCCATCGACGGTAAAAACAGCCTCACGGTCACGAACGCTTCCCTCAACGCAAGTGGCGTTGGGTATGGCATCTATGTCTACAAGGGCATCACGTTCGATGGCGCAACCGTAACGGTCCGTGCAAGTGCAGGGAACGATGAAGCCAGCGCCCTCTTCACCGACGAGGACGACATCGTCATCAAGAACGGCTCGATCGTGGATGCGTTCGCAGAAGGCCAGTTCTCGACCGCAATCTCCACCAGAAACTACTACCCCAACGAAGCGGGTGGTCACATCTACATTAGTGACTCCGTTGTCAAGGCTATAGCCCGCTATGTCGAGTCCGGTAGCGACGGCCCCGATCACTACAGCAACGACCAAAGCGGCGCGGTCATTCCCGAGCATGGGGGCGTGAACATCGGCATCTTTGCCCGGACCAAGGAGGGCATCACGCCCGCGACCATCTCGATTGTCCGCAGTAAGGTCACAGCTGAGGGAGACACGGCGGCAATCTTCGCCCTTGCCGTGAGCGCGGACGGCGAGACAATCGGCACCATCGAGATCGAAGGCGCTCCCATCCAGACGCCCACAGGCGGCAAGATCATTGGCTATCGCAACAAGGAAGAACTCGATGACGGCATCTTCTACGTGGTGGGTCAAACCATCGGCACGGGCGACGCTGTGATCGACTCCCCCTATAACGAAGCTGTCGCCAAGAGCACGGTCATCGCGCCTCCCGAGGAGATCAAACCCGAGGAGAAGCCAGGCGAGACCAAGCCCGAGGGTTCCAAGTCCGAGGGCACGAAGACGACCAAGACCGTTGCAGTTGCAGCCACGGGAGCCAAGATCGCCGGCAAACTCGCAGCAACCGGCGACGCCTCGAGCGCAGCCATCGTGGCAGCCGCCCTTGCGGGAACAGCCGCCATCGCCGCGGGCGCCGTGGTGAGCCGCAAGCGCTCGTAAACACTTTTTCGCACGGGACGGGTGGATCGCGGCCCTTGCCTTCCTCGTCTACTTCTTCGTAGCGTAAGGGCAAGGCTGCAAAAGCTGAACAATAAAGCGCGGAGTCGCCATGCGGCCCCGCGCTTTTCTTTTAGCGCCGGTCCCTGCGCCGGCGTGCGGCCTATTTCTCCCCAATTTTGGCCATTTTGCCCTCCAAACGGCACTACCGCCGGCAACATCCAGCAGATACGCTGAATCTAGTCGTATAGGCCCTATGAGAACGGGAGCAACCATGGCAGCCTTGTTC
Organism: Collinsella sp.; assembly: GCA_048373195.1. Classification (GTDB taxonomy): domain Bacteria; phylum Actinomycetota; class Coriobacteriia; order Coriobacteriales; family Coriobacteriaceae; genus Collinsella. The sequence goes on from DBGDZK010000169.1 coordinate 7,098, forward strand.
ACGACCCCCAAACGCAATGACACTACCGCCGGAACCCATGTTGCCGAACCCGACGTTCGCCATCGCATAGGACTCGCGCACGGCAGCTGGCGCCGCGTGACGCGCCGCATCGTCGTGGGCGCCGTGTGCGCGCTCACGGTGAGCTCGCTGCTCATGCCGAGCGTCTCGCTCGCAGCGGAATGGGTCAAGGTCGGCGGCAACAAGTACAACACCGCGGCGAGCGACGAGGCCGGTACCTGGTCGTGGGACGGCGCCGACGACTTGAAGCTCAACAACTATAACGGCGGCGAGATCCAGGCCGCAGGCAAGCTCAACGTGAATTACTCGGGAACCAACATCGTCACTGCCGAATGGATCGAAAGCATCAACGTTTCTCATGGCACTAACGAGAATGCCGAGCTCAATATCCAAGGCGACGAGGGCGGCACGCTCAGCGTGACATCTACTGAGGACGCTATCCTCTCCACGGGTAATATCAACATCGACGGAGCCGGATCCGTCAACGCCACGAGCACTGGGTTTGATGCCATCAATGCCGGAGGTGATCTCGCTATCAAAGGTTCGGGCAACGTCAACGCCACGGGTGCATCGGATGGCATCAGGGCAAACGGCAATATCACGATTGACGACAGCGGAGCCGTCACCGCCAGGGCTACCAAGGACAAGGGTATTGGAGCCGACAAGAACCTCACCATCAAGGGTGGCGGGACGGTCGAGGCAAGCTCAGCCGATGGTGAGGCCCTTTGGAGCGGCGGCAATATCAACATCTCGGACGGCGGCCAGGTCAAGGCAAGCTCCGAGAAAGACGCTGCCGTCGAGGCCAAGGGCAGCCTCGCAGCCACAAACGCCTCCCTCAACGTAAACGGTGTTGAATATGGCGTCTATGCCCACAAGGGCATCACCCTCGATCATGCAAACGTGACGGTCCGTGCAAGTAAAGGCAGATACGGTGGCGCCAACGCCCTCTTCACCTACCAGGACGACATCGTCGTCAAGAACGGCTCCACCGTGGACGCGTTTGCGGAAGGCGAGGTTTCGGCTGCATTCTCCACCAGAAACGATCGACCCAACGAGAAGGGCGGCCACATCTACATCAGCGACTCCGTTGTCAAGGCCATAGCCCGCTATGTCGAGAACGGCGACGGCCCCATCCCCTACAGCGAAAACCAAGATGGCGAGACGAGGCGCGAACCCCAAGGCGAGAACATCGGCATCATCGCCCAGACCAGCGAGGGCGTCACACCCGCAGTCATCTCGATCATCCGCAGCAAGGTAACGGCCGAAGGAGATACAGCGGCAATCTTTGCCCGTGCCATGAGCGCTGACGGCAAGACAATCGGCACCATCAAGATTGAGAACGCCGCCATCCAGACGCCCGAAGGCGGCAAGATCATTGACTATCGCAAGCTCCGTGACGGCATCTACGAGGCAGGCCAAGCCATCGGCACGGGCGACGCCACGGTCGACTCCCTCTATATCAAAGCAGTCGCCAAAAGTACGACCATCGCACCTCCCGAGGTAGCCAAGCCGGAAGACCCCAAGCCCGACGAGACCAAGCCCGCAGAAAGCAAGCCCGCGGAGTCCAAGCAGAACCCCAAGCCTGAGGGCTCAAAGCCGACCAAGGCCGTTGCGGCTTCAACCACGAAAGCCAAGACTACCGGCGTGCTCGCGGCAACCGGCGACACCTCGGGTGCGGCCATCGTGGCAACCGTCCTTGCGGGAACAGCCGCTATCGCCGCAGGCACCATGGCGAGCCGTAAGCGTTCTTAGACGCCTCTGCGCACATGGCAGCTCCCGCGAAGGCCCCGAGCCCCAGCACCGTTTAACAACGCCACCGCCGAGCTCCCCTCCGGCGGTGGCGTTTTCCATATGCGTCCGCAGGGGATGCACGAGATTGTCTTTGGTCTAGCCCAACCGGCATACGCTGGCGTGCGACAATTGGGGCTGCCGATATCACAACACTGAGAGAAGCCCGTCATGGAAGCGCATCAAAAGCAGATAACCGTTTATTCGAATCATACGGAAAGCGCGCCTGTCATCTACCTTCCTGTGGTCGTGGGCGACGGCAGCGAGGTTTATAAGTGTTGCCGAGAGCTCGACTGTCCGCCATTCGCCCTCGTCACCATTGGCGGGCTCGATTGGAATCGCGAGCTGAGCCCCTGGGCATGCGACGGGACCGTACGCGATGCCGAGCCTTTCGGCGGCCAAGCTGCCGATTTTCTTGATGAGCTGCTGAATCAGATAATCCCCCAGGTCGAGTCGTCGCTTCCTCAGCCGCCCACCCGGCGCGGCATTGCCGGTTACTCGCTCGCGGGCCTCTTCGCACTCTGGTCCCTCTGGCAAACCGACGCCTTTGACCGCGCCGCGAGCGCATCGGGGTCGCTATGGTTTCCCGACTTTGTCGACCGTGCCAGCACGGCCCCTTTTGCCGGCAGCCCGCAAGCCGTCTACCTGTCACTCGGCAAAAAGGAAACCAAGACGCCCAACCGCATGATGCGGCATGTACTCGACGACACACGCGCGATGGAAGCGTTGCTCGTCGAGCGCGGCATTCCAACAACGCTGGAGCTCAACCCCGGCAATCACTTTGCCCAAACCGACTTACGCATGGCCCGCGGCATCCACTGGATACTGACACATTAAAAATGGTGCCCACACGCATATACGCATGGGCACCATATCTTGTTTTAGCTGAACGCAGCTGCTACTCAGCAGCCTCCTCAAGCTCGGAGACATCAAACTCAAAGTCGTTACCCGGCAGGATGGCGTTGAGCACAATGCCCACCAGTGAGCCCACGGCAATGCCGGACAGCGAAATCGTCACGCCGCCGAGCTCCAACACGATGGCGCCGGCGGTGCTGTACGCGATGCCGAGCGAAAGCACGAGCACCAGCGCGGCAACCAGCACGTTGCGGTTGTTCTGGAAATCGACCTGGTTCTCGATGAGGTTGCGGACGCCCACAGCGCTGATCATGCCGTAGAGCACGAGCGACACACCGCCGATCACACACGCCGGCATGGCCGCAATGACAGCCGCGAACTTGGGGCAGAACGAAAGCACGATGGCGCAACACGCGGCAATTCGAATTACGCGCGGGTCGAACACGCGCGTCAGGGCGAGCACGCCGGTGTTCTCACCATACGTAGTGTTGGCCGGAGCGCCAAAGAGCGAAGCCAGAATCGTGGCAAGGCCGTCGCCGAGCAGCGTGCGATGCAGACCGGGATCGGCAATGTAGTTGCACTCGCAAGTCGAACCGATAGCAGAGATATCGCCGATATGCTCGATCATGGTCGCGAAGGCCAGCGGCATGATGGTGATGATGGCCGTCGTGGCAAGACCGCTATCGAACTGCGGCCCAAAGAGTGCAAACACGGTGTTGTCCCACACGATGGGCAGACCGACCCACGGAGCGGCGGCAACGCCCGAGAAATCAACCTCGCCGAGCGCAGCCGCAACGGCATAGCTCACCACAACGCCCAGCAAAATCGGCACGATCTTGACCATGCCACGGCCCCAGATGTTGCAGATGACGATAACGGCAACGCCAATGACAGCCACAAGCCAGTTGGTCTGGCAGTTAGCAATAGCGGAACTTGCCAGGATCAAGCCGATGGAAATGACGATGGGGCCAGTCACCACCGGCGGAAAGAAACGCATGACACGCTTGGCGCCAAACGCGCGGAAGAGCGCCGCCAGCACCGGATAGAGCAGACCGGCACAAGCTACGCCCAGGCAGGCGTAGGGCAAAAGCTCGGTCTCGCCGTTGGGCGCGATTGCGGCATAACCGGCAATAAAGGCAAACGATGAGCCCAAAAATGCCGGCACCTTACCGCGCGACAGGAAGTGGAACAGCAGCGTGCCCAAGCCGGCAAACAAAAGCGTTGCCGATACCGAGAGGCCGGTGAGCACGGGCACCAGCACGGTGGCGCCAAACATGGCAAACAGGTGCTGTAGGCCGAGCAGAAACATGCGCGGGCGGCCGAGCGACGATGCGTCGTAGATGGCATCGCTGACGGCGGGCGTCGAGGACTGGGACATGGATGTCCTTTCGAATGGAAGGGCGATCAGGCATATCGGATAACCTGCCCGAACGATACGATCCGAACCATTGTACGCGATACACTATGCCTCGCACGCGCCGCCACCTGCAAACACTAGCGCTATTTCCAAACGCGCTCGGCAATGCGCTTGACCAGCGCGATCTTTGCCCATTGCTCATCCTCGGTCAGCTTGTTGCCAATCTCGCAGCTGGCAAAGCCGCACTGAGGCGACAGATACAGGTTCTCGAGCGGCACGTACTTTGCGGCTTCACGGATGCGCTCGACGATAACATCCTCGTTCTCGAGCTCTGCCGCCTTGGTGGTTACCAAGCCCAGCACGACCTTCTTGCCCGGGGCAACGTACTTGAGCGGCTCAAAACCGCCGGCGCGCGGCGTATCGAACTCCAGGTAAAATGCATCGACATCCTCGTTTGCGAACAGGTACGGCGCGATGGGGTCATAGCCGCCCTCGAAGGCATAGGTGGAGTGGTAGTTGCCGCGGCACACATGCGTGTTGATGACCAGATCGTCGGGCTTGTCCGCGATGGCAGCATTGTTGAGCGCCACGCCCAGCTCGCTTACCTTTTGCAGGTCGACCGGGCTCATGCCGGTTTTGGCGACAAAATCGGTGTCGCAGTAGATGCCCCAGGTGCAGTCATCAAACTGGATGTTGCGGCAGCCTGCTGCGTACAGGTCGGCGATCACCGTGCGATAAGCGGCTGCGATGGCGTCGGCAAGTTCCTCATCGGTCTTATAGACAGCGCGCAGGCTCTCCTGCTGGCCGTCGCAGCGGTCGAGCGTGACTTCGGAGAACGTCTGGATCGGCGCCGGAATGGTTTGCCGCGCGACCTGGCCCTCCCCCTCGAGCACCTTGACAAATTTAAAGTGTTCGACGAAGGGGTGGTTCTCGCCGCTAATGGGGCCGGTTACCACGGCGGTGTCGGCTGTGGTCTCCTCGTCGTGGAACATATAACCCGTACGCGAGGTACGGCGTTCAATGCCGTTAAGGCCCCACATAAAATCGAGGTGCCAGTAGCTGCGGCGAAACTCACCATCGGTGATGACCTGCAGGCCGGCGGCCTTCTGCTTTGCCACCAAATCGCGAATGGCATCGTCCTCGACGGCCTTAAGGCCGTCGTCATCAAGCGTGCCCGCGGCGTAGGCGGCACGGGCGTCCTTCACGGCCTGAGGACGAAGAAAACTGCCGACGATATCGGCGCGAAACGGCGCGTTCGGTTGAATCGAAGTGCTCATAGATAGCTCCCTTTGAATTGGTTGCTTTACTGAGACAGAGTATGAGCGCTCCTATGGCCATCGTATAATATATGTTTATAACAGTTTGATATAGATGCTTCCTATATCAGTTTGGGCTGCCTTAAAGAGATTTGACCTGTGCAGAACGCAGCAGCCTAGATATGTTGGCGGATCGCGTCGATATAGGCCCGACCGTAGCGCGTGAGCGTCGTATTTTTGCGCGTGATGATGCCGATCTCCATGTACTCGTCCACATCGAGCGGAATGGAGATAATACCCGGCCCGTTGAGCTCGTGGCTGATCACGCCCGAACACACCGTGTAGCCGTTGAGGCCCATGGCCAGGTTGAACAGCGTCGCGCGATCGCGCACGCGGATGTTCTTGCGGCGCTCAAACGTCGAGGTCAGTTCCTCGGAATAGTAAAACGAGTTGTAGCTGCCCTGCTCGTAGGACAGGAAGGGATAGTCCTCCAGGTCCTCGAGCGTCACGCTGGAGCGGCCCGCCAGCGGATGGTCGGCGCACACAAAAACGTGCGGCGTGGCGCAGAAGAGCTCTTCGAACACGAGCTCGTTGGCCGCCAGCATGCGCTCGATGACCTCGCGATTGTGCTCGGACAAGTACAAGATGCCTAGTTCGCTTTTCATATGCGCGACGTCCTCGATAATCTCGTGAGTCTGCTCCTCGCGCAGGGTAAAGTCGTAGCGCGCGGCATCGAACTCACGGATCACATCGACAAACGCGTTGACGGCAAAGGAATAATGCTGGCAGCTCACACTAAAGTGCGGCACCTGCTCGGACTCGCCCTTGTACTTGCCTTCGAGCAGATCCGCCTGGTCGAGCACCTGGCGCGCGTAGCCCAAGAAGGTCTCGCCCTCCTCGGACACAATGACACCCTTGTTGGTGCGCTCAAAGATGTGCACACCCATCTCGTTTTCGAGATCGCGGATCGACGCAGTAATCGAAGGCTGCGACACAAAAAGCCGGCGCGAGGCCTCGGTGATGCTGCCGCATTCGGCAACTTTGACGACATACCTGAGCTGCTGAAGCTTCATAGCTTTCTCCCTAGACGTTCGTGACGTCGAAACCCGTCGCATCCATCTGACGCATAAACGGCGGCATCTCCCCCGTCGCGGCACAGGCGGCAATCTGATGCAGAGCCCCGGCAACCGCATCGTCTGCCGCAGCGCCGATATGCCAGCGCGCGGCAGCCGTGACAGCCTCGTTGGCATTGGCGACTGCAACGGAGTTGGGAACGGCATCGATCATGGGCAGATCGTTATCGGAATCACCGAACACGGCCACCTCGTCGGGCGTCAGGCCCAAAGCGCGCGCCAGCTCCAGCGCAGCGCAGCCCTTGTCCCAACCGGCCGGAAGGATGTCAAACAGGCGCACGCGGTTGTTGGGAAACACAAGCGAGAGCTCCGGCACCTCGGCGGCAACGCGCTCGCGTAGCTCCACGAGCTCCTCACGTGAACGGGCACTCCAAATATTCGCCTTAAACACCGGGGCATCATCGACAACAGGACGACACGGGGCCTCTTCGCCCTTGAGCCACGCGTTGCCGCCCGACTCCATGGCGCGGCGTACGCGCTCGGGGTCGTTCGTCACGCAATAGGCATCGTTATCCCAAAAGTCATCACCCAGGCTGTAGACCTTCAGATACGTATCGTCGGTCTCTTGCTCGAGGTAATCGGCCAGACGCGTCAGGGCATCGTTGTCGGTCGCATGCGAGGCCACCGCCTCGCCGTCCACAAACATGACCTGGCCGTTGCAGAACGCGCCGGTCGAGAAGCACTCGACGCAATTGCGGAACATCCAGCCCATCGCGGACGGCTGGCGACCCGAAACCGGGCCAAAGTGCAGACCCGCCGCCTGCATGGCATGAATGCCCTCGATGGCGTAGTCGCTGGCGCCGTCATGCCCGGCTGGAATCAGCGTATCGTCCATATCGGTCAGCACAAGTTTAATCATAAGGCCCCCATTCGTATCGGTCCTACCTATTGTAACGACCTGCCAAAATAAACCTGTCCCTTTTTGGCAGGTGCGCTAGTATAGGGAACAACAGATTCGATGCGGGAGTGCCGGCGGTGCAAACCACAAGGCTGAGAGGGCATGGGGCCCAATCCTTTGAACCTGTCAGTTAATGCTGGCGTAGGGAGCATGCCGCCTTTACAGGGGCGCTGTCTATGCACAGCGCCCCTTTTCTATGCCAAGGAGGCATGTGCAGTGATTGATTCGGAACAGCTTAAGCAGCATATGGTCAAGGCCGTGGAGGAGATTCGCGCCACCAATCCGATGGCCGGCTCCATCACCAACACGGTGACGATCGACTTTGTCGCCAACGCACAGCTCGCCGTGGGCGGATCGGCCGCCATGGTCTATCTGCCCGACGAAGGCGAGGCACTCGTTGCCGGCGGCGGCGCCATCTATCTCAACATGGGCACGCTCTTCCCCATCTACGAGCAGACGATTCCCCGAGCGGCCAAGGCGGCACACGACGCCGGCAAGCCCTGGGTGCTCGATCCGGTGGGCCTGGGCATCGGTAGCCTGCGCACCCAGCTGGTAAACGAGCTCAAGCAGTACAAGCCCGCCATCGTGCGCGGCAATGCCTCCGAGATCATTGCGCTCGCCGGCCTGTGGGGTCTTGAGGGCGAGGCGGCCGATCTGAGCCGCGTACGCGGCGTCGATACCACCGACACGGTCGACGCCGCCCGCGATGCCGCCGTGGCGCTCGCCCGCTACACCGGCGGCGCCGTGGTCGTCTCGGGCGAAGTCGACCTGATTACCGACGGCACGACCGTGGCCAAGTCCCACGGCGGCAGCCCGCTCATGTCCAAGATCACCGGCTGCGGCTGCTCGCAGGGCGGCGTGCTGGCCGTGTACGCCTGCGCCGCCGACCCGTTTACGGCAGCCGTCTGCGGCACCGCCGTCTACAACGTTGCCGGCACGCGTGCCGCCGCCGTCGCCGATGCCCCGGCAAGCTTTAAGGTCGCCTTTATCGACGAGCTCTACCGCGCGACCGCCCAGGACATCGCCGATAACCAACTCGAGCTCGAGGAGGCATAAGCCATGTCCGAGCCCGCAACCAATGCCGGCATGAACACACTCGTCGCCGTGGCCATCGCCCCGTGCGGCACCGGCGATGAACTGTCCGCCGAGGTCGCCGAGGTCGTGCGCGTCATTCGCGAGAGCGGCCTTCCCAACCGCACCACCTCGATGTTCACCGAGATCGAGGGTGACTGGGACGAGGTCATGCAGGTCGTGCGCGACGCAACCTTTGTGTTGGCGAGCAAGGGCATCCGCACCGAAGTCGTGCTCAAAGCCGATATTCGACCCGGATTTACCGACACCATGACCGGCAAGCTCGAGCGCATGGAAGCACAGATCAAAAAGCAGGAGGAAGCACGATGAGCATCCGCGACAACCTTGATATCTCGGCCTATCTGGTACTCGGCCCCGAAAACACGCTCGGGCGTCCCGTGGGCGATGTGGTGGACCAGGCGCTCGACGCAGGCTTTACCTGCATCCAGGTGCGCTCCAAGGTGGCAAGTGCCCGCGAGATCATCGCGCTGACGGGCGACGCCGCGCAGGCAATCGCACAGGCCGGCAAGACCGGTCAGGTCGCCCTGCTGATCGACGACCGCCTGGACTGCGTACTCGCCGCGCGCGAGCAGGGCATCGCTGTCGACGGCGTGCACGTTGGCCAGAGCGATATTCCCGTCGAGGTCTGCCGCAAACTTTTGGGCCCCGATGCCATTGTGGGCCTTTCGGCCCGTTGCGAGGAGATGCTCGAGTACGTCAAGACCGCCGACATGAGCCTGGTCGACTACCTGGGCATCGGCCCGCTCCACGAGACCGAGACCAAGCGCGACTGCGGACGCGCGGCCGACGGCTCTATCATCACCAAGAGCTTTGAGGACTTGGCCGCACTCCACGCGGCAAGCCCCGTGCCCATCGTGGTGGGCGGCGGCGTCAAGACGGCCGACCTGCCACAGCTCAAGGCCACCGGCGTCGATGGCTTCTTTGTGGTGAGCGCCGTCTGCAGTGCCGACGACCCCTACGCCGCCGCCAAGGAGCTCGTCGATACCTGGCAGCAGGCATAGGCTCAAGCCGAGCAGCCGATTCGCAGCCTCATATCTTCAGCGATGGAAAGCGCATCCCAGTTTGGACCTCCATTCCGGGATGCGCTTCCCGCCGAGATGGCGGCAGCAGCCTCTACCCTGCCAGATATGTCTCCAGTGCCGGCAAGGTTGCCTCCGCATCGCGGCGGCCGATCTGATAGATGCGTTCGAGTTCATCGGGCTCGCGGCACAGCGACGGTACCTTCACCGATTCGCTCGGCCGCACCACAAAGATTTCGCCGGCAGCCTCGCGACGTGCTAAGTCATCGAGCGTGGCATTGTAGACCTCATGCCGATGCTCAAGCGCTGCGACAAACTCCGGGTAGTGACGGAACACGCGCCGCAGCATGGGCATCACGCTGTTGGGCTGCTTCACAAAGCCCGCCGGCTGCGTGAGTACCACGATGTTTCGGTCATACCCCTGCGCAAACAGCCATGCGCTGGGAATAGAATCAGCCACGCCACCATCCAGATACTTATGTCTGTCAATAGCAACGGGACGCGTCGCCACAGGAATAGCCGACGACGCCCGGATCCACTCGATATCGCGCTCATCGCCATAAGGCAGGTCGTGATAGACGGCCTTGCCCGTCTCGATATCGGTACACACGCACGTAAACCGCATGGGGCAGGCGCGATATGCCTCCAGGTCGATGGGATCGCGCTCGATGGGCACCTCATGATAGGCAAAATCGGCATTGAACATGTCTCCAGTCCGCAGCCAGCTTGCTACACCCGCATAGCGCTTATCGGCACAATATGCCTTGTTGTAGCGAATGGCGCGTCCAATCTGCCGCGATTTAAAGTTGTAGCCAAACGCCGCGCCCGCCGAGACACCCACCATATGGTCGCAGGTCAAACCGTGCTCCATCCAAACGTCGAGCACGCCCGCCGTATACATACCGCGGTAGCCACCTCCTTCGAGCGCCAGCCCCCCCGTGCGCATCATATTTGACTGTGCCATGCGACCATCTCCGTCCCCGCAAATTCAAACGGAACAAGTATACCCGTCAACATATACCGCCCCAGTCGCATTTTTATCAAGCATCGCATCGTCGCGCTACCGCTTGTCGAACAATAGCCGCCCACAGCATGTGCACCCATATATAATTGGGTATTGTTGTTTACACTACCCAGCTGTTATCAACAGCGAACATTAGCCGGCAAAGTAACTCAACAACGCAGCAAGGCGGGGGCCTGGATGCACGCAAAACGCCGAACAACGATACGTGTACACAACGAGCTCGCCCGACGCAATCCGCCCCGACCTCAGAAAGCCGCTTAGAACATGGAAACTGTCAGCAATTACACCGAAACGCTCGAAAAGACCGTCCGCGACCTTCTCGAGCGTCAGGATGATCTGATTAGGACCGCCTTTACCGACCAGCTTACCGGACTTGGCAACCGCGGCGGCTTTGCCCGTTCCCTCGAGGAGCTCTGGGAGCAGGACGCTCCCGTTACCATGGCGTTCATCGATATCGACAATCTCAAGCACTGCAACGATGTCTTTGGCCATGACGAGGGCAACCGCTATATCTTGCAGGTAAGCCTTTATCTCAAGCTGTATATGAGGGTAGACGAGGCGGCATTTCGTCTGGGAGGCGACGAGTTTGCCATCCTATCTACGATTGCGACCGAGGACGACCTCGCCGAACGTCTGGAACACTGCCGAACGATCCTGCTCAAAAACAACGATTCCGAGATGCCCCACTCGTTTAGCTACGGAGTGGCACACGCCGACCCCGCCCTGGGCGAAGCCTCCAATCGCATGACGCTCGATGCCGACCATCGCATGTACGACTACAAGCTACGTCATGCCATGCATCTTGATCGACGTAATATCGCGCAAGTCCACACCGACGACTTCGAAATAAGCGACCGTATTTTCGACGCCTTTTCGATGCTCAACGAAGGCCGCTATTTCTTTATCGAGAACTTGGACAAGGACCGCACCCTTTGGTCGCAAGGTGCCTTGCGCGATCTCGGTCTTCCTTCGGAGCACATAGACAGCTGCCGCGATTTCTGGAAAACGCGTGTCCATCCCGATGACCTCGAGGCCTACGCCAACGACATCAACCAGATCTTTAACGGCTCCAAACACCGCCGCGTCATGCAGTACCGCATGCGCAATGCCGCGGGTGACTACGTTCTCTGCCGTGCTCGCGGGTTTCGCATCGACGGCGACGGAAATGCCCCCTCGCTCTATGTCGGCGAACTTGTCAACCACTCACTTGCCGAGACCGTCGACGCCGCCACGGGCCTCGGAACGCAGCGTATGCTGATCAACGCTATCGATGCCTGCCGCCGCGATCGTTGCGAGACAGGGCTTATAGCGGTGCGCGTTCGTGGCACGACAAAGCTCAACGAGCTCTACGGGGCCGAGGCTGTCGACAACATGCTTGCCGAATACGCAGGCCGCATGCTGTCGATCACCCGCGGCAGGAGCCGGGTCTACCGTTCACGAAGCGTCCAGTTCGTCGTGCTCAGCAACGACTTGGACCACGAGGCATTCGAGCAACTGACCCGCCACCTTAAAGAGGCCGTTTTCGCTCCTGTTCAAATCGCAGGCGACACCATTACTCCCGTCTGCCTTGTCGTCCCGGCCTTTTACGAGCACTTAACCCATCAAGCGACCGCCGTTTTAGGCGAACTCGACCGTCGCCTTCGCACGGCCGGCGGGCTTGTTCCCAACGACAGCCTCCCCATACCCGAGGCGGAGCGCAAAAGCGCCATCGCCGAACGTATCGACTCGCTCACGGGCCTCTATCGACCCAGCGAGTTTATGCGGCGCGCCAACGCATTTCTCGAGGCAAGGCGCGACGACACCTGGTGCATCGCCACCGTCGACATGGGTCACATGCGCCTGTTTAATGAATGGCACGGCCAGGCCGAGGGCGACCGCGTACTCGCCGATGTGGGCACGGTCCTCAAGGACATCGAGAATGCCGATATGGGCGTCGCAGGGTACTGGGGCCAAGATGACTTTTGCGTACTCATCCCCTTTAAGCACATCACCGTCCATCAAATCTACAACCGCGTTCGCGAGGCAGTAGCTAGGCATGATGACGGCGTAGGTTTTTAGCCGTCCATGGGCATTTACCCCATCGACTCCAATGAGGAGATCACCATCGATGCGCAGGCAAAGGCCATGTTTACCAATCGACGCGCCAAAAACGACTTCAAGGAGCGCATTGCTATTTTCCGCCCCGAAGAATATGAACACGAGATTGCGTTCCACCGCACGCTGACCGAGTTCCAGTACGCGCTCTCAAATGGCCGCATCACGTACTACCTGCAGCCCCAGGTCGATATGGAAACCGGCGAGATCATTGGCGCCGAGGCACTTACGCGCTGGATTGACAAGGACGGCTCTCTCATTTCGCCCGCAACGTTTATTCCCGCACTCGAGGAAAGCGGCTTTGTGGTGACGCTCGACAAGTACATTTGGCAGGGTGTCGCCATATGGCTTCGCGGGTGTCTCGATCGCGGTCTTCGCGTGGTTCCGGTCTCGCTTAATGTGTCTCGCGTGGACATTCTTGCCTGCGACGTTGCCGAGCATATGGGGGCGCTTGCCGCCCAATACAACCTGCCGCCCGAGCTCATGCGCATCGAGATCACCGAGACGGCTTATACGGGAGAGTCCGAAGCCGTGGACAAACTGACAGCCGACTTGCACACCCGCGGCTTCTCGACCTATATGGACGATTTTGGCACCGGTCAGTCCACGCTCGCGATGCTCAAGAACGTCAACGTCGACGTCATCAAGCTCGACCGCACCTTTGTGCCCACCGACCGCGATCAAGGCCGCAGCGCGCAGATCGTGTCATCGATGCTCGAGATGGCGCAGTCGCTCCATCTGCCCATTGTAATCGAAGGCGTCGAGACAGATGAGCAGGCGAACATGCTACGCCACATGGGTGCCCGCTACGCTCAGGGCTTCCTCTACTACCGCCCCATGCCGGCGAAGGATTTTGAGGCATTGCTCGATGGTGGCAATAACAACTGATACGCTCGCGCGCAAAACGCCACCGTCGAAGGGGGCATTTGTCTCCATTAGCTAACTTATTACCCCAATTCAAACCGAATTGGGGATATGATACAAACCGTTGTTCCGCCCAAGGAGGTTATCCATCATGAACGAGTCATATCGCCTGGGTGAGCAATCGATTATTGCCTATCTTCAGCGACTTGCGAATGGCATCTCGACCGCCGAACTCGATGTTGCCGCGCTGCCTGCTGAGCTGCGCGCCGTTGGCGAGCAACTGCAAAAGACGCATGCCATCCTGCAACAAGAGCGCCGGCTGCTTGAGAGCAACGCCTATATCGACCCGCTCACCAACTTGGGCAACCGCGGCGGACTCGACCGTCACGTCGAGCAACTCTGGCACAAAGGTGACCCCTTCACCTGCGCCTATATTAACATCGACCATCTCAAACATTGCAATGATAGGTTTGGCCACGCCGAAGGCAATCGCTATATTCTGAGCATCTGCCGCACGCTCTCCGAAACCATGGAGCACGATGAGATGCTGTTCCGCATCGGTGGAGACGAGTTTGTGCTCATCTCGCTCTCCGCAAACGAGACCGAACTCGAGCAGCGCTTGGAGCGGGTACGTGCCGGGCTGATCGAGGCGAGCTCAAGTGGCAAGGCGCCCATGATCGCCAGCTTTAGCTTTGGCTGCTCGCGCGTCGATCCACTTGCCGGCGACACGCGTCGCCAGATGACGATGGATGCCGATCGCAAGATGTATCGCTATAAGCTTATGCATCGTGTGCAGCAACCGAAAGACAATGACGCGCCGCAACGCCCAATCGTCGATCAGCTTCCCTGCAACGACCGGGTTTTCCAAGCGATCTCCATGAGCTCCGAGACGCGCTATCCGTTCATCCTTAACCTCGATACGGGAGAATCGCAATGGTCGGTTAACGCCGTGCGCGATTTTGACCTGCCCTCCCAGCACCCTTTTAACTCACTCGACATGTGGCTCGCCCGCGTTCATCCCGAGGACCGCGACAACGTACGCGCCGAGCTCGACATGGCGATAAACGGCACGTGGCACTTCCACTACATGCAGTATCGCGTAATGGATGCCACCGGAAAATACGTGCTTTGCGACTGCACAGGTTACCGCTTGGACGGCACCGATACCGAGCCCAGCATGTATGTGGGCACTATCATCAACCGAAGCTTGGCAGATACGACCGACTCGGTAACGGGCCTGGGCGATGTCCACGCGCTGGTCAACGCTATTGGAGAGATGCGCCGCGTGGCGCGCGAGGCAGGCTTTATTGCCATTAAGGTCGACGATATCGCCGAAGTCAATGCCCGCTTTGGATTCGATGCAGGCGACCGCGTGCTCGCCGAAAGTGCCGCCTGCCTCATGGATTGTTCGCGCGGCAAGGGTCGCCTGTTCCGCTCGACGGGACCAATGTTCGTGGCGCTTTTCGATGAGCTCGGCCCCGAGGCAATCGACGAGCTCGCAAACGAAATCGAACGATTCCTGGGTTCTCCCGTGCTCATCGGCTCGCTTGAATATCAGCCGCCCATTCGCGTGGCCACGCTCCATCTGAACAGCGTTGACCGACAGCCCGTTTCCATTTTGAACGAGCTCAAAGCGTTGCTCGGTAAAGCCGTGCAGGTTCCAGGTACCAAACTGGATTAGCACCGCGCCCGCACCGCCTCCCCCATCGTGCGATAATCCTCTGCAGAAGTCACCAACAGCAGAGGGAGTTTGTGATGAAGGTTCTTTTGGTCAATGGCAGTCCCAAGGCAAACGGCAACACCGCCCGCGCACTCGCCGAAGTCGCCGAGCAACTCAACGCCGAGGGTATCGATACCGAGGTGTTCCAGCTGGGCGCCAAGCCCATTCGCGACTGCATTGGCTGTGGCCAGTGCGGCAAGCTCGATTGCCGCTGCACCTTTGACGACGACGTGGTGAACGAGCTGATCGCTGCCGCCGAGCAGGCAGATGGCTTTGTCTTTGGCTCCCCCGTCTACTATGCGCATCCCAGCGGACGCATCCTCTCGGCTCTCGACCGCGCATTCTATGCTGGCAGCAAGGCCTTTGCGCACAAGCCGGGTGCCGCGGTCGCCGTCGCCCGCCGTGGCGGCACGTCGACCACCTTCGATGTACTCAACAAGTACTTCACTATCAACCAGATGCCCGTGGTGGCCTCCACGTACTGGAACAACGTCTTTGGTGCCATGCCGGGCGAGGCCACCCAGGACGCCGAGGGCCTGGCCACCATGCGAAACATCGGCAAAAACATGGCCTGGCTCCTGCGCTGTATCGAGGCAGGACAGGCCGCCGGTATCAACGCACCCGAGGCAGATCGAGCAACGACCAACTTCATTCGATAGAGCGGCGGAGCATGAATATCCAGATTTTTGGAACCAAAAAGTCTTTCGATACCAAGAAGGCCCAGCGCTATTTTAAGGAGCGCCGCATTAAGGTGCAGTTTATTGACCTTAGGGAAAAGGAGATGAGCAAGGGCGAGCTCACGAGCGTGATGCAGGCGGTCGGCGGCATCGACAAGCTGCTCAACCCCAAGGCCAAGGACGAGGAGACGCTCGCGCTCATCCAGCACCTTACCCCTAGCCAGCGCTTCGACAAACTGCTCGAAAACCAGCAGGTTCTAGCCGAACCCATCGTGCGCAACGGCAAAAAGGCCACCGTCGGTTATTGCCCCGATGTATGGGGAGCCTGGGAGTAGCCTGTGTTATTTGCCGGCGCGTGGGTATAAGAGCAGGCGTTTGGCATAAGATTCAACTGTAAGCCATGTCTAACAAAGGAGGGCACATGCCCAACAAACCCGTGAAGATCATCATGCTTACCGGATACCTCGGTGCCGGCAAGACCACGCTGCTCAACCACATCCTCGCTAACGACGGCGGCATCCGCGCCGCCGTGATCGTCAACGATATCGGCGAGATCAATGTCGACGCCAGTCTTATCGCCGACGGCGGCCTTTCCGAGACCGACGACCTCATCCCGCTCACCAACGGCTGCATCTGCTGCACGCTTTCGGACGACCTGGCCAACCAGCTGCAGGGCATTGCCGATTCGGGGAAGTTCGACTACATCATCATCGAGGCATCGGGTATTTGCGAGCCTATCCCCATCGCCTACACCATCTCGAGCTTCTGCGACGAGGCCAAGGTGGGCGGCGAGCCCAAGCTCGCGCGCGACAACATCGTGGCCGTGGTCGACTGCGCCCGCATGTACGACGAGTTCAACGGCGGTCGCGACCTGCTGGCTGAGGATATCGACGAGGACGACATCGAAAGCCTGCTCATCCAGCAAATCGAGTTCTGCTCCACGCTGATCCTTAACAAGACCGATACCGTGACGCCCGAGCAGATCGCCGAGCTCAAGGCCATCGTGCGCAGTCTGCAGAAGGACGCCGTGATCGTCGAGGCCCAAAACGGCGAGGTCCCCATGGAGGAGCTGCTCGATACCGACCGCTTCGACTTTATGCGCGCCTACAACTCCGCCGCCTGGATCGAGGCCATGGAGCATCCCGAGGAGCACGACGACCCCGAAGTGCTCGAGTACGACATCGAGACCTTTGTGTACTCGCGCCGCAAGCCGTTTGACCTGCAGAAGTTCACTGATTTTGTTGAGCAGGAGTGGCCCGACGAGGTCATCCGCGTCAAGGGTCCGCTGTGGCAGACCGGCGATCCGGACATGTGCTACATGTTTGAGCAGGCCGGCCACCAGATGCGCCTGATGGAGAACGGCCTGTTCGTTGACTCCGCGCCCGAGGGCGAGAAGCAGAAGATCATCGACGAGAACCCCGAGATCATGCAAATTTGGGACGACGAGACGGGCGACCGCATGACGAGCCTGTGCATCATCGGCCGTCACATGGACAAGGACGCGCTCATCGCCTCCCTCGATGCCTGCCTGACCGACTGGCACCGCGCCTAGGTTTATCCAAGCGGGCATTTTTCCGCCTATGTAACTGCCAAACCACCACGAAGGTGCCCTTCGTGGTGGTTTTTCGTTCTGAGCCAAGGAGATTCATGTTCAACATTGTGCTGTATGCGCCCGAGATTCCGGCCAATACGGGCAATATCGGCCGCACCTGCGTGGTTACCGGCACCCGCCTGCATCTGGTGGAGCCGCTGGGGTTTTCGCTCGACGACAAGACGGTACGTCGCGCCGGCCTGGGCTACTGGCAAAACTTGGACGTGACGACCTATGCCGGCTGGGAGGACTTCCTTGCGCGCAATGACCTCTCCCCTGCCGACGAACGCCTGCATCTGCTGACCAAAAAGGCACGCCGCACCTATGCGCAGAGTACCTACCGCGATGGCGACTACTTGGTCTTTGGCAGCGAGAGCTCGGGCATTCCCGAGGAGCTACTCGCTGCAGCGCCCACGTGCTGCGAGCGCATCCCGATGCTGCGCGATTGCGATTCGCTTGACAACGCCGAGGCCTGGGAAACCCACGAGGAATCGCTGGGGCATACCGAGGACAGCCACGAGGCCATCCTTCAACAGGACATCTGCGGCAACTTCGTCAATCCGAACGACTACCGCATCAGCGCACTCAACCTCTCCAACAGCGCCGCCATCGTCCTCTACGAGGCTCTGCGCCAAACAGGCTTTCCGGGAATGTGACAAAGGAACTTTCCCTTTGTTACATTCAAGCGCCACGCCGATGGCACGCACGCCTAATTGATGCTCTAGATAAAGAGCCCTCATTTTTAATCAGAATTAACTAAAGTAAAATGAAGTTAAACGGCGGTGTGAAAGGAGAGCCTTGTGAAATACCTCGAAAACCCGTTTACCCCTAGTTTTGGTGAGGTTCCTGCCCATCTCGCTGGCAGACAACAGATTATTCGGGATTTGGACCGTGCCTTCTTGAGCCAGCGCAGGCGCCCAGAATTGACCTCGATCTTCTCGGGCGCGCGTGGAACCGGTAAAACCGCTCTCATGTCGTCGCTCGCGACAAGGGCGGAATCCCACGGCTGGATAGCCGTAAAGACGACCGCGCTCCCGGGAATGCTTGAGGAAATCGAGCTCGGGACGAAACGTGCCGCAGCCCATCTCATCGACTCGTCCACCCACTTCGAAGTCACCGGCCTCGGAATTGCACCGCTCGGCAGCATCGAGGTCAATCGCGTTCACGATGCCTCAACCTGGCGTTATCGCATGAGCGACATCATCGACCAGCTCAACGAGGCGGGCACCGGTCTGCTCGTCACGGTTGACGAGGTGGACCCGACACTCGACGAGATGATTCAGCTTGCAGCGACGTATCAGCACTTTGTGACCGATGGGAAACGCGTCGCCCTGCTCATGGCGGGACTTCCCAACAACGTCTCGACGTTGCTGAACCACAAGACGGTCTCGTTCCTTCGCCGCGCCCAACAATATCATCTGGGTCGCATTGCCGACTATGACGTACGCGAGGCCTTGATTCGCACAATTCAGGAAAACGATCGCCTGGCAGATGCTGAGGGAATCGATAGAGCCGTTCGCTCGATCTCTGGTTTTCCCTTCCTATTGCAACTCGTAGGCTACCGTGCCTGGGATCTCACAAGCGATTCGAAGGAAATCTCGTCACGCGACTTTGACCTGGGAATCAAAATCGCGCGTGACGAGATGGACGACCGAATCCTTGCGGCAACCTATCGGGAACTCACTGCAGAGGACAAGCGATTCCTCATCGCCATGCTCGATGACGAGGAAGAGTCCACCACCGCTGACCTTGTCGAGCGCCTTAAGCGTTCGCCGCAGCAGGTCTCCCGCTACCGACGCCGCATGATAGATGCCGGCATCATTGGAGAACGCGGGCGCGGAATCGTCGCTTTTGAATTGCCATTCTTCCGCGACTATCTCGCCGCTCAGTGCGTGAAATAGGCATCAATGAGGCAAAGGGGCTGTCCCTTTGCCTCATTGTCTATAGGTAGCGACCGGTAATGCTCTTGGAGCAGGCCGCGATGTCGCCTGGCGTACCGGCGCAGACGATTTGCCCGCCGGCGCCACCACCGCCCGGGCCCATGTCGATCACGTAATCGGCGTTACGGATAAGGTCGAGATCGTGCTCGATCACGATAACCGTGGCGCCCTTGGCAACGAGACCGTCAAACACGTTCAGCAGCACCTGAACATCGAGCGGATGTAGTCCAATCGTGGGCTCGTCGAACACGAATACGGCATCATCCTGCACGCGGCCCATCTCGCTCGCAAGCTTAAGACGCTGTGCCTCGCCGCCCGAAAGCGCCGGCGTGGGCTCACCAAGCGTGAGATAGCCCAATCCCAGGTCGTGCAAGGTCTGCAAGCGCGTCTGAACTTTCTTGAGTCCCAGCGTGGCGTCGATAGCCTCGTCCACACTCATGTCCATGAGCTGCGGCAACGTAAGCAGGCTCCCGTCCTTGCCCTCGCGATGGATATGCGAAGCCGCGTCTGCATAACGTGATCCACGACATGCCGGGCAGACGATCTCGACGTCGGGCAAAAACTGCACGTCGAGCGATATCGAGCCCGTGCCATCGCACGTAGGGCAGCGCAAGGCGCCAGTGTTGTAGCTAAAGGCACCCGCCTTGTAGCCGGCTGCTTTGGCCTCGGACGTACGGGCGAAGGCGCGACGCAGCTCGTCATGAATGTCGGCATAAGTCGCCACTGTCGAGCGCACGTTGGCGCCGATAGGCGTAGCGTCAATCAGGTTTGCGCGGGCAATGCCTTCGGCATCGACCCAGCGCACATGTTTTGGCAGGCGCTCGCCGGCTGCCTGCGCCTTAAGCGCCGGGATGAGCGTCTCGAGCACCAACGTCGTCTTGCCCGAGCCCGAAACGCCCGTCACCGCGACAAGGCGGCCGCGCGGGATATCGGCTTCGAGCGGCTTGACGGTATGGATGGCATCGGTTGCCATGCGGATGTGGCCCTGGTCGAACATTTCGTCGTCAGTCACCTGCGGACGCAAGCGCTTGGGGTCCGAGCGCAAAAACGGGGCGATGCGGCTGCCCTGCGATTGTTCGAGCTCATCCACCGTGCCAGCGGCAATCACATTACCGCCGCCTGCTCCGGCAACGGGGCCCATCTCGACCAGATAGTCGGCTTCCGCCAGTACGCGCGTATCGTGGTCGACAACAACCACGGTGTTGCCGTCATCCACCAGATCGCGCATCACACCCACCAAGCCGTCGACATTGGCAGGATGCAAGCCGATCGAGGGCTCGTCCAGCACATAGAGCACGCCCGTCGATCGATTGCGCACCACGCGAGCAAGCTGCACGCGCTGGCGCTCACCCGTGGAAAGCGTGGCACCGGCGCGATCGAGTGAAAGGTAATCGAGACCCAGGTCGACCAGACGACGGGCCGTGCTCAAAAACGAATCGCAGATATCCGTCGCCATGGGCCGCATCTCGGGCGGCAAGGATGCGGGCACCCCGCGCACCCACTCAATCGCCTCGCCCAGCGTCATGGCCGCCGCCTGCGCCAGATTGATACCGCGCACCTGGGGCTGGCGTGCCGCCTCGGAGAGACGCGTGCCGCTGCAGTCGCGGCATGGGCCCTCGCGCAAAAAGCGCGCAACGCGTTTGAGGCCCTTGTCGTCCTTAACCTTGGCGAGCGCATTCTCGACGGTATAGACGGCGTTGTAATAGGTGAAGTCGAGCGACGTGGCGCCCTCGCCGTTTTTGGGAACGTAGAGAATGTGCTTCTTGACCGCCGGGCCGTGGAACACGATATCGCGCTCTTGAGGCGTGAGCTGGTTAAACGGTACGTCGGTGCGTACGCCCATCTCGCCTGCCACCTGCTTCATCAGATCCCACATGAGCGTACCCCAGGGAAGCACTGCACCCTCGTTGATGGTCTTTGACTCGTCGGGCACCAGGCTCGCTTCGTCCACCTCGCGCATGACACCGGTGCCGCCGCAGGTAGGGCACGCACCACCGCTATTGAAAGCCAAATCCTCGGCACTCGGCGCGTAGAACTCGCGGCCGCATATCGGACACGTGAGCGACAGGCCCGCAGCCACGTTAAGGCTCGGCTCCACGCGCGCCCCGCAGTGCGGGCACACGTGATGGGCGCAGCGGCTAAAGAGCAGACGCAGGCTGTTGTTGAGCTCGGTCATGGTGCCAAAAGTGGAACGCACGCCCGGCACGCTGGGGCGCTGATGCAATGCGAGCGCCGCCGGCACGTGCAAGACCTCATCCACCTGGGCGTGTTCGGCCTGTGTCAGGCGACGTCGAGTATAGGTGCTGAGTGCTTCCAAGTAGCGACGCGAACCCTCGGCATAAAGAACCCCCAGCGCCAGCGAACTCTTGCCCGAACCCGACACGCCGGCAATACCCACGAGCTTTCCCAGCGGGATATCGATATCGACGTCCTTAAGGTTATGGACGCGCGCGCCACGCACCTCGATAGCCTGCGGGCTCATCTTCTGTTCCGTCACCTTTATCACCCTACTCATGCCATAAAATGCGGTCGCGGATATACTCGCCCAGCATGGGCACGGTAAATCGGACGAGGCCGTATCCGGCAGCCTCGATGACGCGCTCGCGAATCAGGCTTGCGCGATATTTACTCGCCCAGCTCTGAGTGCGATCGCAGCGCTCAATGATGTCCGCCATTCGCGTCGGTTTACCCTCGTCAACCGCCATGGCCTCGATAAAGAGGCGCTGTGGACTGCGCAGCCCGTAATACAGGGGCGCGTCAACCGCTTCGTAGAACTCGGAGACGGCATCCGCATGGCCATCCTCGACATCGCGCCTTTCGATGACCTGCGAGCCACGCCGGACAGCAGACCGCCACATGTAATAGCCCACCAGCTGAACCATATAGGGATGCCCCATGCTTTTGCGCGCCGCAAGGTCCGCCGTCTCCGCGTCAACGTAAAGACCAGCGTCTTTGACCGTCTGGATATACGAATCGCGCACCTTGGGCAAAGATATCGCCCCCAGCGTACGCTGCTGGGCACGCCGCAAAAACGTCACGCTCGGCTCTTCGAGCAGATCGTCAACCATACTGGGCAAGCCGGCGAACACCAGCGCAAGACCGCGCTGGTCGCTATCGGGCAAGCCCGTGGCATCCTGGTCTCCGAGCACCTGCTGATAGAGAACAGCAAGAGCCGCCAGTTCCTCGATAGACGCCGATTGGGCCTCGTCAATCGCAAACAGTATGCCCTTGCCTGGACCGAGCTTCTTGAGGCGCTCGTTGACCAGCCCTCGCAACGTTTCGCCCTTTGCCCGCGCCGCCTCGACCGACATCCGGCCAAATGACGGCCCGAGCTCCATTGACGTCACAACGGGTTTATTCGAGCGAAGCGCGTCGGCCAAGCGGTCGCATAAGCCAAGCGAAGCGGAATCGGAGACAACCGCCCATCCGCGCTCGCTGGTTAGACGTTGCAGCTCCCGCAGGAGAACCGTTTTGCCACAGCCGCGGTTTCCCGTAATGAGCATGAGCCTGCCCGGCGCTCCGGCGCCGTTATCGAGTCCTTCCTCGAAATCTTCGATGACCGACTCGCGACCGATGAGCATCGGAGGCCGCTTGCCAGCCGTGGGCTTAAAGGGATTTGGATTCATGTCGGCCTCCTCGGATTGGCAAACCTTGGCAATAGTTATACCAACTTGTACCGAGTTATACCAATAGCATGTGACAAAGGAACTGTCCCTTTGTCACATGTGGCCGAAAAACTCGGCGTCTGCTGCTCGCCAGGGGCGAAAGGTGGCGGGATCGACCTTTACGTGCGCCGTGGCGGGGACGTCGTGCCACTTGACGGTGTAGCCGGCGCCATGAGAGCAGAAGACCGAGTCGGGCGTATTGGGCAGATCGGCCTCGGGCTTATAGGCGGCCGCCTCAATTACGCGCTCAGCATCATGACAGGGCGCGTGGCCGGCAAACTCCAGGTACAGATGCCCGCGGCCACTCGTATAGGCAGCCACCTCCAGCGCGTAATCCTGCACTTCGGATGCCGGCACGCGGCCCATGAGCTTGGCGCGGTCTCCCGCCATCGTCGGCGGCTCGTACTCGGCACCCATACGCGTAGCATCCGAAAGCGCCCGGCCCACACACTCCCCCGGCACCTCGAGCTCAAAGTGGTACCACGGCTCCAACAGCACCGCCGCGCCCGCCTCACGCGCCTGCATGAACCCCTGGCGAATCGCGCGGTACGTGGCCTGGCGAAAATCGCCGCCCTCGGTGTGTTTGGCATGCGCACGGCCGCCCGTGAGCGTAATGCGCACATCGGTGACGGGCGAGCCAGTCAGCACGCCCAGGTGATCGCGCTCCATGGCGTTGGTGAGCGCCAGACGCTGCCAGTTCAAGTCGAGCTCGTCGGTCGAGGTCACGGTGCCAAACTGCACGCCCGAACCCGCCGGCAACGGCTCCAGACGCAGATGCACCTCGGCATAGTGGCGCAGTGGCTCAAAGTGGCCCACACCCTCGACCGGCTGCGAAATGGTCTCCTTATAGAGAATGCCGCCGGGCTCAAACGCAATCGAAAGACCGAAGCGATCGGCCAGCACCCGCTGCACGACCTCGAGCTGCACGGCGCCCATCAACTGCAAGTGAATCTGCTCGAGATGCGTATTCCAGCTTACGCCGAGCATGGGATCTTCGTCCGCCAGCTCAGTCAACGCCTTGAACACCGCATGGACGTCGTATTCGCCCGGCAGCACCGTATAGGTGAGGACCGGCGCAATGACGGGCGCATCGCCCGCGGGCTCCGCGCCCAGGGCGTCCCCCGGGCGAACGTGCGCAAGACCCGTCACGGCACAAATACCGCCAGCAGCAACTTCTTGGGCAAGCTCATACTTCTCGCCGTTATAGATGCGCACCTGGTCGATCTTTTGCTCCCATGCCTCGGCACCGGAACGTCCGTCAATCATCTGCTTGGCATGCAACGTGCCGCCGGTCACTTTAACCCAAGCCAAACGCTCGCCGTGATCCCCGCGGCTGACACGATAGACGCGCGCGGCAAACTCCGGGAGCCACGCCTGTTCGCGCATCAGCGCGCATATGCCATCCAGCAGCTCGTCCACGCCTTGGTCCTTGAGCGCCGAGCCGGCAAAGCAGGGAAAGAGCTTGCGCTCGGCAACCATGCGCGACAGCGTTGCGACAGAAAGCTCGCCCGCTTCAAAAAACTCCTCGAGCGCCGCCTCGTCCAACGCAGCAGCGTCCTCCTGAACGGCGCCGCCCGCCAGCAGTTCGTTGGCATCCAGGCAGCCCTCGGAAAGACGTTGCCTAAGTTGTGCCAGCAAAACATCGCGGCCGGGATTCTCCAAATCGATTTTGTTGATGAAGATGAACGTCGGGATGTCATAGCGCGCAAGCAGGCGCCATAGGGTTTCGGTGTGCCCTTGCACGCCGTCGTTGGCGCCCACAACCAAAATCGCGTAGTCGAGTGCGCGCAGCGTGCGCTCCGCCTCGGCAGAAAAATCGACATGCCCCGGCGCATCCACGAGCATGACGTGGGTATCGCCATGGTCGAGCACGGCCTGCGACGAGAAGATCGTGATGCCGCGCTCGCGCTCGATCGCGTTAGTGTCCAGATGCGAATCGCCATCGTCCACGCGGCCGCGCTTGCGGATGCGACCCGCATTGAACAGCATGGCCTCGGCCAGCGTGGTCTTGCCAGCATCGACATGCGCCAAGATTCCAACGACCACTTGCTTCGACATGGCTCTCCTCTTATTGCAAGCCCATCGCACGCGACAACGGGCATCCTCGTTCCACACTGGATGATACAATTTACGGGCCGGCGGGCGAAGTGGGCCCTATCCCCCGACCGAGCTCATCGCCCTGCGTTGCCGCGCGGCGATTTTCGTAGGTTCGCGCCTTGCGAAAGCCGGCTTGCAAAACAGTGCAGCGAACGAAAATAGCCCCACCCGGGGCCATTTTCGTTCGCACGAATTATTGATATGAGCCCTCGCTCTTATGCCTCGCGCAGCCAGTCAAACGCAACACGCGGCGTGCCGTCCGACACATACACGACGCCGGCACGCTCGAACCCCGCCTTAATACTCGCACCCTGCATGGGCAGGTTATCCTGATGCGTATCGATACGCAGGTGGTTGGCGCGCTCCTTGGCAAAGGCAAACATCGCAGCCGCGATGCCGTGCGCGGTGCCATCGGACGCCACACGGTGCAGCACGGCGTACGGAGTGTCGCTGCGCCATTGACCGTCCTCAATTGCGTCATAGCACTCGTCCGGGCCCGGTAAAAAGGCAAACGTCGCCACCACGCGGCCGTCGACTTCGCACACGTAACTGCCACCAGCGGCAATATCGGCAGCCAGTTGCTCGGCCGAAGGCGTGCCCTCGGGCCACTGCGTGGCGTTGCCATGCGCGCGCATAAAGGCGCGGGCGGCGTAATAGATAGCCATGACGGCGGGAATGTCGGTATCGAGGGTTTTTCTGATCATCACGCGGCGACCTCACGTTTATTGGTATCACTTTGATTGAGCAATGATACCAACGTTTGAAGAGGGGCGCGAAGCAGATGGGAAGCAAAAAGCGAGCCGCCTGGTCAAAGG